>JAGRPB010000097.1 GCA_020439945.1 Verrucomicrobiia bacterium
GTAGCCGATGGCGGCGATTTTCCCGCTGTCGGTCTGAGGCTGCTTCTTGAGAAAGTCGATCGCGGCTCGGAATCGGGCTTCTGCGGTATCGAGGTGACTCATCACTTCACCCGAGAACGCGCCGGCGTCCTTGGGATGATCGGCGGTTTTCCCGTTCCCATACATGTCGACCGCGAGAGCGGTGTAGCCGAGTTCCGCCAGCATCTCGGCCCGCTTGCGGGCGTAGGCGTTGTGTCCCCACCATTCGTGAACAACGAGGACGCCAGGGCGCTTGCCTTCCTTGTCGGAATCGTAGGCGAGGTAGCCTTTCATGGTGGTCTCGCCGTCAGAATAGGTGACTTCCTTCCCGGTCACCTCGGCGCGACCGGTGTTTGAAAAAGCCATCGGTGCGGCGGCGAAAATCGAACACAAGGCAATTACGGCGTAACGAGAGCGGGCGGAGAGAGGATGCTTCATGGGGAAACATAGGGGCGTCGAACGCGCTTCTCCAGCCGGACATGGCGATTATCACCTCGAGAAAAATTTTCGTAAAAATCGTATTCTCAGTCTTGCATTATTATTTTAGCCATCTTAACATTCGCCAACTTCGAAATAAAATCTGCCGCCTCATCGCGGGTCTTCGCTTATGAAACTGCTCTTTTCGACCCTCCGCTTCGTTCTTCTTCCTGCGGCCGCGCTCCTCACCGTTTCCTGCAAGAACAAGGACGCCGACACCAATCCCTACGCCAGCAATCCCTACTATGGTCCGGAAGGTGGCGGTTCCGCCTACGGCAGTGGTGCTGGTGAATACCCGGACGTGCAGCCCACGCCTCCGGCTTCCTCCTACGACACCGGCGGCTACACCGCGCCTCCTCCCGCACCGGCCTACAGCGGCGGTGGAGGCAGCACGACCACCTCATCGGGCGGCGGCGGCTCCAGCCACACCGTCGTGCAGGGCGACACACTTTTCAGCCTGGCTCGTCGCTACGGCACTTCAGTCACCGCCATCAAGAGCGCCAACGGACTCACCTCCGACCTGATTCGGACCGGCCAGACGCTGACGATTCCCTGATCCTTTTTCTCATAGCGACCCGTCGAAAGCCCCTGTCACGTCTCCCCGGTCGTGGCAGGGGCTTTTTCGTGACCTGATCAAAAATCCAACCAAGGCGACGAGCGACGAAAAAGTCAGTTCGCCCTGGCTTCGCAGTCGCTTTCTTTCACTCGATAGCGCGCCTCGAGATCACCGAGCGCTCCGAGAACGGCGGATTCGTTCATCATGTGAACTTCGACTTTGCGCCCGATCTCCGGAATCAGGGTGATGGTCAGCTTTCCACCGAGGTGCTCGCGGAATTCCTCGAGCCCCGCCAGGATCACCGGTTTGCCGCTGGTTTGATCGATCTGATCGAGAAAATCCGACCACAGCCCGAATCCGACCGCTTCCATCAAGGCGAGAATGCGATCGCCAGTCTCGCGATTCAGCAACCCGACCCGGACCGAGTAGAGCAGGTCGACCGCCATCCCGATGGCGACGGCTTCGCCGTGCGTAACGGAAAAGCTCGAGAGTTGTTCCAGTTTGTGAGCCACCCAGTGCCCGAAATCGAGCGGTCGCGCGGAACCGTACTCGAAAGGATCACCAGAAGTCGCGATGTGGTCCACGTGAAGTTCGGCGCTGCGGCGGATGGCGCGTTCCACCGGCTCCAGTTTCAGCCGACCGAGTTCATCGGCCTTCTTTTCCAGGTATTCGAAAAACGGTCGGTCGCGAATCAGGGAAACTTTGATCGCCTCGATGATACCGTCGCGAAGGGCGCGCTCGGGGAGCGATTTCAGGAAATCGAGATCGTTCACCACCGCGAACGGAACGCTGAAGGTGCCGACCCAGTTTTTCTTCCCGAAATAGTTCACCCCGTTTTTCACCCCCACCCCGCCATCTCCCTGGCTGAGCGTGGTCGTGGGCATGCGGATCAACCGGATGCCGCGGTGCGCGGTCGCGGCGGCGAACCCGGCCATGTCAATGAAAGCGCCCCCGCCAATCGCGATCACGAAGGAATGCCGGCAGACCTTGTGAAATTCGATCGCCCGCCAGATCTTCTCGACCAGTGACCAGTCATTCTTGCAGGCCTCTCCCCCGGGCATGACCATGGGCTCCGCCACCAGGCTGACGGCGTCGGCGTGACGCGTGAAGTAGCCCTGGATCCGGTCGGTCAATTTCGGATTGCCCGCCATGAGACCGCTCTCGACGAGAACAAGAACCTTGGCGCGACCGTCGAGTTCGGTCGCTTCCGCGAGCAGGTCCCGCAGGGTCAAATTCGCGGTTTCGAAGGCACCGTGGGTGAACACGATGCGATGCTCGAAAGTCAGGGGAATGGAGCGTTGAATCATGAAAAGGGGGGCGAATCATACCATCCCGCCCCGCTTTGGGAAGCGCAAGGGGGCGTCATTGCGGGCGTCGCGCCCGCTCAGGTCGCGGGAATGAAGCGCTGGAACAGGAGCGTGATCGGCAACAGGGCCAGCGCGACCATGCCGGCGATCGAATCGGAAAACCACACCACGGACCCGTCGATGATGGTAATCCCGGCAATCAGGAGCGCGATGGCGAGACCTTTCTCGGATTTCAAAAACCAGGTCGAGACAATCGTGATCCATCCGATCACAAAAACGAGCGACACGATCCAAAGCGTGAGTTTGATCCAGGTGCCTTCCGCGTCCGTCATCTCACCCGGCGCGATCGCCAGGGCGAAAAGCGGGGCGTAGACCAGCGCGCGACCGAGCCACTTTTCCCATCGTGGAGCGTCCGGTCCGCGCTCGGAGCGAGCCAGTACCGTGATGCCGGCGACGTAGGCGACCACCGTCCCCGCCAGCACCCAGAGCAGATGGGGAAAATAGCCGTCCCGCGAGATCGCCGAAGCGGCCATCAGGTATACCAGTCCCCGGCACGCGCCCATCACCAGAACCGCGACCGGCGTCCGCTTGTGGACCGCATCGTAGATCACGATCGCCGCCACCAGGCACGCGAGCCACGGCCATTGGATTCGCGTCAGCGTCAGCAGAACCGCCGCCCCCGCCAACATCTGGATGGCTCCCAGGGCCAGCACTTTTCCGCCCGAAATGGCGCCGCTCGGAATGGGACGTTCTGGCGCGTGTTCGCGATCCCATTTGGCGTCGAAAGCGTCGTTCAGCGTCATCCCCGCGATGTAGAGCAGGCTCACACCGATCTCGATCCAAAGCAGTTCCCAATTCCACGCTCCACCCACCAGAAACCAGCCGGCGAGGACATTTGTCCAAACCGTCGGCAGGTTCGAGACCCGGCCCAGAATCAGAATGGTGCGCAGCATTAGAATAGTTAGCGTTTCTCAACGAAGAACTTGTCTGTTCCTCATCGCAATCCCACGCGCTCGAATTCACCGAGACACCAGTCATACTCCTTCACCAACTGATCGACCACGTCCGGCGATCGAAGCTCCGGCGGCAGCACTTCCCACGTGTAGGTTTCCATCTCGAAATGATCGCACCAGCCCGGATCCGCGCCAAGCAGCTCGAGCACCCCGCTCACATGGTCTCGCGTGTCGGAAAAGAACGCCGTCTCCGGCTGCGCGTGCACGGGCACGTGGAAATGCACCCGCCACTCATCGCCGACCGAATCTTCGCCGCCTTCCGCCCAATCCAGAGCGTCCGGCAGATCGCGGAATCGCCGCGTCACCGCGTCGCCCTCCCTCACCACGACCTGGTGCAGGTAGACGTCGTCCTCGAAGGCTCGCAGCCGGTCGCGAGTCGCCGCCGACGGCGCCAGCTTGAGCGCGCTGCTGAGATGGATCTTGCTCACCCGGATGCCGGCATTCCGCAGGCGACCGATCGCGGCGGCAGGTTCCTCGTATTCGATCGCGAGGTGACAGGTGTCGTAATTCACGCCGATGTTGCGGAGGATCGCTTGGCGCTCGGCGTCGCTGACACCATCAGTCAGGCGGTCGAAAAAGCGCACCGTTTCCGGCGTTGTCTCGAACCACCCCAGCGGTTCGGGTTCCAACCCCAGGTGAAGGTCGCGACCGGTCGATTCCCGCAGTCGCTCGAGGTGCTCCGAACAGGCCCGCAGGTTGGCGCAGATGGCCGATCCCTGCGCGGCGTCATCGGTGATGAATTCCTTGAACGACCCTGGCAGCGTGCTGACGCTTCCGGCGATCCCGGCCGGCGCGATTTCACAGAGCAGATCGAAAAGCCGCGTCGTGTAATCGAGTCGTTCCCGAGTGGTCCAATCGGGCGCGTAGACCTGTTCCTTGACGCGGGTGTTGTGAAACTTGCCGTAGGGAAATCCGTTGATGGTGAAAACGTAGCTGTTCGTCTCCTCCAGCCAGCGCCGAAAAGCGTCCACCTTGCTCCGGTCCGTCGCCAGTTCCGCCGCCGCATCGGCGCTGAGACGCAGGCCGATCCCATACGGTTCGTCGGCCGCACAGACCTGTTCGCGAACGCGACGGGTGAACTGATCGAGTCCCGCGAAGGTTTCGCCCCAGGTCTCGCCTCGATGGATATTGGTGCAGTAACCGAGATGGATGCCGTGCTTCAGCTGCATGAGGCCTGAGACTTAATCGATCACACCAACCGGCGCAACGGCGGGGTCGAGCGGATCACGGCTCGTCGGATTCCGCGTCTTTCGCCAGATGCACGGTCTGGGTCGGGAAGGCGAACTCGATGCCCATTTCGTTGAACTTTTCGAGAATGCGCAGATTCACCCGCTCCGCGTGCTCCACGTAAGCCCAGTAGTCGGGACTGGAAAACCAGTAGAGCACCCGGATGACCAGCGCGCTGTCGGCGAATTCCTGGAAAAAAACGCGGGGTGGAAACTCGTCGCCATCGACCCGGGGATGAATCTGCTGGCGGATTTCGGATTCCTCGAGAATGCCGCGGATCGCTTCGATCCCGGCTTTCAATTTCTCCGGCGGGGTGTCGTAGGTGACGCCCACCTGGAAGTCGCGGCGGATCGATGGCCTGCGACCGATGTTTTCCACGCAATGATTCGTGATCGCCCCGTTGGGAACGGTGACCAGGTGACCGTCCGGGGTGCGAAGCTTGGTGGAACGAAAGCCGATTTCCTCGACCACTCCATCGTAGCCTTCAAAAATCACCCGCTCCCCCACCTGAAACGGCCGGTCCAGGAAGATGGTCATCCCACCGAACAGGTTCCGGATCACGTCCTGGGCCGCGAAAGACACCGCCAGCCCCGCCAGCCCGAATCCCGCCAGCAGAGGCGTCACGAAATTCAGCACGTCGATCGCCTCGGCGATGTAGATGATCGCCCAGACGATGATGATCGCCTTCAGGGTTTTCCGCACCAGCGGCACCAGCATGTCGTCGAAGGTGGTGTCCGTGTCCGATGCCCGGCGCGTCCAGAGATTCATCAGAAAATTCGTGAACGACCACGCCGTCCACGTCGCGCCCGCCACCAACACCAGACGCCCCGCGAGGAGGAACACCGCCAGGGCCGAACCGATGATGCCGATCAGCTTCAGCAGCAGAATAAAAACCACCGCTCCCAGGACCAGCGCCAATGGCCGCGCCACCCGCCGCCGCTCCGCGGCAGTGGGAGAGCTTTTCATGCGGCTCCAGATCAGCCCGATCAAACCGGCGAAAATCATCGTGCCAAGCCAATAGGCCATCACCGACAGAATCAGGATCACAGTTAGCATCACCCATTGCCACACCTCCATTCCGAGGAAGAATCCGCGTTTGGTCCACTCGGGAACCCGTTCCCGGATCACGTCGGCCAAGGGTGTTTCATCCTCCCGCCGATGACTGCGAGCGCCGCGCTCTTCCAGCCAACCGAACAGCGGATTGATCGCCTCAATGGTCTCGGCATCAAAGCGCCAGCCCAATTCGGGATCATGAGCCAGGACGATGCGGCCGGGAAGTTCCTGATGCGGACCGGTCAGCCGCGAATCGAACTGCGCCGTGGCTCCCGGATGGGAATTGTCGGGAAACAGTTCGAATCGTTCCAGCCTCGCCTCGGCCGTTTGCTCGGAGTCGGGAGCAACGCGCTCTGGATCGAATTTGCCCAGCCGGTTCAGCACCTGCCGCAGGCGCAACGCGGCGTCGCGCCGGGATTCCCCCGCGCTCTCGGGAATCTCGAGGGTCTTGTAAACTGTCGCCCACTGCTGGTCGTCGTCGGAACCTTCCGCCGCTTCGATTCCTTTGAGAAAAGTGATCAGCGTGTCGAGCGGACTCGCGAGATCCGGATCGTCCTCCGGCGCGGCTTCCGCCGATGCATCCGCGTCGCCGGACGGCAGAGGAGTCTGCGCCGCCAACAGCATCGGCCAACAGAGACCGGCACAGGCGATCCAGACCAGCAGAGTCCTCCTCTCGCAATTTCCCCACATGAAGCCGCATCATTGCGGCCCTGGCGTGCTCGATCAACCTCGAAGCGGACTTTTTCCTAGTCTCATTCAACCCGGTTCATTCCGCCGCCCAACAGGGTCGGATCTGTCCACAGGCATTTCCGCCGATCGATCGGATTGGTTGGCGGTCGAAGAACTCGACGACGCGCATCAGAAAGCCGGCAAGAAACTGGAAGACCCTTCCAGCTGATCCACCTCGGCCACTGAGCAAATCCTGCGCAGAAAACCACCTTCCTCCCAAGAGTGGCCGGGAGCGGCCAGAAATGCTCGCCCCGGCCATTACTATTTTCGCAAGCAACTAGAAGCCAGCATATACCCTTATTACTAAGCTTCATTTTCCCGCGCAATCGCGTCATGCAAATGTTGCGCCTGAGCCAGCAAAATCTGCGAAGCCAACCGGTCGCGGGGAAGCGTCAGTGATCTCGATCCACCGACAACCCTCGCATGAAGATCAGACCTCTATCATCCCTCGCCGCCGCCATTGCCTGTGGCGGAATACTCCTCCTCTCCGCTTCGCCCGGCAAAGCGGAAGAAAACGCGAAACCCAATCCGGCGCCGCAAAAAGCCGCCGCCCCGGCAAAGCCAGCGGACAAGACGCTTCTCGCCAAAGTCGATACCAAGGCGCCCGCCAAAGCCGAAGCTCCGAAACCGGCGCCCAAGCCAGCGGCCAAACCTGAAAACAAAAAGCCCGCCACGAAACCGGTGGCCAAGGTGGAACCCAAGAAGGCGACGCCGCCCGCCAAGACCGAAGCCGCGAAGAAACCCGCTCCCGAAGCCGGGAAGATGGCAGGCATGCCGAAGGCGAAACCCGAAGTGGTGGCGGCCGCCAAACCGAAAACGGAAAGCAAACCCGCGGAACCGAAACCCCGCCCCAAGGTCGGCAAGCCGGAGCAGATCGACGCCATTCTCGCCAAGGCGTGGAAGGAAGCGGGCCTGAAACCGAACGCTCCCGCCAGCGACGAGGTTTTCCTGCGTCGTGTCTATCTCGATGTGATCGGTCGCATTCCCAGCGTCGAAGAAGCCAGCCGCTTCCTGAATTCCGATCATCCGAAGAAGCGCGCTCAGCTGATCGACGATTTGCTGGCCAGTGAAGGCTACGTGAACAACTTCTACAATTTCTGGGCCGATATCCTGCGCATCAGCCACAACGCCCCGGCGCAACAGAACATCACCCCGTTCTACATCGACTGGGTGCGGGACGCGCTGCGCACCAACAAGCCCTATAACAAGTTCGTCTACGAGCTGCTCACGGCCGACGGTCAGGCGTGGGAAAACGGCGCGGTGGGTTACTACATTCGCGATCGCGGCATGCCGCTGGATCACATGGCCAACACGGTTCGCATCTTCCTCGGCACCCGCCTGGAATGCGCGCAGTGCCACGACCATCCGTTCGATACCTGGACGCAGATGGATTTCTACCACATGGCCGCCTTCACCTACGGCGTGAATCCCAACGGTTCCAACTACGGCGCCGTGTCCGACGCCCAGCAGATGGTTAAAACCGCGGCGGACATGGATGACCAGCAGAAAAAAGATCTTCGCGCCGCCATGACCGAGATCACCCGCATGGTGCGGAACAACTACGTGGTCAGCCAGCGCAATTCGCTGCCGAAGTTGCCGCACGACTACAAATACGACAACGCCAAGCCCAACGAGATCGTCTCTCCCCGCACGATGTTCGGCGCCGATCCCGAGGTCACCAAGCCCGAGGAACGCGTGAAGATCTATGCGGATTGGCTGACCTCGGAAGAAAATCCGTTCTTCACCAAAGTCATCGCCAACCGCCTCTGGAAAAAGATGATGGGTGCCGGCCTCTACGAACCGGTGGACGAGTTCACCGAGAGTTCCGAACCGAGCCATCCCGAACTGATGGCCTTTCTGGAAGATCAGATGGTTGCCTGTGAATACGACATGAAGGCCTACCTGCGCCTGGTGCTGAATTCTCAGGTCTATCAGCGACAGGCGAGCGTCCAGGATCCCGCCGCCGGTGAACCCTACACTTTCGTGGGTCCCGTGTTGCGCCGCATGTCGGCCGAGCAGATCTGGGATTCGTTGGTCGCCCTGGTGAACCCCACTCCGGAGATGGACGACTGGAAAAAGGACCAGCTTTTCCAACTCCGCATGGCCGAGCAGGAAGCCATGCAGAAAGTGCTCGAAGACAGCAGCGACGAAGAATTGGTCGCTGCCGCCAGGTTGATCGCGCAACGCCAGAAGGAACTGGAGAAGGAGGAAGAAGGCCTCCGCGCCCAGATCGCCGAAGCGGAAAAAGCCAAGGACTCCAAGAAAGTCGCCGATCTGCGCCGCGAAGTCGGTCGCATGAGAACGCGGCTGCGTGAACTGGTGATGGATGAGGTCTTCCATCCGACCATGGAGAAGACGGATGTCCAGGAAGTGGCGATGAATCTGCCCAACGGCGAAGAGGTCGAAATCAGCCCCATGATGATGGACGGCGACGGAAATAGTTCCGCCCAACTTCGCAAGATTCAGGCAGAGGCAGAGAAGTCCATGATCGAGGAAGAGATGGCCGAGATGGGCATGGCCGATCAGAACCAGCGCAAGCAGTATGCCAGCTTCCGCAAAAGCACTCTCAGTTCAATGATTCGCGCCGCCCACATCACCTCACCGGCGCCGCTCGGTCACTTCCTGCGGGAATTCGGTCAGTCGGATCGCGACACCATCGAAAACGCCAATACCGACGCCTCGGTGCCCCAGGCGCTCGCGCTCCTGAATGGCAGCACTTTCGGACAAGTGATGAATTCCCAGTCGGTGCTGAGCCGCGCCATCAGCGAGGCGAAAACTCCGGAAGAAAAGATCGACGCGATCTTTCTGAGCCTCCTCACCCGCAAACCGACCGCGCAGGAGAAGAAACTCCTCCTCTCCCACGCCCAGGAACGCGGCGGCAACCTCTACCAGGATGTCGCCTTCGCCCTCCTCAACGGCCAGGAGTTCTGGTTCGAACAATGAGAGAGCACGGAGCCTGGCGCGAGGAGCGTGGGGCTCGGAATCTTCAATACTTCAGCCGCTTCCTGAACGATTCGATCATGCGACACTCTGTCTCCAATTCCTCCAAAAGTGAGCCGACTTCCACATCGGAAATCAACTGCCGCCGGTGGAAAGCGAGAACCATGTTTGCATTCTCGAAAGCCGATCGCTTCGCAATGTTCAGGAAGTGGGCAAAGTCCTTGTCCGAGGCGCTCCCCGAACCCTCCGCAATATTGTTTGAAACACTCAGCGCGGCCCCTCGCAATTGCTCCGCAAACCGATAGCGATGCCGCACCTCCAACTGATCCGCAATGTCCAGCAACCTGTCACCAATCGTGATCGCTCTTTTCCAAATGTCCAAGGTTTGAAAACGAAATCTAACTTTCATCTTCGCCACTGTATCCAACTCAATTTTCCAAAGTAAAGCTCCAAGCCCCTTGCACCAAGCTCCAAGCCCCATCCTTCCATGAAATCTCTACTCAATCGCTCCAATGAAATGTCTCGTCGCACCTTTGCGGCGAGAACGGCCAGCACGCTGCTTGGCGTGGGCATGGCTCCCGCACTGACGCGCTCGGCTTTTGCCGCTCGCGAAGGCAGCCATGTCAAACAGGCCGTCGCCACCGCCAAGCGGGTCATCTACCTCTACATGAGCGGCGGCATGAGCCACCTCGACACCTTCGACGTCAAGCCCGGCGCGGAAACCATGGGACCTACCAAGGCGATCAACACGAATGCCGATGGTGTCCAGATCTCCGAATACCTGCCGCGCCTCGCCAAGCAGGCGCACAACATGGCGATCATCAATTCGATGCTTTCCGCCTCCGGCGCACACGAGCAGGCGAACTACCTGATGCACACGAGCTACGCGCTGCGCGGCACGATCAAGCATCCGGCGATGGGCGCGTGGCTCCTGAAATTCCAGGACCGGCTCAATCCCACACTCCCCGGCAACATCGTCATCGGCGGCGGCAGCCGTCACCCGGGCGGCGGATTTTTTGAAGGGAAATTCCAGCCGTTGCTCATCAACAACCCAGAGCGGGGACTGCAGAATGTGACCACCCGTTTCAAGGACGAGGATTTCGATTTCCGCTACGACCTGTCCCAGGAACTGGCCGGCGAATTCCGTCAGCGTTACCAGGGCATCAAGGGCGTACGCGCCTATACCGAGATGTATGACGACGCCGTAACCCTGATGAAGAGCGCCGATCTCAAAGCCTTCGACCTCACCGAGGAGGATGACAAGGTTCGCGATGCCTACGGCCGGACCACCTTCGGCCAGGGCTGCCTGCTGGCACGCCGCCTCATCGAAAACGACGTTCGCTTTGTCGAGGTGACGCTCGGCAGCTGGGACACCCACACCAGCAATTTCGTCCGCACCCCGCAGCTCTGCGACACGCTCGATCAGGGTTTCGCCCAGTTGTTGAGCGATCTGGAAAACCGCGGCTTGCTGGAAGACACGCTGGTCGTGCTGACCAGTGAGTTCGGACGCACGCCGAAGATCAACCAGAATGTCGGTCGCGATCACTACCCGCAGGCTTTCTCCGGCATCATGGCCGGAGGCGGTGTCGTTGGCGGACGGCGCTTCGGCAAGACGGACGAAACCGGCGCCAAGGTGATCGAAGACCCGGTCACGGTTTTCGATTTCAACGCCAGCATCGGCTACGCGCTCGGTCTGCCCCTGGACCAGATTCTATACAGCCCGACCAAGCGTCCGTTCACGGTGGCGAGCGACGGCGAACCGGTGACGAAACTTTTTGCAGCATGATGATGATTGGTGCGCCCGCTTTGGCTGGCGGGCGCTCCGAGAGAGATAGAGAGACGTAACGCCCCCGGAGGAGAAATCCGCCGGGGGCGTTTTCTTTGGTCGGCGGGAAGACTGACAGCCCGCGCATGCGTATGGGGACATTCGATCGCACCGCGTTACACTTTCCCCCGTCGTGCCAAATCGCGTCTTCAGCCTCCTGACATTGTCGCTTCTGACAATCGTCACGCCGGAACTCAACGCCGAGGTTGAGGCTCCGGATCATTGGGCGCTGCAACCGATCGTTCGTCCGGCGGTTCCCGAAGTGCCGGAGCAACTGGCCGACCGAGTTCGAAATCCGATCGACGCCTTCGTCCTGGCTCACTTGGCGGCGGAGAAATTGACACTGTCTCCTGATGCGTCCCCCGCCACCCTGTTGCGCCGGCTGCATCTCGATCTCACCGGCTTGCCGCCGAGTCCGCAGGCGATCAGCGCCTTTCTCGAAAAATCAAAGGCAGATCCGGAATCGGCCTACCACGAGGCCGTGGAACAACTCCTCGATTCCCCCCATTTCGGCGAACGCTGGGGACGGCACTGGCTCGACATGGCCCGCTATGCGGACAGCGAGGGATACCTGGGAGACGCCATTCGGCCGTGGGCTTGGGTTTATCGCGACTGGGTCGTCACCGCGATCAACGAGGACCTTCCCTATGATGAATTTTCGATCGAACAGCTCGCCGGCGACCTTCTCGAAAAGCCAACTTTGGAGCAATTGGTCGCCACCGGTTTTCATCGCAACACCCTCCGCAACACGGAAGCCGGCGTCGATCTGGAACTCTACCGCACCAAGGAAGTCGTCGATCGTGTCAACGCCACGGGCACCATCTGGTTGGGACTGACCCTGGGCTGCGCCGAGTGTCACGACCACAAGCACGATCCGATTACCCAACACGACTTTTATCAACTCTACGCCTTCTTCAACAACGCGGACGAAAGCACCGCCTCGCTCCCGTTGACGCCGGAGTTGGAGACCTATGCTCGATCGCTTCTCTCGAAGAAAGACCTCGAGAAAAATCCCGATCCGAAACTCTCCGCCCGCGCGCGGACATTTCGCGAGCGGACCAAGGACCGTCGGGAATCATTCGTTCACGAACGGGGCGACTACACGCGCCACGGAGAGAAAGTCACCCCGGGATTCCCCGCTGTTCTGCATTCGCTGCCGGGAAAGACCGACGCTCCCGATCGCCTCGATCTCGCTCACTGGCTCTTTGACGAATCGAACCCCCTGACCGCCCGTGTCGCCGCGAACCAGGTCTGGCAGCATCTCTTCGGGGTGGGCATCGTGGCCACGCCCGACGATTTCGGCACGGCGGGATCGCCCCCCACCCACCCTCAACTGCTCGACTGGTTGGCGACCGAATACCGGCGCCTTGGCTGGAGCCGCAAGGAACTCATCCGGCTGATCGTCCAATCGTCCACCTATCGCCAATCCTCAGCCGTGAGATCCGAGTTCGCCGAGCATCCCACCGGCAACACCCTGCTCTGGCGACAGAATGCCTTCCGCGTGAGCGCCGAGACGGTGCGCGATCTCAACCTCGCCGCCAGCGGTCTGCTCGATCCCTCCCTCGGCGGCCCCAGCATTCGCCCTCCCCTGCCGGGATTCGTCACCGAAGTCGGACGCAGCGTGCAATGGCCCGTGAGCGAGGGCGGCGACCGCTACCGGCGCGGGCTCTACATCTTCCTCAAGCGAACCGTAATCTATCCGATGCTGACCACTTTTGACGCATCCGACACGAGTGTCTCCTGTGCCCGCCGCGAACGGACCAACACCCCGATGCAGGCGCTCACCCTGCTCAACGATCCCGTTTTCTTCGAGGGTGCGGAAGCGCTGGGCCGCGATCTCCATACCCGCCACGGCGAAAATATCGACGAAGCCATTGAAGACCTGTTCCAGCGTTGCCTCGGCCGCTCACCGCTGACTTCGGAACTCGATACGTTGCGCTCCGCTCACGACGACTTCGCTCGGGCCTCGGCGAATCCCGAAGCTGCCATGATGGCCACCGCACGCGTGGTTCTGAACCTCGATGAGTTCGTGACCCGCGATTGATTTTCCCGATGAATTTCCCAACCGGACAGGATCCGAGGCACGCCTTCAGTCGCCGCGATTTTTTCACCAGCACCGCCAGTGGCCTCGGCACGGTGGCTTTGGCTTCGTTGCTCGGCGAAGACGGATTGCTGGCAAACGGATCGGCGGGTAAACCGCATTTCGCGCCCAAGGCCAAGCGATGCATCTACCTCTTCATGGAGGGCGGTCCCAGCCAGATGGATCTCTTCGATCCCAAGCCAAAGCTCAATGAACTGGACGGCCAGCCGATGCCGGACTCGATGCTGAATGGCGTAAAATTCGCCTTCACTCAGAAAGAAAGCGCCCGCCTCATGGGCAGTCCCCGCACCTTCAAGAAGTACGGCGAATGCGGGATGGACATGTCCGACCTGCTACCGCACCTCAGCACCTGCGCCGACGACATCGCCCTGATTCGCTCGATGTACTGCGAGCAGTTCAATCACCTGCCCGGCCAGCTTCTCATGCTAAGCGGATCACCGCTTCGCGGCTGGCCTACCCTTGGTTCCTGGCTGAACTACGGGCTCGGCAACGAGAGCAGCGATCTGCCCGGCTACGTGGTCATGACCACGCTCGGACGCGGCCTCCCGGGAGGGGCCGCCAGTTGGTCGAGCGGCTTCCTGCCCTCCAGCTACGGGGGTTCCCTCTTTCGCAATCAAGGCAGCCCGGTGCTGAATCTCGAGAATCCGCCCGGCATCACCTCGGCCTTGCAGGAGCGCAGTCTCTCCGCCATCAACGATCTCAATCGCCAGCGCTTCGACCGCGACGGTCACGCTGAAATCGTCAGTCGCATCCGCAACTACGAGCTGGCTTTCCGCATGCAATCCGCGGCGCCGGAACTGATCGATCTCTCCGGTGAATCAAAGTCCACCCTGGAAGCCTACGGTGTCGATCGAAAGGACAAGACCGGCTTTCAGGGTTCTTTCGCCCGCAACTGCCTGCTCGCACGGCGTATGGTAGAGCGTGGTGTCCGTTTCGTGACCCTGTTTCTCTCGACCTGGGATCAACACAGCAATCTGGATTCCGGACTCGCCACCAACACGCAGATCTCCGATCAACCCGTGGCCGCTTTGCTCAAGGATTTGAAAGAGCGCGGACTCCTCGATGAGACTCTCGTCGTCTGGGGCGGAGAATTCGGTCTGACACCGCTGGGCGAAGACCGTTCCGGATTCAAGACCGTCACTGGTCGCGATCACCATCCGTATTCCTTCAGCGTCTGGATGGCCGGCGGCGGCGTGAAAGGCGGACAGGTCATCGGCAAGACCGACGAGATCGGTTGGGGCGTCGAGGACGATCCCATCCACGTCCACGATCTCCACGCCACCATCCTCCACCTGTTTGGCTTCGATCACGAGGAGCTGACCTATCGCTTCCAGGGCCGCGACTTCCGGCTCACCGATGTGTATGGCAAGGTGGTGAAGAAGCTGCTGGCTTAGGATCAACGATCTTGGCAGACTGAAAGAAATCGCTTTCCGCCTTCGTATCAGGGAGCGGAATGCCTTCCTTCACGCAAGATCGTCATGAAATCTGTTCTTACTGCCGCCATTCTTTCCACAGCCACACTGGCCGCCACCAACTCACTCCGAGGTCAGGACGCTCTGGGTGAAGATCACCCTCGCACCAAAGAATCACCACGCCTGGTCAGCTTGTTTTCACAGGGCGAGGGTTCCGTCGAAGCCGATTCGGCCACCGTTTTTCTTCGCCACACGGCGGAAGCGACCAAGTTGGCGGAGGCAATCTCTCTGGGAGCTGCCGCCAAACAGGCGATTCTCTCGAAACTCACCGAGGCCGGGCTGCCCAAGAACGCGATCACCTTCGAAAACTTCACTTCAGACAGTCAGCACGGAAAACTTACCGGAAGAGTCAAATCCTACACCGTCTCCAGCCCCGTCACCGTCAAGGTGACCGACGAATCAGAATTCGCCGCCGTCGCGCTCGTCGTCGATGCTGATCCGAATCTGGAATACCTTCGCCGCGAAGCGAAGGTCAGCGATGCTGCCGCCGCCCAGTTGGAAGCTGCCGAGAGCGCCGTGGAAAATCTCCGTCGCAAGGCGGCCCTCTACGAAAAATCCTTCGGCGTGAAACTGGAACTGTTCTCTTTCAGTGAAATCTCGCAAAAAGCGATGAACGAGGGAATCCCACGCCCCGTGGCCTATGGACTGGACAGTGGCAGCATCGATTCACTGCTCACCGCGGGGGCTCGGAGTACGATGGCGGCTCCCGGCTACTTTGGTGCCGAACATTTCGGGAAGGTATCCGCCAGCGTTTATCTTCAAGGATGGTATCGCGTTGTTCCGGAGTGATTGTTCGGTGGCAGTGTTGCGGAGGTTCCGATTCAGGCAACACGCTCGCTCTACGCCGATTCAGCCTTTTTCTTTGATTCGAACGCTATTGTCGCGTTTCATCGCAGGACTCTGATTGAGGGAAGAACGAAATCCCTCAACATCCAAACACCCTCATCCCACCAAACCCATGCCTTTCAAATTCACCGGATTCGCCGACGAAGCGGAAAAAACTCTCGATGGACAGATCGCCACCCTCAAGGAAGCCGGCTGGTCGGCCATCGAACTGCGCCTGCTGGGCGGAAAGAATGTCTGCGACCAGACCGACGACGAGTGGGCCGAAACTCGCGACCGGCTCGGGGAAGAAGGCATCGAGATCGTCGGTTTCGGCGGTCAGATCGGCAACTGGGCGCGTCCCATCACTTCCGATTTCCAGAAGGATCTCGACGAATTGCGTCGCGTCGCGCCCCGGATGCGCGAAGTGGGCACCAAGTTCCTCCGCATCATGTCCTACCCCAATCCCGAGGAAAATCCGCTAACGAAAGAAGCGTGGAAGTCGGAAACGGTCCGCCGCATCAAGGAACTCGCCACCATCGCCGAAGGCGAGGGCGTGGTCCTGGCTCATGAGAACTGTTCCGGTTACGGTGCCGACGCCGCCGGCTGGCTCGAACTGGCCGAAGCTGTCGGCAGCCCGGCGCTCCAGCTGATCCTCGACACCGGCAACAACAGCCTCCACGAGAACAGCAACGAAGCGACATGGGAATTCTACCAGGCGACCAGGGATCACGTCACCCACGTCCACATCAAGAGCGCCAAGGCGAATCCCGATGGCGGCGACTGGATCACCTGCCACGTCGACGAGGATCCGGTGCAGCGCCGCATTCTCGCTGACCTGGAGCAGAACGGTTATGACGGCTGGCTTTCCATCGAGCCCCACCTCAAGGCCGCCATCCACGCCGGCCAAGACGTCGATGATTCCGGCGAAGCCCGCGAAGTCTGGGTCGAATACACCCGTCGACTTGAGAAGTTGGTGAGTGAAATCTCCGGGTGATCAACGCGCCAACGCATCATTCGTAGAACGGGTCTCCCGGCCCGTTTCTGGCAAATCGCGTGTGCGACACAAAACGGGCCGGGAGACCCGTTCTACATTTCTGTCTCAGTCCCGTCCAATTCCCGCCAGCCACCACAGTAGGCCGACGATCAGGAAGCACACGCCGACAGATACGACGAATCCGACCACGTCGATCTTTCGTGGTCGCACGAATTCCCAATCCGTTCCCGGGAACAGGCGAATCGAGTCGTATTGTTCGGGATTGGCATAGGCTTCAGCGAGCTTGCTGCGATCTTTCTCGGGATCTGGATCGACCACCGTCCGCATCTTGGCGTAGTAGCGATCCAGCACCTCTTTGCGTTCCCGCCGGGTGACGAAGCTGACGAGAATCAGCACCAGGAAAGGCAGAAAGAGACGCGGGGGGAGCCGGAGCGTTTCGATGGTGGCCTTGGAAGCCTTCGAGAGATCTAGACCGAGCCAGTGGTAGAGCAGGAAATCGAGATTGAAGTCACCGGTTCCTTCGTGGGCGTTGGTGTAGCGCTGCACCAGAATACGGGTGTCACCTTCCTCGCGTTCCTCCACCGTTTCGAGCGTCACTTCTCCGATCGGGGTCAGTCCGCCTCGCCAGAAGATCGGCTTGCCGCCGGTCTTGACGACAAAGTCGGCCGTCTCGCCCTCGGCGCCCGCAGGAGGCTCGGGTCCGATGTTTTTCAGCACCGCCTCATCACCGGCCGCATCGGCAGTCGCCTTGACCCAGGCCTCATGCCGGGCCACATCCGCCGCCGTCACCGGGCGGGTGGTCGTCCTCGTCACCAGGTAGGTCGGCTGAGTCAGTCCGGGATCCGTCCGCATTCCCGGGGACAGAACCGGCAACAGGGCCGGAAGCACGAAGAAGAAAATCACGGAAAACGCGATGGTGAACCACACCGCCGTCGCGTTGGCCCGGCGCCAGAACATCCCGATCCAGAAGGGCGCCGCGAAGAGGATCGGCAACTCGACCGCCAGCTTGAATTGCCCGAAGACGTCCGCCATCCAGAGCGCGATCGCCGAGGCACCCACGATGATCACCAGCCCGGTGGCACGCGCCACGTTGAGGCATTCCTTTTCGCTGGCATTCTTATTGATGTAAGCCGCATAGACATTGCGAGTCACCAGCCCGGAGGTCACGATCATGTAAGTGTCGGCCGAACTCATCATCGCCGCCATCAGGCAGGCCAGCATCAGGCCCACCAGGCCGAGGTTGAGCGGCCCGAGAATCTCCCGTGCGGCCACGCCCCAGACCCGGTCCGGATCGGCGGCGATCTCCGCGTTTCCCGCCAGCAACGCCAGCGCAATCAGGGCCGTCAGCGCCCAGCCCACGGTGCAGAGACGTTTCAGGAAATTGCCCGTCACCAGGCCGACCCGGGCCTCGTACTCGCTTTTCGCCGAGCCGCCGCCGGTGGCGATGAAATGCGGCTGGACCACGATGCCGACCAGTACCAGAAGCGTGAGGGAGATGATGTAGGGAACCGGAAATTCCCCGGCCGCCGGGCCCGAGAACAGACCAAAATAGTCATCCGACACCCGCTCGTGCATGATGCGGAAGCCGTCCATGATTCCCTGCGATGCCGGATCCCCAAACTCCTTCACCAGGGCAATCAGGCCGTAGGGTATCAGCAGAACCGAGAGCACGATGATGAAGATCCCCTGGATCAGGTCGGTGTAGTAGGCCGCCGTCAATCCGCCGAGCACCCCATAGAGAATGACGATGACAGCGATGGTCGGGATCAGCCAATACTTGATATCGACTCCCGCGAATTCTTCGAACCCCAGCAGCGGCACCGCGAACTTGGCGATGGCGGACAGCATCGTCGATAGGTAGAACATGTAGAAGACGATCGCGAAAATCGAGTAAGCCACCCCCAGCTTTCGCGAGTCGTAGCGCTCCACAAACCAGTCACCCAGGGTGAGGTGGCGCATGCGCCGATACCACACGCCCGTGATCCAGTAGATCGGGGTCACGAAGAGCCACATGAGAGCCGACCACACCCCGCTCAGCCCGCTGGTCCACCCGGTTCTCCCCACCGTGACCGGTTCGTGGGCTCCGGTGCCGGCCCCGAAGGCGGCGAAGGTCTGCAGCAGTTTCCCGAATCCGCGCCCACCCATGAAGTAATCCTCCTGCCCTTTCACCCGGCGCATCGACCAGAGGCCGATCGCGATCATGGCGACGAAGTAGAGAACGAGCACGGTGAAGTCGATCCAAGTCATGGCCGACTCCTATCGGAACGACCCTCTCACGGCCAGTTCTTATCGGAAAATAAACCTCGCGTGATCAGGCCTCGCCCCCGCATTGCCGATCCACTCGCATTTAGAGAGAATCGCCGCATGAAAGCCATCGTCTCCGGCTTCGTGCTCCTCGCGGTCCTCGTCGCCACACCCGACGTTTCCCGGTCAGCGGAGTCCGTCATTCTCGCCGAACAAAAAACCGCCCGAGTCCCGATCGTCATCAAGGCCGACGCCGGTGAAACCACCCGAGCCGTCGCGAATGAACTTGCCGGATTTCTCGAGAGAATCAGTGGCGCTAAATTCTCTATTTCGGACTCCGGTTCCCCTCCGGAGCACGGCATCTTTGTGGGAACGGTGAAAGAGTTCCCGCTTCCGGAATTCGCCGACGCTCTCGCCATCCACGATACCTACGACGGCGTCGAATCGTTCGTCATCGTGCCACGCGATGGTTCGCTCTACCTGGTCGGTGCGACGGAGACGGGAACCTCGCACGCGGTCTTCCGGTTTCTCGAGAAACTGGGCTGCCGCTGGTTTTTCCCGGCGCCGGAGTGGGAGGTGCTCCCCTCGTTCGATCGGTTGGAGGTCGATTTTGAAGTCACCGATCGGCCCGCCATACAGACCCGACGCATCTGGTGGGGCTATGGCTATTTCGACCACAAGGAAGGGCGCTGTCGCGCGGAAACGGAAGCCTGGCGACGTCGAAACCTGATGGCCGACAGTTTTCGTCTCAGCAACGGCCACGCCTGGCAGTCCATCATCCTGGAAAACAAGGAAACGTTCGAGGCCCACCCGGAATACCTCGCCCTGGTCGATGGAAAGCGGCGCAAGCCGCAGCTCTGCGTCAGCAATCCCGCCGTGCGAAAACTGGCAATCGCGTGGGCGCTGCAGCGTCTCGAGCGTCGACCCGAACTCGACATGGTCTCGATGGAAACTTCTGACGGACTCAACCATTGCGAGTGCGAAAACTGCCTCGCTCTCGGCAGCGTTTCCGACCGGGCCTTCGGGCTCGCCAACGAGGTTGCCCGCGCGGTGACCGAAAAGCTTCCCGGCAAGATGGTCGGGATGCTGGCCTACAGCGATCACAGCGAACCGCCGACCTTTGCCCTCGAATCCAATGTCTACGTTCAGCTCACGGCGGGATTCACGCACGGCGAATACACCTTTGATGAACTCAAGGAACTCTGGCCGAAAAAGACCCGGAACTTCGGCATCTACGAGTATTTCTCGGTCTGGCTCTGGGATTTCGACCAGTTGCCCGGTGGCAAGGCCAACAATCTCGCCATGGTTACCGAGCGTTTCCGGGACTATGCCGCCCGCGGCGCGACCAGCATCACCTGTGAAAGCAGCAACGCGTGGGGTCCCAACGGTCGCGGCTACTACGTGGCCAACCGCCTGATGTGGGATCCCGACGTCGACATTGAAGCCCTGCTCGGCGACTTCTACGACAAGGCCTTCGGCCCCTCCGCCGCGCCGATGCGGCGCTACTATGATCGCCTCGATCGCAGCGATCATCCACTGATGAGCGAACACCTGATCGGGCTCGCCTTCCGCGATCTCGACGAGGCCACCACGCTCGCCGCAGACCGGGCGGATGTCCTTGCCAGGCTGGATCAGCTCAAACGTTACCTCCACTACGTTCGCCTGCGTTGGGAACTCGATCACCTCCCGAAAAACGATCCCGAGAGAAAATCGCTCACCCTCGACGCGCTCACCTGGGGCTACCGGAATCGCTACGACTACATGAATCACTGGGAGGCCTTCCGCCAGACCTGGTCGAAGGAAGCCGCCGAGGAATTCGACGAACCCACCTGGTCATTCCGCCACACCGAGAGTCCCCCGCCCTGGCAGGTGGACAGTCCCGCCAACGCCGGAGAGACCGAACGCCTTTTCCGGCAGGACCTTGAACGCTTCCAGCCCCAGGACGTCGCGGAAATCGATTTCTCCGAAGATCTCGTTCCCGCCGGGTTGACCGGCCACGAGGAGCCCAAGCCGCTGACACACCGTTTTCAGCGCCCCGTCCGCTACGCCTTTTATAGCCCGGACGGCTCACCGCTGAAACTCTCCATCGAGACCGGCGTCATCGCCGCCTTCCGGGACAAGGCCGACGGCGAATGGACGGTGACCGACCCCGATGGCGAGGAGATCGCGTCGGGACGCCTTCCCCAGG
>JAGRPB010000098.1:0-16166 GCA_020439945.1 Verrucomicrobiia bacterium
TAGCACCGGCGGCGGCGCTGGCCTTGCCGAGAACGGCACAGCGTCGGATAGGGACAGACTCTAGCACTCCGTGGACCCCACATCATTAAAAAAAAAACTCAACAGGGTTGGATCGGCGACTCAACCCTCTGCCTCGCGCTTCGGCTCCATGGTGAGGTATTTCTGGCGAAGTTCCTCGATCTTCCGGCGCTGGGCCTCGATCGCGGCTTCGTGGGCCTTCTTTTCTTCGAGAACCTTTTTGGCTTCGGCTTCGCGTTGAGCCTCGACCTCTGAACGCTGGGCGACGACCGCTGGCGTCTTCTTGGCGACCTCGCTGGCGGCGGCGATGGTCTTGCGGGTTTCGCTGGCCTTCTGGTAGGAGTCGCTGATGTAACTCTGAAGCTCGGAAAGCTGGCTCTGGAGGGCCTGGAGTTCCTTCTCGATTTCTTCGCGGGGCTTGGCGCCAAGCGTTTCCGCCGCGGCAACTTCGACGGGATCGACTTCCTCAACCACTTCGGTGGGGACTTGCGCTTCCGGTTCGATCAGCGCCGCGACGACGGCGGCGGGATCGGGCTCGACATCGCTCGGAATGCCTTCCTCGGTGTTCGCCGTTTCCTTTTCGACCACTTCCTTGCGAAGACCGGCGGCGGCCTTGGCGGTGGCGAGCTTCAGCACGGTTTCCAGCACGCTGGTGGTTTTCTCGGCGAGTTCCTTGGTGCCGGTTTCGACGGTCTTCTTGGCGTTTTCGAGGGTCTTTTGAGCGGCGACCAGTTCGGCCTCGGCCTTTTTGTGTTCCTCGGTGGTTTCGGTAACCTTTTCTTCCATGCCATCCAGCTTTTCCTCCATCCCGTCGAGCGCGGTGGCTTCCTCGTGAACCTGCAGGTTCACGGCGGCGGCTTGCCATTTGCGGGTCAGGAATTTGCTGTTCTCGAGTTCGTTCTTCGCCACTTCGAGTGCCTTCTTGGCGTCGGCCTCTTTCTTGGCCACGGCGGCGACAGCCTGATCGGCGGCCTCTTTCTGCTTCGCGGTGGCCTCGGCCAGTTCGGTGGCCTTCTTGGCCTCGGTCTGGGCGGCGGCGAGCTGGGTTTTCGCTTCGCCGAGCGCCTTGTTTTTCTCCGCCAGTTGGGTGTTCACCGCGTTCGCTTCGCCATCGGCTTTGGCCTTGGCGGCTTCAATTCCTTTTTTCTTGCCGTCGGCGTCGGCCAATTTCTTGTTCGCCGCATCGAGCTGACCCTTGGCGGCGGCGAGAGCCTGCGACGCTTTCTGATGCTCGGCGGCCTTGGCGGCCACGGCGGCGTCGGCTTTCTGTTTCGCGGCTTTGACGGCGCCTTCCTTGTCTCGCAACGGTTTCAGCGCGGCATCGGCGGTGGCCAATTTCTGCGCGGCGGCCGTTTGCGCGGTCTTGGCGGCGGCAAGCGCCTGATCGGCCTGTTGCTTGGCCTGAACGAGTTCGGCGGGAGGGGCCTGGCCGTTTTGCGAGGCGGCGGCGAGCTTGGCGGCGGCATCCTGCTGCGCCTTGGTCTTGGCGGCGACATCGGCATCGGTCTGCTGACGCGCCTGTGCGGTGGCCTGCTGTGCGGCGGCTGCTTCGTTGAGTGATTTCTGCGTGGCGGCATCGAGGACGGCCTTGGCGGCTTCCTGTTTGGCCGCTTCCACGGCGGCGGCGAGCGCGGTGACGGCCTGCTGTTGTTTCTGCTGCTCGGCGGTCCACTTGGCCACCTCGTCCTGGGAAGCTTTGGCGGCGGCGACCAGCGGAGCGAGGGCGTCGGCCTGTTTCTTGGCTTCGGCCTGCTTGCCTTTGAGCGCCTCCTGCAATTGCTGCACCTGGGCGGTCAGGGACTTGACCTGGTTGTCGAGATCGGCGGCCTTCTTGTCGGCGGCGGCTTTCTGAGCGGCGGTTTCGCCGACTTTTTTCTTGGTTTCCTCGACCTTGGCGCGAGCGGCGGCCATCTCGGTGGAGACGGTCTTGATGCCTTCTTCGAGCTTCGGAAGATTGGTGGTCAGCTCGGTGATCCGTTTCTGGGCATAGGCGAGTTGCTGATCGATCGAGGGCGGATTGGCGAGCAATTCGCCGATTTTTTCGCCATTGGAGGCATCCCAGACCGAGACGTTGCCGGTGTAGTCACCGGAGAAAACGCGCTTGCTGTCCTGGCTGAAGGCGACCGACATCACGATATCGGTCGAAGCGACGACCTCGCGTTCCAGCGAGCCGTCAACCTTCCAGATTTTGATCTTTTTATCACGGCCACCGGAAACGATGCGACCGTCGGGGGCGAAATCGACCGAGAGCGTGCCACCGCTGTGGGCGGCCCATTTCTTGACCTGATTCCCGTTGGTCATTTCCCAGAGGATGATCTGGCCGTCTTCGGAGGAGGAGGCGAGGACGTTCGAATCGGCCCGCCAGGCGAGATCGGTGATGGCTTCGGTGTGGCCCTTGAGCGTGTAGAACTCATACCCGGTGGCGCCTTCCCAGACATAGAGGCCCGCGGACCGGCCGCCAGTGGCGAAAAGCACGCCGTCGGGGCTGAAATCCGCCGTCAGCATCCAGTCGGGGTGCTTTTTGATGGAGCTGGTCTGTTCGCCTTTGACGGTGTCCCACAGCTTGATGTTCCGGCCGGGACCGCCCAGCACCACGGTGCGGTGGTCGGGGGAAATGTCGGCGCCGAGCACGATATCGAACTCCTTGCCGACCTCGATGACCCGTTCGCCGGTTTTCACGTCCCAGGCGACGACGTTGCCGGATTTGCCCCCGCGACCGCCACCGCAGATGAGCAGACTGCCGTTGGCGCTGAAATTGAGTACCTGGGGAAATCCTTCGGGGTAGGGGAGCACGCCGAGGAGATCGAGATCCTCGGAGTGATAGAGCAGCACCTGCTTCTGGCCGGCAATGGCCACGATGGGCGCCCACGGGCTGTGGGCGATGGCCGGAACGGTGTTGGGCCGGTCGGTGATGACTTCGGGCTGCAGCAAGAGGTGCTCGGGCATGGCCGGTGGGCCTTCGGGCTTGCCGGTCACAGCCGTCAGATTCATGTCCAGCTTCGGCTTGTCGTTTTTCTTGGCCTTGCTGTTGGAAGTTTCGAGCAGGCCGCCGTCGATCCATTTCTGGATGGTTGCCAGCTGGGCGGCTTCGACCTGAGGCTTCTTGGGGGGCATGAAGGGCTCTTCCTTGTGAGCCATCAGCGTGTAAATGCGGGAACCGAGGGGATCCTGGGAAATGGCCACATCTCCACCGGAGCCCCCGCTCATGGTGGCGCCGTAGGTGGAAAGATCGAGACCGCCCTTGGCTTCGTCGGGGTTGTGACAGTTCAGGCAGTTGTTTTCCAGGATCGGCAGCACGTGATCCTGGAAGGTCACTTTCTCCTGAGCCTGAGCGAGCGGTGACAGGCTCAGTCCGGCGGCCAAAGCACAGGCCGAAAGGAGACTGAAGGCGGGGGATTTCCTCGTGATATTGGCTTTCCTCATGGTGTCAGGGGTGGGCTGATTGACCGAGATAGGTTGAAAGTAGATCAGGGAAATGAGGTCCGCCACAACGTAAAAACGCCAGCTTGTGCGAGCGGGCGCCTCGTGTGATGACCGCTGGGGACGTTCCGCATTCGCGGGAGTCCCGGGGTGCGCTATCCCGGAAATAGTTTTTGTAACATTGTTTCCTTCCCTTGAAGATTGGGCAATTCCGAGCGATCGTGAACGCGTTCTAAGCGATCATTAGTGGCGCTTATAATTCCGCGCAATCCCCCGTAGATACAGGCTTTACGTAAACACGTGCCTTGTGATCAAAGGGGCTGAAATGAAGGTTGCTGTTAGTCTCAACACACATCTCTCCACACCCACGAAATCATGAAAGGCTGCAAAGGATTTTACGATTCAGGTCTCGCTTCCCGGCGCGACTTCATGCAGGTTGGCTTTGCCGCAGGCCTCGGTCTGTCTCTGCCCGAGTTGCTGAAGGTCGAAGCGCGGGGTGAAACGAAATTTTACGAGTCCAAGGAAGGCGTCGCCAAGTCCTTGATTCACATCTATCTCCCCGGCGGGATGGCGCACCAGGAAACCTGGGATCCGAAGCCGTTCTCCCCCTCGGAATATCGCGGGCCCTTCAACCCGATCAAAACCAACGTCACCGGCATCGAGTTCAGCGAGAATTTCAAGAATCTCGCCAAAGTGGCCGACAAGATGTGTGTCATCCGTTCGATGACCCACGGCGAGGCGGCCCACGAACGCGGCACCCACAACATGTTCACGGGTTACCGCCCGAGCCCGGCGCTGAAATATCCCAGTATCGGTTCGGTGGTGTCGCACGAATTCGGACCGCGCAAGAATCTGCCTCCCTACGTCTGCATCCCGAACCAGCCGAATGAATATGCCGGCACGGGTTATCTCAGCTCCATGTATGGCCCGTTTTCGCTCGGTAGCGATCCGGCCGCCGGCGGTTTCAAGGTCCGCGACCTGACCATGCCGGGCAATGTGGACGCACAGCGCTTCGATCGTCGTCGCACCCTGCTCGAAGCGGTGGACAGCCACTTCCGCAACATGGAAAAGGCCGACGAGATCGACGCGATGGACACGTTTTACAATCGTGCCTACGGGCTGATTGGTTCCGCTGAGGCCCGGCAGGCATTCGACCTCGACAAAGAGGACGACAAGCTGAAGGACGCCTACGGCAAGAATCAGGCCGGTCTCCGCATGTTGTTGGCCCGTCGCCTGGTCGAATCCGGCGTTCGCCTGGTCACCCTGACCTATGGCAGCTGGGACATGCACGACAAGATCAAGGACAACATCGCCCGTCAGGTGCCCGATTTCGACAAGGCGCTGGCTCAGCTTCTCACCGATCTCGATCAGCGCGGTCTGCTCGACTCGACGCTCGTCATGGTGTCTTCCGAGTTCGGGCGGACGCCGAAAATCAACAAGACCGACGGTCGCGATCACTGGCCGAAAGTTTTCTCCACGATGCTCGCCGGCGGCGGCATCAAGGGTGGCATGGTCTACGGTTCCTCCGATTCCCTGGCTTCCGAGCCCGATCAGAATCCGGTGTCGGTCGCGGACTTTGCGACCACGGTTTACAACCAGCTGGGTATCAACGCCGACAAGGAACTCGTGGCCCCCGGGCCGCGTCCGATCGAAATCGTTGCCGGAGGCAGCGTCATCGAAGAAATCGTCGCCAAATCCGCCTGAAATTTTTCCAAGCCAAACGTCTCATGATCAGCATTCTGAAAACTCAGAGTGCGGTCGTGAAGCAAGTCCGCGGGGTGCTGGCAGCGTGTGCGCTGGCAGCATTCTTCGTCTCGGGACTTTCGCTTCAGGCCGCCACCCCGGAACTCGACACCACGTTGCCCCGAGGTGGGCAGCGCGGGACGGAAGTTCGTGTCACATTTCAAGGAAATCGCCTCACCGAGGTGAAGGAAGTCCTGTTTCACGAGAAAGGCATTTCTTTCAAGGACATCAAGGAAGTCGATCCGAAGAAGGTCGAGGCGACCCTGGTGATCGCGCCGGACTGTCGCCTGGGCGAGCATCATCTCCGCCTGCGCACCGCCGGTGGGACCACTTACGGGCGGACATTCTGGATTTCGCAGTTCCCCAATGTGGCCGAGGTGGAGCCGAATGACGATTTCGATGCGCCGCAGGAGATCGCGCTGAATTCCACGATCGAAGGCGAGGCGAAGCCGGAGGAGGTCGATTACTACAAAGTCACCGCCAAGAAAGGTCAGCGGATTTCCGTTGAGATGGAGGCGTTGAGGATCAATAACTTGCGCAATGCGGTGGCCGTGGATCCCTACATCGCCATTCTTGACAAGAACCGCTTCGAGCTGGCCGTTTCTGATGATTCGGCGCTCCTGAAGCAGGATTCCGTGGCTTCCGTGATCGCTCCCGAAGATGGCGACTACGTGATCGAAGTCCGCGACTCGGCCTATCAGGGCCGCGGTCGCTACCGCGCTCATATCGGCACCTTCCCCAGGCCGTTGGCGGTGTATCCGGCCGGTGGCAAAATCGGCACCGAAGTCGAGTTCACTTTCCTCGGAGACCAGAAAGGCACCTACAAGCAGAAGGTGAAGCTGCCCGATCATGCGACCGAATCATTCGAGGTTTTCGGACAGAACGAGGGACTGCTGCCGCCTTCTGGAAACAAGGTGCACGTGGTCACCTATGACAACGTGCTGGAGGCGGAGCCCAACAACAGCACGAAGGAAGCGACTCCCGCCGCCTCGCTGCCCTTGGCTTTCAATGGCGTGCTCCAGGAAGCCGGCGACACGGATTTCTTCAAGTTTTCGGCCAAAAAAGGCGAACGTTTTCGTTTTGCCGCCTACGCCAACCGGATCGGTTCGCCGGTGGATACCGTGATCTATGTCTATGACGCGAACGGCAAGACCATCGGTTCCAGCGATGATGCCGACGGCAGTTCCGACAGCCGCTACGATTTCACGGTTCCGGCTGACGGCGAGTATTTCGTCCGCATTCGCGACATGCTGGACCGTGGTGGAGATAATTTCGTCTACCGCATCGAGGCTCAGCCCTTCGCTCCCGAGATCAAGCTGACGATGCCCGAAATGACCCGGCGCGATTCGCAGTATTGGAAACAGTTCGATATTCCGCAAGGCAACAGCTACGCGATGGTGGTCAATGTCAGCCGCCAGAATTTCTCGGGCGACCTTGTTTTCGACATGCCGAAGCTTCCCGCCGGGGTCACCTGGGAGGCGGGCACCGTGCCCAAGAACATCAGCCAGTTTCCCATTCTGCTGAAGGCGAAAGCCGATGCGCCGATCGGTGGGGGGCTTTACGAACTGCATGCCAAGCCGACCGAAGCCGACAAGCAGGGCGTGGTTGGGAATTTCGAGCAGGAACTCGACCTGGTTCGTGGCAATCCCAACGGGGCCCTCTACTACGCGAGCTATGAAAATCAGCTGCCGGTGGCGGTCACGGAAGCGGTCCCGTTTGCGATCTCCATCGACAAGCCCAAGGTGCCTCTGGTTCGTGACGGGACGATGAAGCTCAAGGTGCGCGCGGAGCGCAAGGACGGCTTCGACAAGAAGATCACGGTTCGGATGCTCTGGCGCCCCCCGGGTATCAGCTGCCCGGCCACCATGACTTTTGACGAAAAGGCGACTGAATTGGAATACGAGCTGAACGCCAACGCCAACGCCGAGCTGGCGACCTGGAAAATCACCATGCTGGCACAGAGTGACGCCGGCAAGGGGCCCATCGTCATCGCGGCGCCTTTCACCGAACTGACCGTCGAGGAACCCTTCGTCGGCATGAAGATGAACATGGCGTCGGTCCAGCAGGGGCAGCCCATCGAAATGGTCTGCGATCTGGAGCAGTTGCGCGATTTCGAGGGTGAGGCCGAGGTTCAGGTCTTCGGTCTCCCGGCCAAGGCCACCGCTCCAGCGCAGAAAATCAAGAAGGATGCCACGGAAGTGCGTTTTCCGGTGACGACCGCCGAAGACACCCCGGTGGGTCAGCACAAGAATCTCTTCTGCACCGTGGTGATCAATCAGAATGGCGAGCCGATTTCCCACCGCGTCGGAATGGGCGGGGTGATCCGGGTCGATCCCAAGCCCAAAGAGCCCGCGAAACCGGCGGCTGCGGCGCCCAAGAAGGAAGTCGCCAAGGCCGAAGCGCCGAAGAAACCGCTTTCCCGTTTGGAACAACTCCGCCTCGACGCCAAGCAGCAGACCGAGGGCGAACCAAAGTAAGCATCCAGAAATCAAGCCGGCCCGTTCTTCAATGGAACCGGGCTGGCGACCGATGTCTTTATCCCGGCTTTTCCTCGCGAAACCGAGCGAAGAGCCGGGTCAAGACAGCCGGACGCCGAATTGTCGGACCCAAACCACAAAACACTGTCTCCTATCTCCTCCCCCCCTCCCACATCATGAAAACGAAACCGTTCCGCATCATGGCTGCCATCGCCGTCGCCGGTCTCCCGGTCTGGGGCGTTGCCGCTGACGATCAGGCGGCGGCCAAACCCGCTGTCGATTTCGCCAAGGACATTCAGCCGATTCTCGAATTCAACTGTGTCAGCTGCCACAACGCCGACGAAGCCAAGGGCGAACTGCGTTTCGACCAGGCCGATCATTTCCTCAAGGGCGGAGAAGGCGGCCCGTCCTTCGTCGCGGGAAAACCCGACGATTCGCTCATGATCGAGTTGGTCAGCCTGCCCGAGGACGATTCCGACGTGATGCCTCCCAAGGGCCGGTTGCTTCATCCCCAGGAAATCCAGAAGCTGCGCGAGTGGATCGCGGCGGGTGCGCCATTCCCGAAGGAAGTGACGCTGGTCGCGAAAAACGAAGAAGATTTCAAGGGCGCCGAACCGCTGCCCGACAAGGGCAAGGCGATTACGAAAGTGGAAGTTTTCCCGCCGGACATCGTGCTGGAAACCGAGCGCGGCAAGCAGTCGGTCGTGGTCATGGCGACCTACGATGACGACACCACACTCGATGTGACGAAGAACGCGACCTTCAACTTTGCGGATCCTTCCCTGATCGGCTTGGAGACCCGCAGCATTTTCAAACCCAGGAAAGACGGTCAGACCGAGCTGACGGTCAATGTGGGCGAGCATGCGGTGAAGGCGCCCGTGACGGTGAAAGGCGCGGAGCAGCCGCGTCCCGTCAGTTTTCACCTCGACGTGATGCCCGTTTTCATGCGGGAAAACTGCAACGTCGGCTCCTGCCACGGTTCCGCGCGCGGTCAGGACGGGTTCCGTCTTTCCCTGTTCGGTTTCGATCCCGACGGCGACCACTACCGCCTGACTCGCGAGATGGCCGGCCGCCGCATCAATCTCGCCATTCCCGAGGAAAGTCTTCTCATCGAAAAATCCATCGAGACGGTTCCGCACACCGGAGGCAAGCTCTTCGAAAAAGGCAGCGATTCCTGGAAAACGATGGTCGAATGGGTCGCCGATGGCGCCAAGAACGACGAACCCGGCAAAGCTCCTCTGGTGGATTCCCTCGAGCTTTATCCGCCGAAATTGGTTCTGGAAGGCGCCGGCGCCACTCAGCAGATGACCGTCCGTGCCAGGTATGAGGACGGACAGGTCCGCGACGTCACCGACCTGGCGGTTTTCATCTCAAACAATGATCCGACTGCCGCCGTCTCCGAAGACGGACTCGTCACGGCCGGAAAACGTGGCGAAGCATTCATCATGGCTCGTTTCGAGACCAAGACGATCGGAATCCAGTGCATCGTGATTCCCGAGGGTCTCGAATACACCCGGCCCCAGATGCCGGAAAACAATTACATCGACGGGTTGGTTTACGACAAACTGCACAAGCTGCGCGTCATTCCCTCCGGCACTTGCTCCGACGAGGAATTTCTCCGCCGCGTCTATCTGGATGTCGTTGGGCAACTGCCGACGGCTGAAGAATACGGGGCATTTCTGGCCAGCACCGACGCGAACAAGCGCGCCAAGACCATCGACTCGCTGATCGACCGCAAGGAATTCACCGAGATGTGGGTGATGAAATGGTCCGAGCTGCTGCAGATTCGTTCCGACACCAACGTCGGACGGGGAATCAGCTACAAGGCGGCCCTGCTCTACAACAACTGGCTCAAGGAGCGGATCGCCGCCAACGTACCGTTCAACCAGATCGTGCGTGAACTCCTCGGCTCGACGGGAGGCACCTTCGACAATCCGGCAACGAACTTCTATCAGGTCGAACGCGACAACCTGAAACTCGCGGAAAACGTGGCCCAGGTTTTCATGGGCTTCCGCCTCCAGTGTGCCCAGTGCCACAACCACCCCTTCGACCGGTGGACCATGAACGATTACTACAGCTGGGCGGCCTTCTTTTCTCAGGTTGGCCGCAAAGCCGCCGACGATCCGCGCGAGCAGGTCATCTACAATCGCGGCAGCGGTGATGTGAAGCATATCGTCGATGGTCGTGTGATGCCGCCCAAGTTCCTCGGTGGTGAAGTACCCGACGTTCAGGGCAAGGATCGCCGCGTGGTCCTCGCCGACTGGCTGGCTTCCACGGAAAATCCGTATTTCGCCAGCAACGTGGTCAATGTCGTGTGGCAGCACTTCTTCGGCGTGGGCATCATCGACCCCGTGGACGACGTTCGGATCAGTAACCCGGCCTCGAATCCCGAGTTGCTGGCGACCCTGGCCGACAAGTTCCAGGGCGAATACAACTACGACTTCAAGCAGCTCGTCCGCGACATCTGCAACTCCCGCGCCTACCAGCGCTCCACCAAGGCGACGCCGTCGAACAAGGACGACCTGAACAACTTCGCCAAGGCCCGCATTCGCCGACAGCGTGCCGAGGTCATGCTCGACACCATCACGCAGGTGACCGACACCAAGAACAAGTTCACCGGACTGCCGTTGGGAGCGCGTGCCGTGCAGATTGCGGACGGACGCACCAGCAACTACTTCCTGACCACCTTCGGTCGCGCCACCCGCGAGACAGTCTGCTCCTGTGAAGTGAAAATGGATCCGAGTCTCTCCCAGGCGCTTCACCTGATGAACGGGGAAACCGTGAGTCAGAAAATCGAGCAGGGCGGGATGGTGAAAGCGATGCTCGGCGAGGGCAAGAAGCCCGAAGAAATCGTCGACGAGATCTATATCCGCAGTCTCACTCGCAGACCGACCGACGAGGAGAAGAAACAGCTCCTCGCCCAGGTCGCCGCTGTTGGTGATGACAAAGCCCAGCAGGAGCTCGTCTTGAACGACGTTTTCTGGGCCGTCCTGAACTCGAAGGAGTTCATGTTCAATCACTGATTCGCCCGACAGGAAAGCGAAGCGGACATTTCTGCTTCCCACGAAAAAATTCAAAAGGCGGTGGGGGAAAATCCTGCCGCCTTTTTCGTCTCCCTCAGAAATAGAAGCACTTTTTTGATAACGATTTCCCGGTAGCGGACGTTTGCCCCCGAGAACCTCCGATGTTGAATCTCCCCCAATTCTCAATTCGTTTCCGAAGTCGCTTCCTACCGACGGTTGGCAGCCTTCTGGTGGCTGCTTTCTCCGGCTCGCTCCATGCTGCCGGATCGGAAACGGCGAAGGTCAATTTCAATCGCGACATCCGACCGATTCTTTCCGACAAGTGCTTCTTTTGTCACGGGCCGGACAAGGAAAATCAGAAGGCCGATCTGCGACTCGACATTCGCGATTCCGCGATCGAAGCCGGGGCGATCGTACCCTCTTCAGTCGGTGACTCAACCCTGTTGCATCGTATCGCCGAGAATGATCCCGACGAAGTGATGCCGCCGCCGGAGGCGAAGCTGGGTTCGTTGACGCCGACGGAACAGGATCTGCTGAAACGCTGGATCGCCGAAGGCGCCGAGTATCAGGATCACTGGTCGTTTGTCCCGGTGCCCGAGCAGGTTCCCGTGCCTGATGCCGGCAATGGCTGGGCGCGCAACGAGATCGATCACTTCGTGGCCGCGAGTCTCGATGAACGTGGCTTGAAGCCGGCGCCCGAAACGGAACGGGAGCGCTGGATTCGCCGGGTCTCGTTCGACCTCACCGGATTGCCGCCGATGCTGGAGGAGATCGACGCCTTTCTCGCCGACCAATCGAATCAGGCGTATGAAAAAGTGGTCGACCGCTTGCTCGATTCTTCCGCCTACGGCGAGCGCATGGCAATCGATTGGCTCGATCAGGCGCGTTATGCCGACACCTTCGGTTACCAGGCCGATCGGCTCATGCACGTATGGCCGTGGCGTGACTGGGTCATCAAGGCCTACAACGACAACCTGCCCTACAACGATTTCATCACCTGGCAGATCGCCGGGGATTTGCTGCCGAACGCGACCCGTGATCAACAGTTGGCGACGACCTTCAATCGACTCCATCGCCAGACCAACGAAGGTGGTTCGATCAATGAAGAGTTCCGGGTCGAATATGTGAATGACCGTGTCACCACCGTCGGCACCGCTTTTCTCGGCCTGACTTTGGAGTGCAGTCGCTGTCACGATCACAAGTATGACCCGATCAAGATGCGCGATTTCTATTCGTTGACCGCGTTCTTCAACAACATCGACGAGAGCGGGCTCTATTCCCATTTCACCGAGACCGCGCCGACGCCGGCACTGCCACTATTCGAGGGAGATCAGGAAAAGCAGCTGGCAGAAGCGCGCAAACTCGTGGCTGATCGTGAGCGGGCCTATGCTGAGGAACTCGAGCAGGCGCGGAAGCGATTCGAGACGGCGAGCCCGGTTGATCCGAAAAAGCCCGAGCCGGTGTTCTCGTTCAATTTCGACGATGGCAAAGCCTCGGGCGCCAATCGCAGCGTGGACGGCAAAGTCGGCAAGGCGATCGAATTCACCGGTGACGATCCGCAAGCTCTCGGAGATGTGAAGACGGCCGATTTCTCTCGGACCGATCCGTTCAGTTTCTCGCTCTGGCTCAAGCCGGCCGAACACAAATCCCGCATGGTCGTTTTCCATCACTCACGGGCCGCGGAGGACTCGGCTTTCCGGGGCTACGAGCTGATGCTTTACGAAGGGAAACCGACCTTTTCCCTCATCCATTTCTGGCCCGGCGACGCCATTCGTGTGCAATCGACTGAGCCGCTACCGCTGAACGAGTGGACGCATCTGACCATCACCTACGACGGTTCCAGCCGGGCTGATGGTGTCACGATCTATCGCAATGGGAAGGCGGACGGGAAACTCGAGATCGTTCGCGACAAGCTGACCCGCGACATCAAGCACCGGAAAGAGTGGGGCGACAGCGAGGCCGGCAAGATCAAGCTGGAACTGGCGGGACGGTTTCGCGACATCGGTTTCGGTGGCGGCGTGATCGATGAGTTCGCTGTTTTCGATCGCGAACTCTCACCCGTGGAAGCGGCCGCGATGGCTGGCGCCAAAGGTGATTTTTCCCAGGCGGACCGGTTTCGCGATTTCGCTCTGAACCGCGACGATTCGCTCCGCGAGAAGCGGGCGGCTGTTCTCGAGGCGCGGGTTGCCGAGAACACGATCGCCGGTGACGTGCGTCAGATCATGACCATGCGGGATATGCCGGGGCAACGGCCTGCCTACGTGCTTTTCCGCGGTGGCTACGACCAGCACCGCGAAGAAGTCGGACCCGGAGTCATCCCCGCCATCCTGCCTTTTCCCAATGAGGCGCCGCGAAATCGTCTCGGATTGGCCGAGTGGCTGACCGAGGAGCAAAATCCGCTGGTTCCCCGGGTGGCCGCCAACCGGCTTTGGATGCTGACTTTCAGTCGAGGTCTGGTGGGAACGCCGGAAGACTTCGGCAGCCAGGGCGAACCGCCCTCGCATCCCGAACTGCTCGACTGGCTGGCTCGGCGGTTCATGGATTCCGGTTGGAATGTGAAGGAAACGCTCCGAACCATCGTCCTGTCGGCGACCTACCGGCAATCTTCGATTCCGGAGGATTCAAAAACCTGGTCGGAAGATCCGCAGAATCGTTGGCTGGCGCGGGGACCGAGGCATCGCCTGCCGGCGGAGCAGGTTCGCGACAACGCGCTCGCCATTGGCGGCCTGCTGGTCGACAAGGTCGGTGGGCAGTCGGTGAATCCTTACGAACTGGCGGTCTCTTTCAAACCGCTCCCTCCCGACAAGGGCGATGGCCTCTATCGCCGCAGTCTTTACACCTTCTGGAAACGCACCGCACCACCTCCGGTGATGGTCACCTTCGACGCGACCTCGCGCGAGGTCTGCACCCCGAAACGCGAAAGCACGGCGACGCCGCTGCAGGCGCTGGTGCTGATGAATGGACCGCAGTACGTCGAAGCGGCTCGCGCTCTCGCGGAGCGTCTCTGGAAGGAAATGCCCGAGTCGGCCACCGATGACGACCGGCTTGTTCGCGCTTTTCGTCTCTGCACGAGCCGGCACCCCGACGCCTCCGAATTGCAGGTGTTGAAGCAATTGTTGTCGGAGCAGCGGGAGCATTTCACCGCCCAGGCCGGAGAGGCCGCGAAGCTGCTGAAGGTGGGCAATCGGGCGGCCGATCCATCGATTCCTTCCGTGGAACTGGCCGCCTGGTGTGTCGCTTCCGAGGCGTTGTTGAATTACGACGAAACCTACACGAAGCGCTGAGCGGCTAACCTTTAACCCCGAACCCCCTGACGTGATGAAACTCCCACGCTGTTCCGGACCCGAGAACGTCATTGGCGTGTCCCGTCGCCGCCTGCTGCAACGCGCGGGGATGGGTTTCGGTGCCGTGGCATTGTCCGACATGCTGAGCCGCGATCCCATGGCGTTTGGCGTCGAGGGAGGCGCCGGTGGTATGTTGCAACGCACCCATTTTCCCGCCAAGGCGAAGCGGGTGATCTACCTGTTTCAGTCCGGCGGTCCGTCGCATCTGGACACTTTCGATTACAAGCCGCTCCTGAATGAGAAGCACGGCGAGCAGTTGCCGGACTCCGTTCGCCAGGGTCAGCGCCTGACCGGCATGTCGGGCAACCAGACAAGCCTTCCATTGGCTGGGTCACCGTTTGAATGGAAACAGCACGGCCAGTGCGGCGCGTGGGTCAGCAGCATCCTGCCTCACACGGCCAAGATCGTGGACGATCTCTGCATCGTGCGGTCGCTCCATACCGAGGCGATCAATCACGATCCGGCCATCACCTTCTTTCAGACCGGCTCGCAGATTTCCGGCCGGCCCAGCATCGGTTCGTGGTTGAACTACGGGCTTGGCACCGACAACGAGAATCTACCCGCTTTCGTCGTCCTCATCACCAAGGACAAGGGCGGCCAACCGCTCTACGCGCGGCTTTGGGGTAGCGGCTTTCTTCCGAGCCGCTACCAGGGCATCCGATTCCGGGCCGATGAAAACGCGGTGCTCTACCTGAAGAATCCTGATGGAGTGGATCGCGGCAGCCGGCGCCTGATGCTGGACCGCTTGCGTGAACTGCACGAGATCCAGCGTGATGCCACCGGCGACGCCGAGATCGACACGCGCATCTCGCAATACGAGATGGCCTATCGGATGCAGTCCTCCGTTCCCGAGGCGACCGACCTGAGCAACGAGCCCGAGTCGGTGAAAAAGCTCTACGGTCCCGACGTGGAGAAGCCCGGCAGTTTTGCCTACAACTGTCTCATGGCCCGCCGCCTCGCTGAGCGTGGGGTGAAATTCGTGCAGCTTTATCATCAGGGTTGGGACCAGCACGGAGGCCTGAAGGGCGGAATTTCCCGCCAGTGTCAGGAAACCGATCAGCCGTCGGCGGCGCTCGTCCAGGATCTCAAGCAGCGCGGCATGCTCGACGATACCCTTGTCGTCTGGGGCGGAGAATTCGGGCGCACCAACTATTCCCAGGGCAAACTGAATGGCGATCAGTTCGGCCGCGATCACCACCCGCGCTGCTTCAGCATGTGGTTTGCTGGTGGCGGATCAAAACCGGGAACTACCATCGGTGAGACCGACGAATACGGCTACAACATCGTGAGCGATCCCGTTCACGTGTTCGATTTTCAGGCCACCCTGCTTTTCCTGCTGGGAATCGATCACGAACGCCTCACCTTCCGCTTTCAAGGGAGACGTTTCCGCCTCACGGACGTGCATGGGAAACTGGTCAAAGGCATGTTGGCATAGGCGGGGAAAAGAAGTTCAACTGGGCGAGCGCGATCCCGGCGAAAATCGCGTTTCCGTTTTTCCGGGCCGGCCGTGAGAATCGGTTCATGATTCGATTTCTTCTTATCGCCAGTTTTTGCCTGGGACTCCATGCGGCATTCGCGGAAGAACTTGCCGTTCCCGAGGATGTCACTTTCACGCGGGACATTGAATTTGCCAATCCCGACGACCAGCACCTTCAGGTTAACCTTGCTCAACCAAAGGGCGGGGAAGGGCCATTTCCCGCTATCGTTTGCATCCACGGCGGCGGTTTCCGGGCGGGCAAACGCGAGAGCTACGACAAGCTCTGCCTCACCTTCGCCCAGCATGGCTACGTGGCGATCACCGTGACTTATCGCCTCGCGCCGGCCTATCAATTCCCCGCTGCCGTCCACGACTGCAAGGCGGCTGTGCGTTGGTTGCGTGCTAACGCTTCCACCTACCACGTTGATCCGGAGCGTATCGGAGTGATGGGTGGTTCCGCCGGAGGTCATCTCGCCCAGTTTCTCGGCGTGACGGCGGGAGTCCCGGAATTCGAAGGCGAAGGGAATCTCGATCAATCCAGTGCGGTGAGCTGCGTGGTGAATTTTTTCGGGCCCAGCGACTTCACGAAAAGCTACGGTAAGAGTGTCGATGCCGCCGAAGTACTGCCCCTGTTTTTCGGTGGCGACCTGACGACCAAGCGCAA
>JAGRPB010000098.1:16176-20559 GCA_020439945.1 Verrucomicrobiia bacterium
TCATCGGCAGTCCGCTCTATTGGGTGACGCCCGACTCTGCACCGACCCTTTGCCTGCACGGAACGGACGACAAATACGTCGCAATCGAACAGGCTGTCTGGCTCGTGGATCGACTCAAAGCCGCCACGGTCGAAGCCAAGCTACTCAGCTTCGAAGGCGCCGGCCATGGGCTTCGGGAAGTGCCGAAAGAACAGACCGAGGGACCGATGATCGAGTTTTTCGATCAGCATCTGAAACCCCACTGAACCGGCATTCGCCGCGAAATCAGGCGTTGGCCTCGTCCGCCATCTTCTGCGCCAGCATGGACAGCTCGGCGGCTTTGAAGATGTGGTCCTGGGTCATCGCCTTTTCCGTTCCGTTGAGGATGTCGAGGATCATCTCTCCAAAGAACGGAAAGCCGGTGGTGCCGTCGCAATCGATTTCCTGTTCCTCATCGCCGTTGACGAGGAAGATCTTGTTGGCGGGTTCCTGGCGGGCGAGAGCGATGTATTTCCGGATCTCCATGGTGCCCCTGGTTCCCACGACAAAGACGCGGCCGTCACCCCAGACGCGAAGACCATCGGGCGTGAGCCAGTCGATCCGGCAGTAGCACGAGGCTCCCGTGTCCATCGTCAGCGAGGCTTCACCGAAGTCCTCGAGGCCCGGCTTGTCGGGGGCGGTGAAGTTGGCGACGCGGGCGAAATTCACGGTGCCGTCAGTGGCGCCGGTAAAGGCGAGGAACTGCTCGAACTGGTGTGAACCGATGTCGGTGAGGATGCCGCCGTATTTGTCTTTCTCGAAAAACCAGCCGGGTCGCGCGTCTTTTGACATCCGATGCGGGGCCAGATTGATGACCTGGAGTACGTCGCCGATGGCGCCTTCCTGAATCAATTCGGTGGCCCGCATCGACGATTCGTTGTGCAGGCGTTCGGAGAAATAGCAAAAGTAGCGTTTCCCGGTTTCCGCGACCGTTCGCTTCACTTCATCGAGCTGCTCCAATGTGGTGAAAGGAGACTTGTCGGTGAAGTAGTGCTTTCCGGCTTTCAACACTTTCACGCCGAGCGGAGCGCGATCGCAGGGGACGGACGCCGAGGCCACGCAGACGGATTCGTCGTCCGCAAGAATGGCGTCGAGTGATTCGACCGCGGTGGCCTGAGGATAGCGTCCCAGAAAATCCTCCACCTTTTTCGGATCGGGATCATAGACGTATTTCAGAGTGCCGCCCGCGTCGATGAGTCCGTTGGTCTGGCCGAAAATATGACCGTGATCCAATCCCGTGACGGAAAAGACAAAGTCTCCGGGCTCCACCACGGGAGGCAGGGTTTTCGAGGAGGGTGCGTAGTCGTAGCCGGTTTTTCCCATGGGTAGGCATTTATCGTCTCTTCGGTTGCGGAAGCAAGGCCGGGGTTGATTGCTGGAACCAAGCGTCCAATCGGACTCGATGATCCCTGTATTCGCCATTGCCAAAGCCGGGGCACCTTGGCAACGTGGCGGCCATGCGAATTTCAGCGATTACATTGAGCGTGTTGGCGATGGCATTCCTCGGATGGACGGGGAGTTCCTTTGCTCAGGACGACTACCAACCCGGACCGGATGCCGAAAGAAAAGAGGGCGTTCCGCAGGGGAAAGTGACCCAGAGCACCTGGGAGAGTCAGATTTTCCCCGGCACGGTTCGTGATTATTGGGTCTACGTGCCGGCTCAGTACGACGGCTCGAAACCGGCGGCAGTGATGGTCTTTTTCGATGGCGGCGGTTTCGTCAACGAGAAGGGGCACTCGCGGGTGCCGATCGTGTTCGACAACCTGATCCATGCCGGTGACATGCCGGTGACGATCGGAGTTTTCATCAATCCGGGTGTGGTGCCGCCGGAAAAGGAAGGGGCGGAGCCTCGCAAGAATCGCAGCTTTGAATACGACACCCTCAGCGATCAGAATGCCCGGTTCCTGCTTGAGGAAATTTTGCCGGAGGTGGCCAAATCCTACCAGCTCACGGAAAATCCGGATGCCCGCGCCGTCTGTGGCAACAGTTCTGGAGGGATCGCCGCTTTCACCGTGGCGTGGGAACGGCCCGACGCTTTTCGGAAAGTGGTCAGTCACATCGGCAGTTTCACCAATATTCGCGGTGGCTACGTCTATGAGGCACTGATCCGGAAAGAGGATCCGAAGCCGCTGCGTGTATTTCTCCAGGATGGGGCGAACGATCTCGACAACCTCCACGGTAATTGGCCGCTGGCGAACAAGCAGATGGCGGCGGCTCTGGAATTTTCCGGTTATGATTACAAGTTCGTCCTCGGCACCGGTGGGCATTCGGGCCGCCATGGAGGAGCAATTCTTCCGGACACGCTGCGTTGGCTGTGGCGCGATTGGCGAGAGCTGAAGCTCTGAAGTTTTCAGCGTTCAGTTTTCAGTTTTCAGAAACCGGAAACGAACGCTGAATGGCCATTCAACAGGGTTCACTCTGCGACCTGACCCTGTTCGCTCTCGCTTTTTCCCGCTGAAAACTGAATTCTGAAAACTGAATAACTTTCCCCGCATGAAATCGACCATCCTTTTCGCCCTGACACTGACACTCGCCATTCCCCTGACTTCACACAGCCAGGACATGCCCCTGAGTCAGGTTCTCATCGAAGGCGAGAACTGGGAATTGGTGACGGAGGGCTACGGGTTCACCGACGGGCTTTGCACGGATGCGGATGGCAATCTCTACTTTTCCGACGTCAAGGACGGAACCGCCATCTACAAGGTCGATCTCGACGGCAAGGTCAGCGAATTCATCAAGGACGCGGCCGGAGTCAGCGGGCTTCAGTGGGGCGCTGACGGCAAACTCTACGCCTGTGTGGCGCGTGGTCGGGTCGTGGTGGTTTTCGACAAGGACGGAAAAATGACCCAACTGGCCGACGAAGTGAGGCCGAACGACCTGGTGGTGACTCACGACGGGAATCTCTACTTCACGATGACGCCGACCTCGGAAATCCGCCGGATCGATCCGGACGGCGAGATGACGGTGGTGAGCTCCGGCGACGTTGGCAGGCCGAACGGGATTTCACTGTCACCGGATCAGGGCACCTTGGCCGTTTCGGATCATGGCGGAAAATTCGTGTGGGCATTTCGGATCAAGAAAGATGGTTCGCTCGATGCGGCCCAGCCCTACATGCCAATGCGCACGCCGGTGGCCGATCCGGAGGTCGCCAAGGGCGACGGCATGGCGACAGACATTCACGGCCGCTGGTATGTGACGACCGAAATGGGGCTCCAGATGTTCGACCCGACCGGTCGCATGGGGGGCGTGATCGCGAAGCCGCAGAATGCCAGCCTCGTGAGTGTCTGCTTTGCCGGGCCGGATCATGCCTATCTCTACGTCGGCTGTGGTGAAAAGGTCTACCGCCGCAAGACGAAGACGAAGGGGGCGCTTTTCTTCCAGCCGCCACGCCCGACGGAGCCGATGCCGAAGGAGTAGCGGCGCGTTTGCGCCCCGAAAACGGGGGCCATGGGACGAAGATCGCGCTTCACCACGGGACGGCATTGTGACAGTCTCTCCGGCGTGAAAACCTGCTTTCGTTTTTTTCTGTTTCTCCTCGTCGTGGTGGCTTCGGCGGCCATTCTCTGGTTCGGTCCACTGACAAGCCGGGAATCTCGAGCGTTGGGCGTGGCGATTCTGAAATTCGACCACCGCCTTCGGAGCTCGGAAACCGGTAGGTCCGGCGATGCGCTGAGCACGGTCATTCGTATTGATGAAATCGAGGGACTGCCCAAAGTGCTGTCCGGCAAGCGGATTGAAATCGCGACGCAGTTTCCCGGCCGGCTGAAACTGGCGACGAAAGTCGATGGCCACGACTACCGGGTGGGTCGCGACGGCGAGACCGTTTGGATTTCGGTGCCTCATCAGGAACTGGCGATCGAAGGCAGCAATGATGTGCCACGATTCGCCTCGGATCCGCAGAGTGTTCGACCGGTGAAATTGCCGGAGTTTCACAATCCGGTTCCCCGCTGGCAACTCGCCCTGCTTCCGGCCGTTTTTCGAGTCGAACCGGTGGAGGGCGAAAAGCATGCCTATCGCTGCCGACCACGTTCCGTTTTTGCGCACTGGATCGGGTTGCCCGAGAACCTGGTCCTGGCCCTGAATGTGACGGACGGGGGCGGTCTCGAAAAGCTCGTCGCGACATCCGGTGACAAGCGCCTGGGGCTGCATTTCGAATCGTTTGGTTGGGTCGGAGCGGCTGATGCCGATGGAATGCTATGGGGGCTCCCTTCCTCCGAATCGGCCCACGTGGAACGGGTCGCGCTCTCTCATCTCGACAAGTTCGCGCAGGTTCTTTTGAAAAACCTCGGCGCTAAGATTCCCACGCTCCCGCCGGTGGACGGATCGCGCAGGGTGTTGGCGACTCATGGGAAGGGCCGTCTCGAA
>JAGRPB010000099.1 GCA_020439945.1 Verrucomicrobiia bacterium
AGGGCCTTGGCGCCGGGTCCGAAGAACTCGACGAATTTGCCGACCACGCCGTGGGCGCGCAGCATTTCCGTCACACGGAGCGTCAGGTCGGTCGCAGTGACGCCTTCGGCGAGTTGGCCATGGAGATAGACGCCGACGACTTCAGGCACCAGGAAGGTGACCGGCTGACCGAGCATCCCGGCTTCGGCTTCGATGCCGCCCACACCCCAACCGACGACGCCGAGGCCGTTGATCATGGTGGTGTGCGAATCGGTCCCGACGAGGGTGTCGGGGTAGAAGACGTTGTCCTTGTCGAGCACGCCCTTGGCGAGGTACTCGAGGTTCACCTGGTGAACGATCCCGATGCCGGGAGGCACCACGGAGAAAGTTTCGAAGGCCTGCTGACCCCACTTGAGGAATTCGTAGCGCTCGCGGTTGCGGATGAATTCGATCGCCATGTTGCGGTCGAGCGCGACCTGCGATCCGGCGAAATCCACCTGCACCGAGTGATCGACAACGAGATCGACGGGGACGAGCGGCTCGACCTTGTCAGCCGGAGCACCCATGGCCACGGCGGCGTCACGCATGGCGGCGACATCGACGAGCAACGGCACGCCGGTGAAATCCTGGAGCACGATGCGCGCGACGGTGAAAGGGATCTCGTATTCCCCGGGGCTCTTGGCGTTCCAATTGGCGAGATTTTTGACGTCGTCCTCGGTCACCTTGCGGCCATCGCAATTGCGCAGCACCGACTCCAGCACGATGCGGATACTGACCGGCAATCGCGAGAGATTCGAGGCAACACCAGCATCGGCCAGGGCCGGCAGCGAGTAATATTTTCCTTCGGCGCCAGCGCCGGTGGAGAAGGTGCGAACGACATCGAAACTCATGACAGCAGGTTTTTGGAGGTGGATGAAAAGAAAATTTACGCGCCTGGCGAGTCAACCCGGTCGACGGCCGGATTCAACAGGGTTGGGTCGCGGACTCAACCCTGTACAGTCTGAGCAACTCTCGGACCAGACGGCGCAACCTAGCGGGAAAGACGCGGTCGGCAAGCCCGGCGACGGGGGTTTTTCGAGTTCCGTTGCCTTCATCACCTTTCGAACGCGGTCAGCGACCTTGCCCGCGGGCAAGGTGGTGGCGGGATTCGTGGGCGAGGCCGTCGCCGGACCAAGAAAAAGCGGTTGGCAGCCGGGAAAATTTTGCTTTAATACCGCTCCCCACGGCAGCTGAAAAGCTTTCACAGGCAGAGACGATTGCAGAAAAGAACAGAGTCCCTCGTGACTCCCGAAATTTCAGAGGTCTTAAAAAAGCTTTTGAAATATCTATAATTTTTGTAATAGTCTCCACGGGCTGCGGGTATAGCTTAATGGTAAAGCTCCAGCCTTCCAAGCTGGCTATGCGGGTTCGATTCCCGCTACCCGCTCCACTTTTTGTTTCGACCGCCCGGTCGCCGCCCTGTGAAACGCCTCATGAATTCGAAACGATTCGTTCGCCGCCTTTCCGCGTTCCTGTTGGGATCGGCTCTCTCCGCCACGATTTCCGGCACCCATGCTCAGGAAGAAACGCTCGATTGCGGGCCGGTGATCGCGAATTTCCGCGAGAATGTCGAATCGGCGCCATCGCACGTGCTGACGCTGCTGGAGGACGCGCTGATCGCGAACGGCGGTCATTGCGTGCCGGATTTCGTGAAGACGGCGATCGAAAGCTCAAATGCCGACGCGAAGCTGGTGAAGAAGATCGTATTCGTCGCCGTGACGAACGCGCAGAGCCAGGCGCCTCAGATCGCCGAGGCCGCCGTCGCCGCGGCGCCGAAACATGCGGACGCCGTGCGCGAGGCGTTTGCGGATGCTTTCAGTGACAACAATCCCCGGCTGGCCGCCACGGAGCCGGCCGACACACCGGCTTGGGAACAACGGAACGCCCCGGTCCCGGAACCGAAGGTGCAACCCGCCCCCAGGCCGCAACCGGAGCCGCCGGCCGAACCCGCTCCGAAACCGATCGCGCCAACACCGGCGCCGGCGCCCGTTCAATCCCAATCCGGGGGACCGGCCTTGGCCGCCAACGATGCCGGCAATCCCTACATGAGCGTGGATGATGAGGACGAGGGCTGGAAACTCCTGCACGATGGCGTGGTCGAGGGAATGCCGCCCATCGATCCGCAGAACCTCCGCGAAACCAGCCCCGAAGCACCCGCCGCGGTGGAGCCGCCGCTGCCGGACATGGAGAAAAAGAAACGCTTTGCCTTTTCCTTGCCTTCCCTGCCGACACTTCCTTCGCTGCCGGAAGTCGAAGAACCAGTCGATCTCTTTTTCCACGGCCCCTTCGGTGGAGTGCCGCCTGTCGACTGAACGGATGGTCGACTTTTGCTCTTTCCATCACCAAACCGACACCCGCAGGGCCCGCGTCTTCTCGAAAGGCGCGGGTTCTGTCATTTCCATCTCTCAAGATATTTCCAAAAGGTGGAATATTTATGTTAAAAGTTATTGCGATACTTAATAGAAATGAATATAATTGCCATAGCGTTCAGAAGGCAGTGTCGCATGCGAATCCTCTCACCTTTTTTTCTCCACGCCCGTCTGGTCACTCTCATTGCGGGCGCGTTGGCTCTTGCCTTTCTGACTGGCAATTCGGCCAAGGCCCAGGGCCTGCTCGGCATCGGGCATGAAGGGTCGCGGGTGACGGAATCGGTGCCGCTGAAAGTCGGCGTCGGCGCCTGGGCGGGTTACGACAGCAACGCGACGACTTCGCTGAACGGCAAATCCGAGGAGACGGCTTTCTACGGAGGCCGGGCATCGCTGCGCTACGCCTACGTGACGAGTCAGACACGGTTCGATCTGCGCTTCAATTTCGCGGGCCTCTACCAGGAAGCGGGCGGCGGATCGCTCGATGACATGATCTACAACAGCCGTCTCCGCGCCGATCTGGGGCATCGCTTCAACGATCGCGTCAGCATGGTGAACAACGCGCTGGTCGCGTGGGAGGTGGAGCCGGACTTCATGTTGGCGGCGTCTTCGGCGCTCCGGGACGATCAGTATTTCTACTTTTACGACCGGGCGGCGCTCTGGCTGAGCCTGACCAACCGGCTGACGTCGGTCTCGAGCTACGCCATCGAAGGAGTGAATTTCGAATCGAACCGCCTGGCCGCGACCGAGGACCGGGTGACGCACACTTTCGGGCAGCAGATGCGTTTTGCCTGGAGTTCGCAGACGAGCCTGAAGGCGGAGTATCGCTACAGCAAGACGAATTACGACAAGGCGGATCTCGATTCGAATTCCCACTACCTGCTGGCCGGTGTGGATCAGCAATTCGGCGACACGGCACTGCTGACCTTCCTCGGTGGCGCGGAACATCGCGACTACGATGCCTTTAACGCTCTGTGGAAACCCTACGCGGAAGCCTCGCTGCTCTATCGCCTGAGCGACGCCACCACGCTGCGTTGGCTGGCCCGCGCGGGCATGGAAAACACCGAAGTGGCCGGTTATGAAAATCGCTACTCGATCCGAACCGGGGTGACCGCCAGCCACTCGGTGTCGGACCGGCTCGGGGTGTCCGCCGGCGTGGCCTATGTCTACAGCGATCTGGAAGGCGTCGGCTCCGAACGCGATGTGAACGAGTCCGGAGTCCAGGCGAATGCGGAAGTGACCTACGCGCTCCTGCCGAATCTCGACCTCGGCGTGGGCTACCAGTACACGTCCTACGGTTCGGATGACGATGACCGCGACTACGATCGTCACCGGGTGAGCGTGGCGGCGACGACGACGTTCTGATCGGCGTCGATCCGGTCACCATGCCATTCTGGACTTCGTCGAGGCTTCCCCGGCCTCGCTCGGAAAGGCCGATTTTCCGATTGAAGGATGGGAACGGTCGCGCCTAGGTTGCAGTTCCCCAACGAACGCGCGACGCCCGCTCCGTTTTCATGCCTCCTTCTCCCCCAGACGAGTCCGATGACACCACCACCGACGCTCTGCCGTCGGCGGATCCCGAATTGACTTTCGAGCAGGCCTACGGGTCGCTCGAGGAGCTGGTGCGGGAGATGGAATCGGACGAGATGCCGCTCTCCACGCTGATCGAAGCCTACGAACGCGGCATTCAATTGCACGCCCTCTGCCAGAAGCGTCTCGAAGAAGCGCAGGGACGGATCGAGGTGATCCGCCGCCGGGCGAATGGAGAAACCGCGATCGAAGCCCTCGACGAAAGCAATGCGGATGCCGAGTCGTATGAATCTGCCGGGGACGCCGCGTCGTCCCCTTCCCTGAAAGACGATGCCGAACTCTTCTGACGCCGCTTCCGGCACGGAGCCGACAGACCTGCCGAAGGTCGACAGCCCGGAAGCCCTCAAGCAATTGCCGGACGATCAGCTGCCGTTGTTGGCGGAAAATATCCGCCGCACCCTGATCGAGTGCCTTTCCAAGACCGGGGGCCACCTGGGTCCCAATCTCGGCGTGGTCGAACTGTGCATCGCGATGCACCGGGTTTTCAACACGCCCCGGGACAAGTTCGTCTTCGACGTGAGTCACCAGGGCTACGTGCACAAGATGCTGACGGGGCGCTGGGATCAGATCCACACCATCCGCCAGTACGAAGGACTCAACGGCTTCCTGCTCCGGACCGAGAGCGAGCACGACTGCTACGGAGCGGGCCATGCCGGCACCGCGCTCTCCGCCGCGCTGGGGATGGCGGCGGCCCGCGACCTGGTCGAGGAAGACAGCCACGTCGTCGCGGTGGCGGGCGATGCCGCCTTCACCTGCGGGCCGACTTTCGAGGCGCTGAACAACATCGCTCACACGACGAAAAAATTCATCGTGGTGCTCAATGACAACGAATGGTCGATCGACCGGAACGTCGGGGCGATCGCGAAGTACTTTCACGCGCTCCAGACCAGCTCGACCTACGATCATCTCCACGATAAGGCGGCGGAATTCGTGGAAAAAGTGGCCGGAAAAACCATTCGGAATTTTGCCGGGAAAGTGGAACTCGGCGCCAAGAATCTCCTGTTTCCCAATGTGATCTTCGAAAAATTCGGGATGCGCTACTACGGGCCGATCGACGGGCACGACATCCATGTCCTGATCAAGACCTTCGAGTTTCTCAAGGAACAGGATGAGCCGGTGTTGCTCCACATCATCACCGAGAAAGGTCGCGGCTACGAACCGGCCATGGGCAACCCGATGAAATTTCACGGTCTCGGTCCCTACAAGACCGAAACCGGGGAAACGCCCTCCGGCTCCACGCCGACTTATTCCCAGTATCTCGGGAAATGCCTGAGCGACTTCGCGGAGGAAGACGAAAAGATCGTCGCCATCACCGCCGCCATGCCCAACGGGACGGGCCTGGTGGAATACCAGGAGCGCATTCCCGATCGCTACTACGACGTTGGCATCGCCGAGGAACACGCCGCGCTTTTTGCCTGCGGCATGGCGACGCGCGATTTCCGTCCCTTCCTTGCGATCTACTCGACTTTCTTCCAGCGCGCCTACGACATGGCCATCCACGACATGGGGATCCAGAGGCTTCCCGTTCGTCTCTGCATGGATCGCGCCGGGCTGAGCGGCGACGACGGGCCGACCCACCATGGGCTTTTCGACATCGGCTACATGCGCCACATCCCGAACTGGGTGTTCATGCAGCCGAAGGATGAGGACGAATACGCCGACATGCTCTGGACGATGGCGAACTATGACGAGGGACCGACCGCGATCCGCTACCCGCGCGGAGCCGGCACCGGCGCCAAGCCCAAGGCGAAACCCGAACTCCTGGAGATCGGGAAGGCGGAGGTCGTACGGGAAGGAACCGACGTGGCCCTGATCGGGCTCGGCAATCTTTTCGAAATGGCGGAAGAGGTGAAGGACCGGCTGGAAGCGGAAGGCCACTCCGTCGCGCTGATCAACCCCCGCTGGATCAAACCGCTCGACGCCGACTGTATCGAGCGTTTCGCCTCGCAATGTTCGGTGGTCTGCACCTTTGAAGATCACGTGCTGCACAACGGATTCGGCGCCGCGATCATCGAACTCCTGCACGATGCCGGGATCACCACTCCGGTCGAGCGGATTGGTTGGCCCGATGAATTCGTCGAGCACGGCAAACCCGAGATCCTTCGCGAGAAACACGGCATCACTACCGAGGCCGCACTGGAGAAAATCTCCCGGCACCTGACCCCGGCCCGGAAGGATCCGGAGATGGTGCGCTGAGCCCTGCTCTGGCGGGCTGGCCGGAGGTCGTCAACGCACCGGGGGAGGCGAACGCATCGATTCCGGCGTTTCCAGATTGGTGTAGCGATAGGTCTTTCCCGCCGAAGCGGGAAAAGGCAGAGGATTGACTTGATCCCCATTGTTGTAATAGGCGAGCCACGCCAGAGCATCGGCCTGGGAAACCGCTCCGAGATCCTGGAAACCGGTGCAGTTGTGGACGTGGAGTGAGATCAATGCCGAATTGGGCGCGGCTTCGCCAAGGGTTTCGAGATGGGGACAATACCCGAGATAGAGACTCGCCAAAGCAGGATGCCGGGCCACTCCGATGAGCCGGTGGAATGAGGCTTTCATCACGGTGAGATCGACCAAGGAGGGGAACCAGCCGACATCCAACTCCTCGACCGGTCGAGACGTGTCGGCGATTCTGAGGTTTTCCAGATTCGGAAGAGCACCGAGCACCTCGAAGTTGTCGCAGTCACAACTCATCAGGGAAAGGGTTCGCAGGCCTTGGAGATTGGGAAGGGTGGCGATCAGTCGCAGGTCCTCGTTCGTCGCCTTCTCCAGCTCCAGGAACTCCAGCTCCGGAGCGGATTCGAGGCGCGCGACGTCGAGCTTCATTTCCTTCGGATTTCGAAGCCCAACCTTTCTGAGTTTGGGAAAATACCGGTAATCCAGATCCATGTTGGTGTTGAGCCGGTAGATTTCCGAGAATACTCCCTGCTCACCCAGTCGCTGGATGTCGGATTCCGACAGCCGGGCCTGTTCTGCCTGACGACGGAGGTAACCGCCCTCCAGGTCGAGAGTTCTGAGGCGGGGGAGTCGTGCCAACGACAGTTGGCCATCCCCGAGCATGGACGAGCCCACATTGAGAACGCGAAGCGTCTCCAGTCGTCCGATCGCCGCGGTGTCGAATTCACCGTTCCGTAATTCCAGGCTCTCCAGGGCGGGAAACTCCGGAATCCGATCATCGATCGGCTTGGTTCCACTCGCCGACAACCAGCGCAAACTGGTGACGCCTTCCAGCCATTCCAGCGAGTAAGGCTCTTCCCGCATCGTCACCTGCAACAGGGCCAGCTTCTTCAGTTTCGAAAAATCCCGGAGGTGTTCCCAGTTCACCGGTTTCGGACTTCGAAAGGCGGAACCGATGCGGAGCGCTTCGAGGGTCGGAATGAGTCCCAGGATCTCGAGATCGCCCTCCACCAGGTTTCCGCCGGCCACCAGCTTGACGCCGAGATCGTTCATCGGCAGTGCGACATCGGTCAGGCTCACCTTGTCATCCAGTTTCACCGCCACCACGGGAAGGTCCGCCTTTTTCAACTCGGTCAACCCATCCGCCCGATCCGTGGAAACAGACAGGGTCGGACCCAGGCGTCTTTTTATCTTGGCGATATCCGATCGCATCTGGTCGAGATCGCCCCGGCTTCGGACCGTCATTCCGAAGGCTCCGTAATCAGCCTCGTCCTCTCTTGCCAGCCAACCGAACTGACCTCCGGCCTTCACCCGAATCTTCTTTTCCCCTCCAAACTGCCAGTAGTAGTCATGCGTCATTTCGCTGACCGCCCGGTTGCGGGTGAATCGAAACTCCAGCCAGCAACCCTTCGGCACCATCACTTCCCAGGCCGTGGCACCCACTCGATTCGTGGCCCAGGGAATGCCGACCACGCTGACGGAATCCGCCGGAGCCTCGGTTTCGATCTGAAGCAGGCTCCATCCCTCCGAATCGGGTTCGGTCGACTTTGCCTCCCTGATCTGGTCCCGGAGCCAGAGTTGGTCTTCCAGGCTTAGTTGCGTTGCCTCGATCTTCACGACCCGCCCGTTGGAGATCCGGCGGAGCACGACCAGGTTGCCTTCCCGCCCCAGAAACCTGGCGGACATGGTATCGCCTCTGAGGTTGGTGAATTCCCGAACCGGCCCCCCGGCGTCCTCTACCGATTCTTCGGCCCGGGAAGGGTCGCCGATCAGGAGAAGGCAGACCGCCGCCAGTGCCACCAATCGCGAGAGGAGAAAATTTGCCGGTTCCATGCCTTGGCCGCCGATCGCGAGCCCTCTCGCTTTCTAGCGATTTTCGCCATGGAGATCAACCCGGAAATCCTAACGCCTCTGCGCTGACACCGTTCGTCATTGAAGCGGAGTCCGTTCACCGATTCTCCGAGAAAACCCAGGCGGTATAGAACACGTCGGCAGTCAGCTCGGCGTTGTGCCGGGCCACGATCGAAAGCGGCACATCCGTCGCCTCGCTCCCCTGCTTGTTTTTCCAATCATCGGCGAGATGCGCGGCGAGGAATCCCCCGCGGTTCGTGTAGACCGTTTTGGCGAACTCGCGATTTTCAAACAGCCGATCGGTAAACGCCTTTGCCGCCGCTTCGACGGATTCACCGAGAAGCTTCGGAGCATACCCTTTCAGATCAGCCTTCATGTGGGGACCATCGAGTCCCCAGAAAAGCGAGGCATTGGCGGGCTTGCCGTTGCGACTGCCCTCGGGCGACTGCAATCCCTCCGCCGCCAGCCCGGTTTCGAGCGCTTCGCGTTCCGCCGTATAGCCATCCCACACATGGAAAGGCGAGACCCGATCCTGGATGGCGTGAGCGAAGGCGCCGCTATATTCGGCAGCGGCGACATCATTTCCTTCCGCGAAAGCTTTCGAGATCCGTTCGAAATACCAGCGGGCGCCGCGCTCGGCCAGAGCGCGATTCACCTCCTCCTGGGGAAAGGTGAAGTAGTGATAGGTTTTCGGTCTGGTGGCTTTGGGATCACGATCGGGATCGGCCCAGGCGATGGGCGGAAAGAACTGGCCGTTTTTTTCAGCGTACACAAACTGGGTGGCGCGCTTTCGTTCCGGGATGTCGCTGCCATCCGCTCGCGAGGGACCATCGACCCAGTCCGGGTGATGGCAATACCGTTGCACCAGCCAATTGGCGATGGACATCTCCTCGCCGCTGACCGGGTGCCGATGCACCGCCCGCCACCGTTTCCGCAACTCGGCCGGCATCACCTCGATCGCCGCCGCAGTGATGACCCGATGACCGATGCCCCACGAACCGGCGGTGGCCGGAAAAAAGAGAATGCCCAGGCAAACCAAGCCGCGCCCGATAAATATGACCGATCGAGACATGCCGCCATTCTGCGACCGGATCCAGTCGCGAGTCAATGGCGGGGAGACCACCGCGGAAAAACCGCTTTCCTTCTCGCTAAATGCCGGCTTGATGCCGTTTAACAGGGTCTATTCCCCGACCCAACCCTCTTATGAGCCTTCCCAGTTCCACCCTCGTCGTCGCCACGCACAACGCTCACAAGACCGGTGAGATCGCGGCGATGCTGTCCGAGTTTTCATTTCAATCGATCACCGATCTGAAAGCCTTTCCCAATCTCACGCCACCCGAGGAAACCGGCACCACTTTTCGCGAGAACGCGGAGATCAAGGCACTCGCCGCCAGCAATGCCATGCCCGACGCCCTCGTACTCGCGGATGATTCCGGCATCGAGGTCGATGCCCTGGACGGACGCCCCGGTGTGTGGTCGGCGCGTTTTGCCGGAGAGAACGCCACCGACGCCGACAACCGGGCGAAACTGCTGACCGAACTCGAAGCGACAGGCGCCCGGGGAAAAGCGCGCTCCGCCCGTTTTCGCTGCGTCCTCGTGGTGGCGCGAGGCGGAGAGGCAATTGCTTCCTTCGATGGGGCCGTCGAAGGAATCGTGGGCAATGAGGAAAAAGGTGAAGGCGGTTTCGGCTACGATTCGCTGTTCATTCCCGCCGGTCATTGCGAAACGTTTGCGCAATTGTCGGAAGAAGTGAAGGCCGGCATGAGCCATCGCGCCCGGGCCATGGAGAAATTCAAAGACTGGCTGCGGGAACCGGAAAACCGCTGAAACAGCAGCGGTGGTCGTTCACTTCCAAACTCAACACCTGCCCGAATTTTGAAAAATCATAATTTTTAACTTTTTCAGAGATGTTTTTTGAGGCAAACTACCCGTGAAACGCATTCCGAATCGAAACATGAACAAGCTCTTTGCCTCTTTGGCCATCCTCGTCACTGGATTCGCTCTGTCGGCGACTTCTCTTCAAGCGGGAGATTCCCAACCGGAATATCGTCCGGTCGCTGCTCAACCCCAGGCGAACTATTCGACCTGCCCTTCCTGCGTCTACGATGGTTGCCCGTTCGCACCCCGGCCCTACAGCGTCTGCCGTCCCACTCCGGTCAAAGTGTACCGCTACGGTAGCCCGACCGGCCCGAAATCGGCCTGCACCTACGGGGTTTCCTCTGATCGGGACGTGCTGTTCTACAGCCACTACCCGACCTCGCGCGGACGCTGATCGCGGCTGCCCGTAGTTGAGGATCCGTTGTCGAAGGGACCTCCGAAGAACTGCTTCTTGCATTTCTTCGGCCTCACGACATATTCTCCCTCCCCGCCGCCCAGCCCGGGCATTCGCGGGGAGATCCTGTCCGCTTTGGCAACGCCTCGCTAGCTCAACGGTAGAGCAACGGACTCTTAATCCGCAGGTTGATGGTTCGAATCCATCGCGGGGTACCAAAGCATGATCGGGCAACGCGCTTGATTTCCGATATCATCCCTTACTTGGATTTCTTCGGGGCCATGAGTTGCAGTATCTCTCCTGCCACAAATATCCGATTCCTCTGATTTCCGGTGATCTCCCGGAGCAATCCCCGCCCTTCCCAGAAGTCGATCCCTTTTGATACGACATGGAAGCTCTGACCAGTCATTTCACAATGTCGCGGAATTGAAATCATTGGCGATGCGAAGAGCGCGTCCAATATCCCAGCAGCAGCGCTTGGAACTCGTTTCGCCTCATTCATTTCTCGGCGGCGCATCTCATAAAGGGCCAGGATTGCCTTCGTGTCATTCAGCGCCGCTCGCGCCTGCTCGCGAACTCCGGTCAGAAAATAAAACAGCCATCCAAGCCAGTCTCCCTCCAAACTGACTGCAAGAAGCCTCCGATAGTATTCGTCTCGATGCTCTTCAAAGAATCCCGAAAGGTAGAGCAACGGCTGAGAGAGCGCCCCTCTGGAGCACAGAAAAAGAGTGACAAGCAGGCGCCCTATACGTCCGTTCCCGTCGAGAAAAGGGTGAATGGCCTCAAACTGATAGTGAAGAAGAGCGCACTTCACCAGATCCGGCTCGTCAGTGTCGCCGTGAATGAAATTCTCCAAATCCGACAGAAGGCGAGATAGCTCCTCTGGCGGCGGCGGAACGTAGGTGGCCTCGTTCAGGTTGCAGCCGGGACGCCCGATCCAATTCTGCGAACGACGGTACTCGCCTGGCGTCTTGTTACTGTGCCCCCCTCTCACGGATTGCAAAAGTATGCGGTGAAGCTCGCAAATAAGGCGACTGCTGATGGGTAGCTCCTCCAGTTTCCGTATCCCGGTTTCAAGCGCCGTTACATGGTTGGCCACCTCGCGAATGTCAGCTCGTGGCGGCTCGGTTTCAGGTTCCACCTCAAACAAGAGAAGCTCGTCAACCTCCGCAATCGTATCTTCGATCATGGAACTCAGGACAGCTTCACGCCGGAGGTATGGACGGATTAAAAGATGGGGATTGGGCAAAAGACGACCCGCCCCACTCAATTCCGCCATAGCCCGGTCAGCTTCGGACATCAAAGAAGCGAGCTTCCAATCAAGCTCCAAACTTGGAGGTAAAACCGGCGGGATGAATGCCCAATAGCCTTCAGGCTGGCGAACACAACTGATGCGGGTGGCGTCGGTGAAATCCTGGGGCTTCATGGCTAAGAAATCGCGGGCTCCAAGGGGTTTTATTGCGTCGGAAGCAAGTTTCATTCAATAAACCACCTCTTTAATGCATTCAAGCATCATTAGATGCAACAAGATTGGTTTTTGCTGCGGTCTGGCACACTTCAGCGCAGTTCATCGCAACGTTGATTCAGTGAAACCGGATTCGAAGCAATATCTGAGTTCTGCAAGTGAATCGAACTTCTGCAAACTCAATTCCGGGGAGCCGTCTCCAGCGAATACGCGATTTGCAACCGGACGGGTTGGGGACTTCATTGCCGGTCCCATGATCCAAAAAATCTCCCGGCGTCTCAGCCTGAAACTTCTCTTCGCCCTGGGAACCCTGTTCGGGTTCGGAAACCGTTCTCAGTCATCCGCCCAGGAAGCGGAAAAGGAAAAGCCGGAGTCCGACGAGCTTCCGCGGCTCGATCGCTGGCATCTCACCCACGACCGCGTCTGGCTGGGCGGCGAATTCTGGGCCAACCCGATGGAAGACTGGCGTGTCGCCGACGGTTGGGCGGAATGCGGCACCACGGACGGGAACCGCAGCGTCCACTCGCTGACCCGCCAACTGACGAATCCCCAGGGCAAGCTCGCCATGTCCGTGCGCCTGCGTCGACCCGAGGGCGCGAAGAAAGACACCGGCGGCGGGTTCCGCATCGGCGTGAAGAGCGAGATCGACGAACACCGCAGCAACTGCTTCGCCGGCGGCGGCATCAACGCCGGCATCGTGGGGAAGGATCTGGTCGTCGGAGCCACTTCGAAACCGCTCGACCGCGCGCCGGCGCAGGGCGAGGAGATTCGCCTCGAACTCACCGGCGCTCCGGAAGGCGATCGCTATCCTCTGACGCTCACCGCTTTCTCCGCCGCTTCCGGAGAAAAACTCGGATCGGTCACCCATCCCGCGCAGCCGCAATACGTTACCGGAAACATCGCCCTGGCCAGCATGTTCGTCGGGAAGCCGAGACCGCGTCAGAACGAAAATACCGGCTATGCTTTCACCGAATGGCGCGCCGGCGGCGACGCATTGACCGTCACTGCCGAGAACCGATTCGGACCGATTCTCTGGTCCATGTATTCGCTGAGTGATTCCCGCACTGACGAGGGATTTGTCATGAAAATCAGCGCCCTCACCGGACCGCTGGGCGATCAGGATTCCCAGAACGTCGAACTGTACGTGCAGCGCGACGGCGCCTGGAAATCGCTCGGTGAAGCCGCGCTCGATCCCGATGCCTGGACGGCCACGTTCTGCATCGCGAACTGGGACGAAAAGACCGCCACGCCCTTCAAGCTCATCTACCGCGAAAAGCTCACCGACGGCACCGAGGCAACCGACGAATGGACCGGCACCATCAAGACCAACCCCTCCGGTCGCCCGCTCCGCATCGGCGCGCTCACCTGCCAGAACGACTACGCGTTTCCCTACGCCCCGGTGGCGGAAAACCTCGTCAAACTCGACCCCGACCTTCTCTACTTTTCCGGCGACCAGCTCTACGAAAACCACGGTGGCTTCGGGATCATCCGGGATCCGGCACCGCCCGCGATTCTCAACTACCTGAGAAAATTCTACCAGCACGGTTGGGCATTCCGCGAAGCGATGCGCGATCGTCCCACGCTCTGCCTTCCGGACGATCACGATGTGTTTCAGGGCAACATCTGGGGCGAAGGCGGCGCACCGATGCAAGGCCTCGACCAGGGCGCCTCGTCCAAAGGCGGCTATCGCCAACCTGCCCGGATGGTCAACGTCGTCCACAAGACCAACACCGCCCATCACCCTGATGCCTATGACACCACACCCTGTCTACAGGACATCAGCGTGTATTTCGGAGACATGGTCTACGGCGGCGTCAGCTTCGCCATCATCGGCGATCGTCAGTGGAAAAGCGGGCCCGAACACGTCGATACCGGGGGAGGCCGGGCCGATCATGTCGGAGATGCCGATTTCGACACTTCCGTCCTCGACAAGGACGGGCTTGTTCTCCTCGGCGATCGCCAGGAAAAGTTTCTCGGCGAATGGGCCAAGGATTGGCGGGCTCACGACATGAAGATCCTGCTCAGCCAGACCGTTTTCGCCAATGTTGCCACCCATCACGGCTCCTTCGACGGCTACCTGAAAGCCGACCTCGACTCCGGTGGTTGGCCACAGACACCACGAAACCGCGCCATCGATATTCTCCGCGAATCCATGGCGCTGCACATCAACGGCGACCAGCACCTCACCACCCTGACCCAGTATGGCGTCGAGAATCAGCGGGACAGCAACTGGTCCTTCTGCACTCCCGCGATTGGCGCCGGCTACCCGCGCTGGTGGCGGCCCGACGAACTCGGCATGCCGCACGAGAACCGGCCAAAGCATGGGCTCGCCGACACCGGTGAATTCATCGACGGACTGGGCAACAAGGTCTACGTCTACGCCGTCGGAAATCCCGAAGTCGGCACCGAGAAAAACCGCTACGACAAGGCCCACCAGAAGGGCAGCGGTTTCGGCCTCGTCACCGTCGACACCGTAGCGAAGACCTATCAGCTGGAATCCTTCCGCTTCCTGATCGACGCCACCGACGGCAATCCCGACAACCAATTCCCCGGCTGGCCGGTGACCCTGCACCAGAGCGAAAACAAGGGCGAGAACCGGATCGGCTGAGTCGAAGGGGGGGGGTTCCCGCGAAAGACGTCCTGCAGGACCGGCCACTTTTCACAGGCGGCACAAGTAGCGGAATTCGTGAGAATTCCGAAAGGGGAGACAACGGCCTCGGAATTCTCACGAATCCCGCTACACCTTATTCACTCGTGTTGGGCTTATTTTCCTGTCCCAAAACTCTCTCGGGACTTTCCTGAACCGAATTTGGGTCGCCATCCAAAAGCGGCTCCAGGTTCATTTCGCGTGCTCGACCACGAAATCCACCAGCGCCTCGCTGTGGAAAAAGCCCGGCCACAGGTTGTGACCCTGGCCTTCGACGCGGATCAACTCGATAAGATCGGCGGAACCGTGTGCCCGGTAGATTTCTTCCAGCTTTGCTGAATTCGCCGCCAGCGGCACCACGGTGTCGTCGATGCCGTGAATGATACAGACCGGGACCTTCGCATCGGCGAGTTTGGCGGCGCAGCGAATCGGGTTCAGCTCGTCCTGACGCGCTTCCAATTCGTCTTCGCTCACGCCATACACCGGCGCGGCGCGCTTCAATCCGGGATAGGTCGTGTAGTCGAAAACCGGATAGATCCCGGCGATACCGGCCACACGATCCGGATGCGCCAGCGCCCAACTGCTCACCCACAATCCGCCACGGCTGCGACCGAGAAGCACGGGAGTTTTCGAATAGCTGCGCTTCACCATCTCGGCGTAGAGCGCTTCGAAATGCGGAAACACCAGCGGACTGCCGTAGGCCTCACCGACATCGATCCCCGCCACGGCGATGCCCGCGTCGAGAAATTGCTGATGCATCCACGACTCATTCTGGTCCGGATACTTTGGCAGCGTTGGCCCGTAGAAGACCCATGGCTTGCCCGCCGCATTCTGCTTCGGCTTCATGAGAAATGCCGGGCGTCCGTTCAACTCGAAAGTCTCCGCGTTCATGAGCACCTGAGTCCGATGCGGTTTCAGAGCCATCTCTTTCGCCGTCATCATCTTCTGGGGCCGGGACGCCTTGGCGGCTTCCTTTTTCAGCGCCGCTTCGGGAAGATCGCGTGATGCCAGATCCTTGAACTCCGCAAACTTCGCGTCCCAAGCGGAAACTAACTCCGCGAGTTTCTCCGGACGACTCGGCGCGAGGTCGGTCGATTCGTCGCGATCGACGCTCAGGTCGTAAAGTTCCCAGGGTTCGCCCTCGGGCGCGACCGCTTTCCAATCGCCCATGCGGATCGCCTTGTGCCCATCATGGAACCACCACAGCGATTCGTGATCGACGGCACCGTCATTTTCAAAGACCGGCACCAGGCTCTTGCCCGGAGCGGGCGGAGCCTCCGCCAGCGGTTTCGCTCCCGCCAGTTCGAGCAAGGTGGGCACCACATCGATGACGTGCCCGGGGTTGTTTCGCAGTTCGCCGCGCGCGGGAATTCCTTTCGGCCACGACACCACGAACGGCGTGGAAATGCCACCCTCGTGCGTCCAGGTCTTGTGCCGGCGAAACGGGGTATTGCTCGATGTGGACCAGCCGGGCCCGAGACAGAGATAGGTCGCCGCCGAACCGAGTGAAGCGCTCGGGTCGTGCCCGTCGTCGCGCACCATCATCTCGGCACTGGCGCCGTTGTCGGAGAGAAACATGACGATGGTGTTGTCCCATTCTCCCATCGCCTTGATCTGCTCGAACACGCGCCCGATCTCGATGTCCATCCTGTGAATCATCGCCGCGTGAATCGCCATCTTGTCGGACTGAAAGTGCTTCTGCTCGTCCGTCAGTTTGTCCCACGGCACGGGCAGATTCACTTCGCCCGGACCGAGAATCTCGAGCGCATCGGGAAAATTGTAGGGCGGGCCGAGATCTCGTTCGGTCCGCGACATTTCGCTGACGCCCGCGCCCGCCAGCAATCCCATCTGCTGTTGGCGACGCCAGCGTTTGGCGCGAATCGATTCCCAGCCTTCGCGGTATTTCTCCCGATAGATCGCGATATCCTCAGGCAGGGCATGCAGGGGAAAATGCGGCGCGGCAAAAGCAAGATACTCGAAGAATGGCGCGTCGGCGTGGTCGCGCTGGTGCTCTTTCAGCACTTCGACGACGTAGTCCGCCAGCGAGGTGGTGGCATAGAAGCCGGAGTCTTTTTCCACCGGCGGTAGCTTCACATCATCGCGATAGAGCACCTTGGGATTGAAGTAACGCCCCTGGTCTTTGATGTAGTAGGAGTGGTCGAACCCGTTCTCGAGCGGCATGCCGTCGATGTGCCATTTCCCGGTATGATAAGAACGATACCCGACCTCTCTCAATCGCTCCGGCAACAACTCCGCCCAATCGGGCCGGATGCCATTTCCGCCGCTGGGAATCCCCGGCAAATCGTCGCGCCGGATCTGCTGCGCGTAGTAACCCGTCATCAACGCCCCCCGCGTCGGCCAGCAGCGCGCCGTGTTGTAGAACTGGGTGAAGCGCAGCCCGTTCTCCGCCAGCGAATCGAGATTCGGCGTCTCGATGTCGCCGCCATAACATCCGAGATCGGAAAACCCGAGATCGTCCGCCAGGATGAGCAGAATGTTTGGCTTCGGCGCGTCGGCGGCCGCGGCAGAGGATGCCAGCAGGACCGTCGCGATCAGGCAGGTGAGATTCGGGAATTTCATGGGAGTTGAAAAGTGACCAAGGAGGGTTGAGTCCGCGATCATACCCTGTTGGGTGGGCGCTGTCTCCCGGCGGAATGGCGCGACGGTTCAGCGTCCGGCGAGAGCGGCGTCCATTTCCGCGTCCCAGTTGTCGAGTTTCTGCTTCAGCTCCGCAGCCAACTCAGGATGCTCGGCGATATGGTTCTCGGTTTCGCTGATGTCTTTCGAGAGATCGATGAGCCACGGGCCGCCCTCAGCGGGTTCGAGGTATTTCCAATCGCCGCGACGGACGGCGCGCTCGCGATCCACTTTTTTCCGCACCGGGCCCGGCCGTTTCCGCCAAAAGAGAGTGCGCTCGATGGGATCGTTCTTCCCGGTGATCACCGGCATCAGGTTGATCCCCTCGTCTCCGTCACTGGCGGCTTTGTTCCCAGCCAGGGCGGCAAAGGTGGCGCTCCAGTCCATCGTGATTCCGATCTGCGAGGTGGTCGTTCCCGCGGGAATCACGCCCGGCCATCGGGCGATGCACGGCACGCGAATCCCCCCTTCCCACAGGGAGCCTTTGTAGTCGCGCAGCGGCAGATTCCGCGAATAGGTGTGGCCACCATTGTCGGAAGTGAAGACGACGAGCGTTTGACCGGCGAGGTCCAGTTCATCCAGTTTCGCCAACAGGTCGCCGATGGTCTGATCCATTCGCTCGACCATGGCGATGTAGGTTGGGCGGTCGCCCTCTTGCCACTCGGGTTTCTTCGGTCGGACGATCTTGTCGACATCATCGGGTCCCTGCCACGGAAAATGTGGTGCCGCGTGGGACAGGTAGAGAAAGAAGGGCCGATCACGGTTTTCCTCCACGAACTCGATGGCATCCGTGGAGAAGAGATTGGTGGAGTAACCCTCGCGTTCGACAGCGTCGTTCCCGAGCCAGAGATCGGGCACACCGATGCGGTCCATGTGGGCGAAGTAGTGGTGATTCCCGCCGAGCAGCCCAAAGAAATGATCGAAGCCCTGCTGAAGCGGCTGACGCTCGTGATCGTAGCCGATGTGCCATTTGCCGGAGATCCCCGTGGCATAACCGACCTGACGCAGTCGTGATGCGATCGTGACGCCTCCCTCTGGCAGACCGCGGCCCATTTCCTGATAGTAGAGGGCGTTGTCCATCCCGAGCCGTTGCTGGTAGCGGCCGGTCAGGAAGGCGATCCGCGTCGGCGAGCAGATGGCGCCGTTGGCGTAGAAATCAGTGAAGCGCACGCCTTCCGCCGCCAGGCGATCGATATTCGGGGTCCGGATATCCGGCGCGCCGTAGCAACCGGGATCTCCATAACCGAGATCGTCAGCGAGGATGAACACGAGATTGGGCGGTCTTTCGTCGGCGGCCATTGCCAGGGGGACAGCGGCCAGCACCAGCAAAGCGATCAGGAGACAGAAGCGGGAGGTTTTTTCCAACATGAGGGGAGGTTTACCATCCGCGCTCCGATCGAACAACGGCGTAGTCGCCCACCCTCTGGCGGCTGCCTTGACGCCCGATGGCGAAACGGTCAGTTTCGGGTCGATGAGGAATTGGAATTTCTTCTACCACCGGGCAAAAGCGCGTTTCGGATGGATTGGCGGAGTGTGCTGGCTGATCACCTGTCACGCTCCCGCGCTCTTCGCGGCGGAAGTCGAAGGCTTTTCCCTGGCTTCACCGGAATCTCAGGGACTCAGCTCGGAGAAACTTCGCGAGATGTCGGAATGGGTGCGGTCCGAAGACCTCGATGTTCGCAGCCTGCTGGTGCTACGTCATGGAAACCTGGTCCTCGAATGGTATGCCGGCGATGTCAGTCGCGATCACAACCACAACATCTATTCGATCACCAAGAGCGTCGTCAGTTTGCTCGCCGGTCTCGCCATCGCGGAGGGAAAGATCGACGGCATCGAAACGACCCTCGGCGAGTTGTTTCCCGATTCGAAGGCACTTACGACCGACCCGACGAAACGCGCCATCACCTTGGAGCAGCTACTCACGATGCGCAGCGGCTTTCCCGTGGCGCGGGCAAACAAGACGGAGGGTCCGGAGCGGGAACTCTTCGATCGAATCAACGCCGCCGGCGATCGAACGAGCTTGATCCTCGAACAGCTCGAACTCGCCACCGAACCCAACGGTGCTTTCGCCTACAACAACATCGACCCGCAACTGGTCGGCTCCGCCATCGCTACCGCCACCGGAGAGCACCTTCCCGAATTCGCCGGGAAGGCTCTGTTCCGTCCGCTCGGATTCGAGAATGCGTCCTGGCAATTTCCCGACGACACCGGCCAGGTTCCAGGCGGCTACGGACTCCGCCTCCGTGCCATCGATCTGGCGAAGCTGGGTCAACTGGTGCTTCAAAGCGGAAAATGGAACGGAAAAACGATCGTCGACGAAGCCTGGATCGCCGACGCCACCCGGGATCATACCGGCGCCGGTTACGGCTACTACTGGTGGCTGGATGAAAAGAAAGGCGTCATCGGCGCCAAGGGGGTGCGCGGTCAGCGGATCGAAATCGTGCCGGCGCTGGACCTCGTTTTCGTCGTCACCGCCGAACTCCCTCCCGCCCGGGTGGCGCCCGTGACGAAAAAACTGTTGGAAGACTTCGTGCTCGCGGCCGTGTCGCCACAAGACTCTCTCCCAGAAGATCCGGAAGCGTCCCGCCGTCTCCGGGATGAACTGGAGACAGCGTCCCAATTTCGGCCCAAGTCCCGAGACGGTCTTCCCGCTTTTCGGTTGCCGCAAAAGTGATCCTGTGCCGGTTGGTTGCGCCAATCCGCGAGCCACATTGAGGATGGTGCCCGCCCCATCCCGGGAGTTGCCAGCAGGAGCAGTCGAGGTTTCACTATGGGCCGCATTTTCAATACTTCTCCCCTACTCTGCCCCACCTCCAGATGCCCACGATCTCGATCTCTGAAGCCAAACCCGAATACGACGTCATCATCGTGGGATCGGGAGCCGGCGGTGGCCAGATGGCCTACACGCTCACGCTCGCCGGACTGAAATGTCTCATGCTGGAGGCCGGACGCTCCTACGATCCCGCCACCGAGACGCCCATGTTTCAGATCGGTGCGAACGCTCCTCTCGGCGGCGCTTCCACGCCGGACAAACCCTTCGGATTTCACGACGCCACCATCGATGGCGGCTGGGAGGTGCCGGGCGAGCCCTACACCCAGGCCAGTGACGATCCCGAGCAGGAGTTCAAGTGGTGGCGTGCCCGCATGGTCGGTGGA
>JAGRPB010000100.1 GCA_020439945.1 Verrucomicrobiia bacterium
TGGAAATCGAACTGTTCAGCAAGAGAACTCCCGGCGTCGTCGGCGATGATTCCGGCGAGGGCGGTGACGGGTTTCCCAAATCGACGAGCCAACTTGGCCACGCCGGCGGGCGCTTTTCCCTGGAGCGTCTGGCCGTCGAGCTTGCCTTCCCCGGTGATCACGATGTCGGCATCGCGAACGGCGGCTTCGAGTCCGAGGACTTCGGCGACCAGATCAAAACCGGGTCGAAGTTCGGCGTTCAGAAAGGCGAGGCACCCAAACCCGAGACCGCCCGCAGCGCCGGAACCCGGCACCTTGGCGGCCCGGGCTCCCTTCTCATGCCCCAGCAGGGCGACGAGATGAGCCAGTCTGGACTCGTGGCGCTCGTGGTCACCTTCGGAGACGCCTTTTTGTGGCCCGTAGATCGTGGTGCAACCAGTGGGGCCGAGCAGGGGATTGGTGACGTCGCAGGCGACTTCAACCGGGACCAGTGGGTGGGGGGAAAGTTCGAGGGAGACGGCTTTCTCGAGATCGGCGGGCAGGTCGGTGAGGAGGTCGCCTTCGGAGCTGAGAAACTGGAAACCGAGTGCGGCGGCCATTCCCGAACCTCCGTCGTTGGTGGCGCTGCCGCCGATTCCGAGCAGAAGTCGATCGGCGCCCCTGGTGATGGCGGCCCTCATCAATTCGCCGGTTCCAAATGTCGAGGCGCGCCACGGATCGCGTTCGGAATCGGCCAACCGCCATAGACCCGATGCCTCCGCCATTTCGATCACGCCCACGGTTTCACCGGAATCGCCCTCGATGAGTCCGAAGCCCGCCTCGACCGGGCGACCGAGCGGGTCGAGAACGGTGACGACCTGCCATTCGCCTCCGCGGGCCTCGGTGATGCCGCGCGCCATCCCTTCGCCACCGTCCGCCACGGGTGCGGTGTTGATTTCCACCCGATCGCCGAGCGCTTCCTTCAACCCCTCGGCGATCGCCTGGCAGGCTTCGGGTCCGCTCAGGGAACCTTTGAATTTGTCCGCGGCGACGAGCAGGCGGAGAGGTCGGGAGTCGGCCATGACGATAGCAAAAGCAGGGGGCGAGCCATCCGGCGTCGGCTAGCCTGAAAAGCAACTTCAGTCCGCGACCACGTCGCGAATGGATTCCCAGATTTCCATGAGATCGGGATCCGTGCGGGCGTGCTGGCGGAGCGCCGCATTCATTTGGAAGGAACGCAGCAGCCAGGCACAGGCGGCGTCGGTTTCGCCGAGACGCGCTTCGTAGCAGCCCAGGTTGTAAAAGAAAATGGGTTCTTCGCGGAGCGTTTCCGGACCGCTGAGCAGCAGTTCGCGAGCTTCCTCGGTATCGCCCAGTTCATGGAGGCAGTAGGCGCCATGGATGTAGCCGGCGGGATCGCCGGGGGCCACGTCGCAGAGTTGCCGGCAGATGGAGAGCGCCTGGGCGAAATCGCTGGCGGCGATGTGGAGTTGGGCCTTGAGCCGCAATGTTCGCGGATGGACGCGCTCTTCTTCGGGGAGTTCGGCGAGGCGTTCCCAGGCGTCGGCGAGCATCCCGAGTTCGAAATACCCCTGGGCGGCGACAAAATGGTGTGATGGTTCCATGATCACGGACCGTGCCGGGCGGAGGCGGGCGCGGCCCACAAGATCGTCCATTTCCGGAAGCGGGGCAACCGGCATGCGGCGCTTTGGTCCGGAAAATCGGCGCTCAGACCTGTTCGGGCACTGCGTGGACCTCCTCGATGGTTCCCTGTTCCTTGAGTTTGGCGATCAGGGAATTGATGCGCGTTTCCCGGTAGTCGTTGAGGTAGTGATCGAGCACCTTGTCCGCGACCTGGTCGAAAGGAATCGGTTCTGCCGGCTTGCGTTCCGTGGTCTGGAACAGGTGGAAGCCGAAGTGCGTCGCCACGATCGGGCTCACTTCCTGTTCCCGCAGTGAAAACACGATCGCTTCGATCTCGGGCATGGTTTCTCCCATCTTGAGAAAACCGAGGTCGACTTCTTCGACGGATTTGTCACTGACCTCCGCGGCAATCTCCACGAAATCGGCACCATCGAGCAGTTTCTCGCGGGCCAGGCGCAGTTCCTGGTAGCAGCGCTTGGCGTCCTCGTGGGAGGTGGGCTCCTTGAAAATCTGGGAAACGCGCACTTCCTCCTCGGTCAGGTAGAGGTCGATGGTCTTTTTGTAGTGAGCACGGAGATCATCTTCCACCGGTTCGGGATCGGGACCGATCTCGGCTTCCAACAGCCGGTCCACCCCGATGGTGGCGGCCACTTTTTCGCGGATGCGCGCTTCGTCGCCGGGATTGAATCCGGTGTTGTCGTAGAATTCCTTTTCGCCACCGTGTTCCTCCTTCAATTGGGCGACCATGGCGTCGATCTCCTCGTCGGTCGGCGGGCCGAAACGCCCGGTGGCTTCCTGGGTCAATAGGGTGCGATTGATGATGTTGTTCCGGGCGTAACCCATGAATTCCTCGTCCCGGTCGCAACAGACGACTTCGCCGAGGCTCATGTAGTGGTCCTTGATGGCGTCGAACTCCTCCTCGAGAACCTCGTCGCCCACCTGTTCGCCATTGATGATGTAAGCCATGGCGACAGTGTCGGTCGGATTGGCCGGGCTTGTCAACCGGGGCCGCGCCGCGGAAAGACGTGCCCGGGCTTGCGCGGCGGGAAGGGCTCGCCATGTTGCGCGCCAAGAGACGTGATGGGAAAAAAGATTCGACAGGCTTTCGTGCTCGGCGCGGGACTCGGCACCCGGCTCCGCCCGCTGACCGAGACCGTGCCCAAGCCGATGATTCCACTCTGGAATCGGCCGCTGCTGACGTGGGCTTTCGATCACCTCATCGCCGATGCCGGGACGGAAGCGTTCATGGTGAACACGCACCACTGTCCGGAAGTGTATGACGACATCTTCCCTGACCGCCGATGGCGCGGTGCCTCGCTGGATTTTCGGCACGAGCCGACCCTGCTCGTTACCGCCGGCGGGATCGCCAACGTCGCGGACTGGCTGCCGTCGGGTGACGAGTCGTTCTTCGTTTACAACGGGGACATTCTCACCGATTTGCCGCTCGCTCCCGCCATCGAGGCCCACGAAAACTCGGGCGCCCTGGTGACCATGGTCCTGCGTTCGGAAGGCGCCGCACTGCAGGTCGCCTGGGACGAGCAAAGCGGGCGCGTTGCCGACATCCGGCAAGCCACTGGTCGGGGGGGCGATTTGCCGCGTTTCCAATTCACCGGCATCTACCTGGTGCGTCCCGCTTTCCTGGAATGGCTGACCCCCGGAAAGATCGAGTCGGTCATTCTGCCGTTTCTGGAGGTGATCCGGCAGACCGACGGCATCGGAGGCGTGGTCATCGATGAAGGCGAGTGGTCCGATCTCGGAAATCGGGAGACTTACCTGGACGCCTCGGTTGCGCTGGCCCGGCGAACGGCGTTTCCTCGATACGGACGGGAGGATGACGCGTCGCGGATTCATCCTTCTGCCCAGATCGCCTCGACCGCGATCGTGGACGAGGCGACTTCCGTGGGCGAAGGCGCCGTCATCGAGTCGGGCGCTGAAGTTCGCGAAAGCATCCTCTGGCCCGGCTGCCGCGTTGGTGTCGGCTCAAGACTGTCGCGTTGCGTGGTGCGAAGCGGTCGATTCGCAACTGGCGAGGTCGAAGGGGTTGATTTTTAAAATCCGATCTGGGACCGGCAAGCGACTTGGCTTAGGATGGCGGAGAAGAAATACATCCGATTTGTTGTCGGGACCAACCGCGAAGAGATGCGTGCCCAGACCGGTGTTATCGTGGAGTTGAGATTGCTGAGAGAGTCGGGAGATCTCCCTGACTATGAGTCGAAGCGTGTGGAGGAGATCTTCGATTGGCTCAATGAGAATCTTCCCTGTCCACCCTTCCAGGAAAAGAACTGGTCCCGGGACGCCATTTCCTGGTTCAAGGACTCCGCCCAGGACATGATCCGGGTCTTCCGTGAGATCATTGTGATGCTCGAAGAATACGGCCGTCCGGTCAGAACGATCACCACCAGGAAGCCGGGAATGATTCTCTATGAGGACGACTATCAGGTCGTTGCCCAATCGAGGGAGTTCTAGAAAGAAACCGCGTCGTTTCCTACGCCAGCACCTCGCGGATGACGTGCCCCTCCACATTGGTCAGGCGGCGCTCGATGCCGTTGTGGAAATAGGTGAGTCGCTCGTGATCGATGCCGAGGAGATGGAGGATGGTGGCGTTGAAGTCGTAGAGCGGGTGGACGTTTTCGATCGCCTTCCGTCCCAGTTCGTCGGTCACGCCATGGCTGACGCCGGGCTTGATGCCCGCGCCGGTGAGCCAGCAGGTGAAACCATCGGGATTGTGGTCGCGGCCCTGGGCGCCTTTCTGGAACATGGGCATCCGTCCGAACTCGGTGCACCAGACCACGAGGGTGTCCTCCAGCAGGCCGCGCTGCTTCAGGTCGCGAACGAGCGCCGCGGTGGGTTGGTCGAGGATCTCGGCGTGGACGTCGTATTGCTCTTTCAGTTTCTGATGGCCATCCCAGTTGAGCTTTCCTCCGCTGGCGTAGGCGCCGTTGAATAGCTGGACGATGCGGACACCCCGCTCGATGAGCCGCCGCGCCAGGATGCAGTTGCGGGCGTAGCCGGCTTTTACCGCGTTGGACTCGTTGTCGGCGCCGTAGAGTTTGAGGATGTGGTCGGGTTCGGTGGAGAGATCAGTGATCTCGGGCACGCTCAGCTGCATGCGAGCCGCGAGCTCGTAGCTGGCGATGCGGGCGGCGAGCTGGTTGTCGCCGGGATTTTTTTCCAGGTGACGCTCGTTCATGCGCTGGAGCAGGGAACGCGCCGCGCGATCCTGCGCCTTCGAAACGGCACCCGCCGGAGCGAGATGCCGCAGCGGTTCCTTCGCGCTGAAGGGCGTGCCCTGGAATTCGGCGGGGAGAAAACCCGGACCCCAGTTGTTGACGCTGGCCTGGGGGACGCCGCGGGGGTCAGGGATGGAGACGAAGGCGGGCAGGTCCTGATTGTCACTTCCGAGGGCGTAAGTGGTCCAGGCGCCGAGGCTGGGAAAGCCGTCCTGGACGAAGCCGGTGGAGAGGAAATTCTCCGCGGGACCGTGGGTGTTGCTCTGGCTGGTGAGCGAGTGGATGAAGGCGAGATCGTCGGTCAACTCGGCGAGGTGGGGAATCATTTCCGACACCCACTTGCCGGTTTCGCCGCGTCGGCGGAATTCGTACTGCGGCCGGGCCAGGTTTCCGGCCGGTCCCTGGAAGGTCACCGGCGGTCCGCCCTTCAGCGGTTTTCCGTCCTGCCGGATCAGCTCGGGCTTGTAGTCCCAGGTTTCCAACTGGCTCACCGCGCCGGCGCAGAAAATTACCAGCACGTTCTTTGCCCTGGCGGGAAAATGGGGATCGCGAGGGGCAAACGGTTGCGAGGAATCGATGATTGGCGCGTTTGAATTGGCGAGCAACCCGTCGCGTCCCAGCAAACTGGTCAGTGCGATGGAGCCGATGGCGGTCGCATTGCGCGAGAGGAATTGCCGCCGATCGAGGAGATGGCGTCCGCGCAGGGAGAGATGGTCGGCTTGGGGGCTCATGGACCGGGAGTCAGGAGTCAGAAGTCAGAAGTCAGGTTGCGGGAATTTTTTTGAAAAGGATCAGCGTCGATCAGTGATTAATTCCTTTAGGGCAGAAACAGGAATTCGTTGCTGTTGAAAACAGCGCGGCAGAGGGTTTCGAGGCCGTGTTCCGCGACGACCTGGACCGCATCGGTTTTCTCGGACAAGTCGGGAGCGCGGCCCAGGGCGAGTTGGTAGATGTGTTCGACCTGGCTTTCGATTGGCGTTCCGATCTCGCTTCGCGCGCGTTCCGCCAAGGCGGCCGATTCGTCGAAAGTGAACTGGCTGTTGAAAAGATTGAGCGCTTGGATCGGCGTCGTTGACTGGCGTCGTCGGGGGAGGCTCTGGCCGGCATCGGGACAGTCGAAGGCGCCGAAGACGATCTCGCGTTCCATCCGGATCTTGTGCGCATAGATCATGCGGCGACGTCCGTCATCCTGGAAGGATTCGATGGGGGGAAAACCGCTGAGCCCGCCGCGCGACTTGAACAGATCGAAGCCGCGGCCGCCGGTCTTCAGATTGAGTCGTCCGCTGACGGCAAGCATCGAGTCGCGAATCGCTTCAGCTTCGAGGCGGCGGGAGGGAAAACGCCACAGCAGGCGCGAGCCCGCGTCGACTTCCATGGCCGCGGGATCGATTCGGTGATCCTGCCGATAGGTGGCGGAAAGGACGATGAGTCGCTGCAAATGTTTCACCGACCAGCCCGAACGAATAAATTCGCCCGCCAGCCAGTCGAGCAGTTCCGGATGCGTTGGTTTCGTTCCCGCGTGTCCGAAATCGTTGGCCGTTTCCACCAGGCCCATGCCGAAATGCCATTGCCAGATCCGGTTGACGATGACCCTCGCGGTGAGCGGATTTTCGGGATCGGCGATCCAACCGGCCAGGGCGCGGCGTCTCTCGAGATCGCCGGCGTCACCGGGCAATTGAACCGGATCGAGAAAAGCCGGGGTGGCCGGCTCGACCTCGTCCTTGGGTTGCTCGGGATCGCCACGATTGAGCAGGTGCATCGGTTCGGGCGCATCCGACAGCGCCGCGAAGACGAGTTGCCGCCCGCCGGCATACTGCTCCAGTTCGTCGAGGATAGGTTTGCGTCGCGCCAGTATTTCCGAAGCGCGACTGCGACTCACCGGCGCCAGATCCTCCGGTTGAAAGAGCGCCGCCTTGGCGCGATCGGGATCGAAGGCGGCACGATCCGACGAGTCGGCCGCGGTCTTCCATTCACCCGATCCGGACCGGATTTCGAGGGTGTATTTCTCGGCGAGCCGGTCGCCATACTGGCCGGTCCGGTCACGGCCCCAGCGAACCTGTTCGATGCGATGTGGCCGATCGAACTCCATCTCGATCCATCCCCGACCCTTCTCGTTGGATCGCCAGCAGTCGGCGTTTCCGTAGATCCCGTTGTTGAGGTTTTCCTTGCCGCGCCCGCCGGACACCTTCGTCGACTTGGCGTCGAGGGCGACGTTGCGCCCCTCGGTGTCAAAGACCTCGAACTCGTCGATAAAGGGCTCGCGGAGATTGTCACTGATGGTCGCCTGGATGGTGAAACGCACCGCCGTTGCCGAAATTGGCGCGAATCGCTCGAGGTTGCCACGAGCGCTCACCGGTGCTCGGGTGTGTCCGGACCCGGCGGGAAGGACGAGTCGAAAAAGCTCGCTCTCGAGCGGGGCGAGACGGGCATTCAGATCGGCGACGATGGCTTCGACCTTTGGATTTTCGATTGGCCGGTCGCCGTATTTCACACCAGCGAAGAATGCCTGCAGCGAATAGTAATCGCGGGTCGAAATGGGGTCGAACTTGTGATCGTGACAGCGGGCGCAGCCGATGCTGAGCCCTAGAAAGGCCTCGCCTGTATTGATGACGATCTCGCCGAGTTCGTCCTGCCGGGCCAGTCGCTTGGAGGCATCGTCCTTTCCGATCTGGCCCGGGAGCAAGGCGGCGGCGGTGACGAGAAATCCGGTCGCCTCCGTTTTCCCCACGGAGTCACCGGCGATCTGCTCGCGGATGAAACGGTCCCACGGAACGTCATCGTTGAAGCTCCGGATCACGTAGTCGCGATAGGGCCACGCAAAGGGGCGCTCGGTGTTGACCTCGAAACCGTGGGTGTCGGCGTAGCGCACCACGTCGAGCCAGTGTTGCGCCCAGCGCTCGCCGTATCTGGGGGAATCGAGCAAGCGGTCGACCACCCGTTCGTGGGCGCCTTCGGCACGGTCTTCGAGAAATCCCGCCACTTCCTCCGGCGTCGGCGGCAGCCCGGTGAGGTCGAACGTTACCCTGCGGAGCCAGGTGAGCCGATCGGTTTCCGGCGATGGTTCCAGCCCCGCCGATTCCAGTTTTGCGAGGATGAAGCGATCGATCTCGGCACGAGCCCAGTCGGTCCGCCGGGTCGCCGGTGGTTCGGGATGCGAGACCGGTTGGAAGGACCAGTGATCGCGTTTGTCGGCCAGTTGGATCCGGTCCACGCCATCGGGCCAGGGGGCGCCCTGCTCGATCCAGCGGGTCAGGGTGGCGATCTCTCCGGGAGTCAGCGGTTTGGCGTCCTTCGGCATGCGCAAGTCTGCCCCGTCATCGCCGCGAATGAATCGGATCAAGGGGCTCTCGGCGGATTTTCCGGGAATGATGTCCGGCGCGTGGCCGCTCCCACCCCGAAAGGCGGCTTCCTTCACATCGAGCCGGAGCCCGGACTTCTGCTTGTCCTCGCCGTGGCACTGATAGCAGTTCGCCTCCAGGATCGGCCGCACCTCGCGGACGAAATCGACCTTCTCCTCCGCTGTGGCAAGCGCGACGAAGCTCGACGCGATCAACCCGGCCACGGCAACGCCGCGCGACCAAAATGTTGGGAGAAGTTGAGGCACGATTCCAGGCGGGAGCGAAGGCGGAATTCACGGGGCGGCGAAGAAGATCTTGAGGTTCTTCGTCTGGCGGGCGGCGGCGACGATGTCGGCGAGACCGTCGCCGTTGAGGTCGGCGGCCTTGATGTCCTCGACCGCGACCTCGGAACCGGAGACCTTCGTTTCGCGCCACTCCGAACCGTCGTCGGTCATTGGGGTGAAAAGCTTGATGCCTGGCTCGCCGGGAACTTCTTTCGGATGCATCGCGCGCCAGCCGACCACGATTTGATCCGAACCCGTGCCGAGGTAATCCGCCACGGCGATGGCGTGACCATCCTTGAGGTGATCGTCGAGAACCGTCAACGGCGGCCAGAGCCCCTCGCCACCGTCTTCCGGTTCCACGTAAACGGCCGAGGCGGTGCCATGCATGGGTTCCACCGTGACGATGAAACGCCGACCGTTGGGCAACTTTCCGTCTCGGATTTCACCCGCGAAATTCCCGGTCAATTGGCGCGACTGCCACTCGCCCTCGACCCGGTCGAAATACCAGACGCCCTGCTTGGCGGCGACGATGAGTTCCTCCTCCGGATCCCCGTCCCAGTTCACCGGGTGGAAATTGTGGGAGAGGTTGAGCTGGTCACCGACGATGCGCCGTTTCCACTCACCGGCGTCGCCGGGGTCGTCGGGAGGGAAGTATTCCAGGATTCGCAATCCCGGTCCTTCGCCGTCGACGGAGCCGATGCCCCGCAGGGGTTTCACGACGAGTGAGTATTCGTTTTCTCCGGCGCCTCTTACCCAATGCATGCGGTGGGTGTTGGGTTCATGGGGAAGGGGAACGGGTTTCCAAAGCTGGGTGCGATCTTTGGGCGCGACCAGGTAGAAGACCGCGCCGTCCTTCATCGTCTCGAGGAAATTCCACTGGCCGCCGACGGCGATCTCGCACTTTCCGTCGCCATCAATGTCGCGCGCGGTCACGCAGACATTGTCGCGTTTCGTCAGGTCGCGGGCGATGACGTGCTTTTCCCAACCCGGATTGGCATACCACTGGATGGTGTTCTTGTCGGCGAGCACGATGTCCGTCTTTCCATCGCCATCGACGTCGGTGAGTTGCAGTCCGTAGCCGATCTCGATCTGATCGATCTCCTTTTCCTCCCAACGGAATTCCGGTGGCGCGGCGAAAAGGGACGGCGAGGCCAGAACGAAGGCGGCGAAGCTGGGGACAAAAGCGATCGGTTTTTTCATGAAATCGAATCGTTATCATAACCGCCGGTCACCGCCGGAAACAGGCCGAACCCATGCGCGAATGCGCCTGTCTTGGCTTGGGGAAAGGGGCATGGAGCGTGGAGAAGCAGTGGCGCGACCGAGGAGGGTATCTCGATTGCGTGGGGTGCGAAGACTTTACACCGGGGCTGGCGGCGGGTGAATCTGCCGACATGCACTCCCGTTTTTTCGCCGGCGGTCTCCTCGCCGCTCTCGTGGCGTTCGCCTTTTCGAGCCACGCCGACGAACTGCGCCTGGCCTCATTCGTCGCTGACGTGACGCCGCCGATCGGCTCCCCGCTGTGCAACGGCAGCATCAAACCCGCCGCGAACATCGAGGAGCCGTTGACCGCTCGCGGTGTGGTGCTGATTCCCGGCGGCGAAGAGAAACCGATCGTGCTCTGCGTGGCCGATTTCGTGGGAATCTACAATGCCAGCCACGATGCCTGGCGGAAGGCGCTCGCCGAGGCTGCCGGAACGACCCCCGAGCGGGTGTCGGTGCACACGATCCACAATCACGATGCGCCGGGCTACGATGTCAGTGCGCTGGAGGTGCTCGAGAAGGAGAATCTGCCGGACTCCATGGCCCTGCGTTCCGCTCATGGCCACGCCATCGAGACCACCGCCGCGGCCTTGCGGGATTCCCTGGTGAATGCCGCCCCTGTCACCCACCTGGGACTCGGTAAAGGCGTGGTGGAGGAATTCGCCTCCAACCGGCGCATCCTCGGTCCCGACGGTAAACTCGCGCTGGCCCGGATGAGCTCCTGCCGCAATCCCGAGGCGGTCGCTGCGCCCGAGGGAACCATCGATCCCGAACTCGATCTCGTCAGTTTCTGGAACGGCGACGAAGCCCTCGCGGTGCTCACCTTCTACGCCTCGCATCCGCAGAGCTACTACGGCAGGGGTGGCGTCACGCCCGACACCGTCGGCATCGCCCGGAATCGACGCAGCGAGGAGACCGGCGTGCTCCACGTTCACTTCGATGGCGCCGGCGGCAACGTGGCCGCTGGAAAATACAACGACGGTTCTCCCGAGGCTCGCGCCATCCTGATCGATCGCGTTCACGCCGGGATGAAAGCCGCCTGGGAGGCGCAGGAAAAGCGGTCGCTCGCGCCAGGGGATCTCGACTGGACCGTGGCGCCGACCTCGCTGCCCTGGGGCGGTTCTTTTTCCGAGGAAGAACTCGTCGCCCAACTCACCGATCCCGACGTCGATGTCCGGACCCGCATTCGGGCCGCGAGGGACGCCGTCTACCTGCGTCGCTGGAAGGAGGGCGCAAAGATCGACATCAACTGCCTGCGCCTGGGTGACGCGCGACTGCTTTTCTTCCCCGGAGAACTCTTCGTCGAATACCAACTCGCCGCCAAAGCGATGCGCCCGGACGACTTCGTCGCTCTGGCGGCGTACGGCGACGGGGGGCCCGGTTACATCGGAACGGAAATCGCCTACAGCCAGGGAGGCTACGAGGTCGGGCGCGTTTCCCGCGTTTCACCGGACGTGCAGGCGGTGCTGGAAAAGGTGACCCGGAATTTGCTGGAGATGGAACCGTGATTTCTGCTTGTCGATGAAACGGGCGATTCCCAATATGACCCGGATGCTGTCACACCGGGCCATGCGACATTCCCTGTCGCTTCTCCTCTTCCTGGGCATGACCGTGATTTCTTCCGGTGACGCCGAGGGGGAGGAAAGTCGGCTGGTTTCCCTGACCGCCGGATTTCAGGCGGCGATGGAGCGATTGGACGAGAAATTCGCCAAGCTCGACGAAGCCTACCTCAGCGCGTTGCAAAGGCTCGGTGAAACGGAGACCGAAGCCGGTCACCTGGAAAACGTGATCGCGGCGAAGGAGGAATCGGAGGCCTTCACCTCCGCGAAACGCTTCGAGGAAGAGGCTTTCAGGAAGCGATTGTCTTCCTTCGACGGGTTGAGGCGGATCCAGTCGACCTATCTCGAGCAGCGCCGGGTCCTGGAAAAGCAAACCGAGGGACCGCGCCGGGAGTTCGTCCGGCGTTTTGACGAAGAACTTGGGAAGCTGCAGGTGGATTTTACCCGCGCCGGCGAATTGAACTCGGCCATCGAGGCGAAGAACGCCCAGGAGGCGTTGAGAAAACGCTCCGAATACGCCCCCTTTTTCGGGGAAGGCGATGCCGCGAACGCTCTGCTGATTGGCCGAGTCCAGTTCGTCACCAAGGGAGAACTCGAACTGTACCTCAATGGCGAACCCCTGAGTTTTCGGAACCGCTACAGTGGTCCTGACGACAAGATGCGGATCACCGGCGAAACGCGAGGTGAGCTGACCTTCAAGTCCGGCGATATCCTGTTCATTCGGGCCAGGAGTTCCGCGGTGTTTCGCGGCATTTCCATGGCCATCGTGGCGGACGACAACTCCGCCTACCTGCCGATCCGGCCGGAGATTCTCACCTATCTCGGCAAAGACGTGACCGCCAGTCGGGTCACGCCCGCCTCGGTGAAGGAGAAACAGGGCATCGGGATCGAGATGGGCGGATCCGATGGCATCATGAATTCGGAATGGGACTCTATGAATCTACCGGACGCGGCGGAAGGCGGTCCCGACTGGTTCCGCGGAGAGACCTCCAACGACTGGCACGGCTGGGGACTGATCCTGTCCAAAGAACTCGTCAAGCCGTTGAAAGAACGCTGAACCGGTCGTTGCGGAAACGGGAACGGCAAAGCGTCACCAACTCAGGCGAAATTCCATCCAGTCGGCGCCTCCGATGCCAATGCGGTTTTCGCGTTGATCCAGCAGTTCGATGATGGCGGTGTAGTCATTGTCCGGACCGGGATTCTGAATCACGTTGGCCTGACCGCGTCCGTCGGAAAAGCGGAGATGAATTTCGATTCCGTCGCCCGTGGTGGGCAGGGAGATCCCGGCGTCGTAGGGTTCGGTGACTTTACCGTTCCAGACCGGTTTCCACTCCGTCTTGTCATCCAGATAGGTGGGAAATTCTCCGCCGGCCAGGCCGGGAGGCGAGAATTTTCCGCGGGTGTGGTCGAACCAGATTTTCGGTCCTCGCAGATAGAGGTAGCTCACGTCGTCGACCTGCACCCGGATCTTGAGATTGGTTTTGCCCGGTTCGGCTCTATTGGTGGAAGCTCCCGTCTCGAGGGAATCGATCAACCGCTTCGCCGAGAGCGCATCCTCCAGTCGACCGGCCCGCGTGAAATCGATTTTGAGCTTTTCCAGTTCTCGACGATAGCCTGCTCTCAGCGGTTCGATCTTGGTTCCCTGTCGATCGACCAGGTCGGCGCTGGTTCGTTGAAAGATCTTCCGAGATTCCAGGAGTTCGGTCGGCTCGGGATACTTGGGATCGGGCTTTGCGGGGACTCCGGATTTCGTGATCGATTCGATTTCCGCCTGCACGGCGAGCAGACCGGGAAGGTCGCCCTTCGCCTGCACTCTGGTCGCGACCGCCTTCAGTTGCCTGATGTAGGCGGCTTTCAATTCCTCGATCGGCTTCAACATTTCCGCCAGCCTGACCTCGTAGTTGAAGGCGAGATCTCCCAGTTCTTTGGGAAGTCCGGTGGCGATCTCCTGGGCTACGGCTTTCCCGATGGAACATGCAGCCAGGGCCATGGCGCCGATCGCGACCAAAGTAAGTTTGATGGCATTCATGGATCGGGAGTTGTCCACCAGCGGGAGGGGCCTGGGGCGAGGTCGATTCATCCCAATCCGGGCACTGACCAGCTTTCGCGGTAGGCGCGCTTCACCAGCGCGGTGGCGACCTCGTTTCCGGTGAAGGCGAGATTTTCGCGATCCCATTCCAGCCACTGGTCGGGGAAACGATCGGCCATCGCGCCCACGAGGACGGTCTCCGAGAGCGGTCCTCCGTGACTGAAATCGGCGATCGATTTCTCGCCCGCGAGAACGGCGTCGACCCAGCCGTGGTAGTGATTGAGCGGCGCGGGATCGGCGGGATACTTCTCCGCGGGAAAGTTCGCTTCCGGCAACACGATGGGACGGCCGCCACGATAGTTTTTGAAAATGGCGCCGTTCTCCCCGATCCAGCAACTTCCCGATTCGCAGAGTTCCGCCATGTCCTTGGGCAGGGGAATTTTCGACGCATCGGGACGGAAATCGCCATCGTGCCAGGTGACCTTGACCGTGTCGCCGGCGGTGACGTCGCTGCCGGCGAAGATCAGTTCCACCTGGCGGCGCTTGCCCCAGAGTGGGCCATGGCTGCCGTTACCATTCTGGCGAACCTTGAGCGGCGCTGTCAGTTTGAGGGCGTCGAAGGTGGGATCGAAATGGTGGCAACCCATGTCGCCCATTTCGCCGACGCCGAAGTCGAACCACGCCCGCCAGGCCTTGGGGTGGTAGGTTTCCTTGAGCCACGGGCGCGGGTCGCGAACGCCGAGCCAGAGATCCCAGTCGAAACCCTCCAGCATCGGATCAGCCTCGGACCTCAATTCGGTGTTCTTCGGCCACCAGTTGAGATTCTTGTTTTCCCAGATCAGCACCTCCTTGATCTTCCCGATGGCGCCGCCCTGGATCAGGTTGACCGCGAGCCGGCTCTCAACGGTGGAGCGGCCCTGATTGCCCAGCTGAGTGGTCACGCCGGCCTTCTTCGCTTCGGCGGTGATGACCCGGCACTCGTGGAGGGTCGAAGCCATCGGTTTCTGGAGATAGAGATGCTTCCTGGCCCTCAGCGCGGTCACCGCGGGGGCGGCGTGCATGTGGTCGGGGATGCCGATGGTGACGGCGTCGAATTTGTCCGCGTGATCGTTCAGCAGTTCCCGCCAGTCGTTCACCGCGACGGCGTCGGGAAAATTTCGCGCCGCGATGCCGAGCGTTTTCTGCTCCACATCGCACAACCCGGTGATGGCGACCTTGGGATGGCTCGCCACGCTTTTCATCGTGTTTCCGCCCATGCCGCCGACGCCGATGCTGGCGACCTGCAATTTCGAATTCGGCGACGCGCTTTTCAGGATTGCGGGAAAGCCGATCGCGCTCGCGGCGGTGGCGGCGAGGCCCTGGCCGAGGAAGCGGCGGCGGGATTGGGAATGGGATTGGGTGAGGGGAGTCGGGTCGTTTTTCATGTGTGGTGAGAAAGCTTGCCGCAAATGGCCCGCCGCGTGAAGTCTCGATCGGGGCGAGATCGTGCCAGTGGGAGAGGGGGCAAAGGTTCCCGTCCGTTCCGATAGACCGGGCCGACCGGAGATGGTCTTGCTTCAGGGCGACGCTTTTTCCCTTGGCTCCCCTCGGAATCGCCCGGATGTTTCCCGCTTCCGTTTTGCCGCTCCTCATGGAAATCCCTGAAATCGAAGCTCTCACCCGCGCCGCCTTTCCCGATTGGAAAGAGGCCGGCGAGTTTTCGGTCGAAGTGATTGATCGCACGGGCTCGGGGCGGCGCTTTTTCCGGCTCACCAAAGAGGGTCAGGTCCCGGACTCAACCCTCTTTGCCATGCATTACTCGCTGGAGCGGCGGGAAAACGGGCGCTTCGCGGAGATCACCCGCTTCCTCGAAGAAATCGGCGTTCCCGTGCCCCGCATTCTCAGTGCCGATGCGGAAAATCACGTCCTCTGGCTCGAGGATCTGGGTGCCGTCGATCTCGCCTCGTTTCAGGAGGAGAATTGGCAAACGACCCGGGCGCCTCTCTACCGGGCCGCACTATCGGCCGTGTTGCCGTTGCATCGGGTCGGTGAAACCGCGAACGCTCCCGGGTTGCCGGAACTCGAGCCACCATTCGACGCCGCTCTTTATCAGTGGGAACAGGATTATTTTTTCGAACATTTCGCGGCCAATTTCAGCACCGCCGCAGAGGCGGAACTGGCCGAGGCTCGCGCATCGAACGATCTCCGCGCTCTCGTCGATGAACTCGCCGCCGAACCGCGTGCGCTGCTGCATCGCGATTTCCAGTCGTCGAATGTCATGATTCGCGATGGCCATGCCTATCTCATCGACTACCAGGGGCTCCGGTGGGGCGTCCCGGAATACGATCTCGCTTCGCTGCTTTTCGATCCCTACGTCGAACTCGCGGCCGAACATCGCGAGGAATTGGCGCGCACCTACCATGAACTGCGCGGCGCCGGAGGCGAGGGCGAGTCCTGGGACCGGTTCCGCGCCCGCCTCGATCGCTGCGCCTGTCAGCGGCTCATGCAGGCACTTGGCGCCTATGGAAACCTGGGGCTCAACAAGGGACAACCCGGTTTCCTCCGCCACATCCCAGTGGCGGTGAAACGCTTGCGCGAAATCGCCATCGATCGGGGTGCGGCGCCCTCGCTGGCTCCCGTCTTGAGTCTGCGGGAAACGAGTGTAGCCTGAGCCCGAATCCATGGGCAAAAGCAACAGTTTTCCCGCGTCATTCGGTGCCCGACCGGCCACCGTCGTCGTCGCCAACGTGACACCTTCTGTCGAGGGCGGACGCTACCCGGCGAAACGCATCGTCGGCGAACTCGTCCGCGTTTCCGCCGACATTTTCAAAGACGGACACGACGTGCTCGCGGCGGTGGTGAAATGGCGGAAACGGGGCGCTCGGAACTGGGAGGAAAGACCGGTCCTCCAAGGCGACAACGACCGCTGGCACGGCGAGTTCATGGCCCCGACGGAAGCGGGCGAATATCGGTTCACTGTCGAGGCCTGGGCCGATGATGTGCTCACCTGGCTGCACGACTACGAGCGACGCCTGACCGGCGATCAGAAGGATTTCAGCACCGAGATCGAGGAGGGACGCGTCATTCTCAATCTCGCCGCCGATCGCGCCGCGCGTGGTCGATCGCGCGCCGACGCCGAGGCCATCGACGAGCTGGTCGAGCGGCTCATGAAAACGCCGCCGCGCGAGGTGCCGCACCTGTTCGAGGAGGGCGATACCATGGCCCTGCTGGCGCGTTGGCCGAACCGCTCGCTCTCGACCTGTTTCGATCCGCCACTGCCGCTGATGGTGGAGCCGGAGCTGTCGCAATTCTCCGCCTGGTACGAGTTTTTCCCCCGCAATGCCGAGGGCCGACTCGACAAGCACTCCACCTTTCGCGATTGCGTGCCGCGTCTCCAGGCCGCCGCCGCGATGGGCTTCGACATCGTCTACTTCCCGCCGATCCATCCCATCGGTGAGACTTTTCGAAAAGGGAAAAACAACACGCTCAACGCCGGGCCCGACGACGTCGGTTCGCCCTGGGCCATCGGCGGTCCCGCCGGCGGCCATCGGGAGATCGAGCCCGCCCTCGGCACCATCGCCGATTTCAAGTGGCTGGTGAAGGAAGCTCGCCGTCTCGATCTCGAGATCGCGATGGATTTTGCCATCCAGTGCTCGCCCGATCATCCCTACGTCCGCGAGCATCCCGAGTGGTTCTTCCATCGGCCCGACGGCACCATCAAGTACGCCGAGAATCCACCGAAGAAGTACCAGGACATCTACCCCATCAATTTCCACTGTGACGACTGGCAGGAACTCTGGCAGGAGCTACTCGAAGTGGTTCTGTTCTGGATCGACAAAGGCATCCGCGTTTTCCGGGTCGACAATCCGCACACCAAGCCGGTGTCGTTCTGGGAATGGCTCATCGCCGAGGTGCGCAAGGTCCAGCCGGAGACGATTTTCCTCTCCGAGGCCTTCACCCGGCCGAAGATGATGCAGGCGCTGGCCAAGGTCGGTTTCACCCAGAGCTATACCTATTTCACCTGGCGCGTCACGAAGCAGGAACTGACCGATTACACGCTCGAGCTGACCCAGGGCGAGATGCGGAACTACTACCGCGCCAATTTCTGGCCCAACACCCCCGACATTCTCGCCTATCATCTCCAGCACGCGCCGCCCGCCGCCTTCAAGCTCCGCGCCGCCCTTGCCGCCACCCTCTCCACCTCTTGGGGCATCTACAGCGGCTACGAACTTTGCGAAAACGAGCCGCTGCCCGGCCGCGAGGAGTATCTCGACAGCGAAAAATACCAGCTCAAGGACCGCGACTTCGACCAGCCCGGCAACATCGCGGGCTTCATCGCGCGACTCAATGCCGTCCGTCGCGAGGAACTCGCCCTGCGTTCCTACGAAAACATCGCCTTCGTCCCCTCCGACAACCACCACGTCATCGCCTACCGGAAATGGACCGACGATCTCTCCAACCAGATCGTCGCCGTCGTGAATCTCGATCCCCACCACCGGCAGGAGAGCACCATCCACCTGCCGCTCGAGGCCATGGGCATCGATCCCGGTCGGCGCTACACCGTCGAGGATCTCATCTACGGCGACATCTATCACTGGCAGGGCGGCTCCAACTACGTCGCCCTCGACCCGCGCTCCAAGCCACTGCATCTTTTCCGCGTCCGGCAGGACTAGCGGGAAATGCCGATCGCCCGGGCCAAAAAAAATTCTTTCCCTGGCTTCGAGCGGCCACACTTTCCCTTCAAACGACTTGGCCCGATTCCGCCAATTGCCTTTCGTCGCCAAAACGGGCATTGATCCTCCCCGCAAACTATTCTAGGAAAAGCTGACTTTTCGGACTCATGCGACATCGACTCACCCTCTTCCTCCTCCTCGGCGCCGTCCTCGTCGCCCTGGGCGAATGGGACGCCCACTCGCACCGCTTCCGCTTCGCCGATGGGCTCAACGACGCCTGGCGCGAATTCTGTGTCGCCAATGCCGCCGGCAAGATCGGTGATCCCGCCGTCACCCTCGTTCGCATCAACGACGAATACGAGCCCGCCATCGGTGATTCCTTCACCCAGGCCGACTACGCCACCATCCTGCGTTTCGTGGAGAACTTCGAGCCCAAGACCGTCGCCTTCGAGCCCAATCCCGTCTTCGATCCCGCCGAACCCATCAACCAGACCTTCGAGCTGCTCAAGGAAGCCGCCCTGCCGCTGCCGTCCCTCACCCTCGGTGCCGTCGCCGAAAACGGCCAGCCGCCCCAGTCGCCCGAGGAAGAGCCCAAATTCCCCGTTCTCACCAGCGTCGAGGGCGACGTTTCCACCCTCACGCCCATCACCCGCGTCGTCGCCGCGCCCAATCCCCAGCTGCTCGCCAACGGCGAGCCCGCCTTCACCGGTATCGAGCTGGCCGGCAATCCCGAGGATGCCGGCGAACGCCGCGTCAACCTCATCGCCCGCCACGGCGACCAGGTCGTCCCCTCCTTCATCCTCCACGCCGTCGCCAACCACGCCGAGATTCCCCTCGATCAGGTCAGCGTCCAGCTGCCACCCGCCGTCACCGAGCCCGTCGTCCGCGTCGGTGACGCCTACGAGATCCCCATCGACACCCGCGGCCGGATGAAAGTCTACGAGCACTCCGGCATCGACACCGCCTTCTACCCCTCCATCTCCGCCTTTCACCTGGCCCTCACCGGCGACGAGGACGAGACCATCAAGAAACTCCTCGCCAACCTCGAGACCGCCTTCGCCTCCCTGAAAACCAACCTCGTCGTCATCGGCAACGACCGGTCCGAGGCCCGCGTCGAAAAAGTCTCCACCGTGCCCCGTTCCCTCGCCCGATCCGAGTTGCTCACCCGCGCCATCGCCACCGTGCAGAGCGGCCGCTACATCGAGTGGTGGCCCTTCTGGGCGCGTCTCCTCGGCTTCGCCGTCATCACCGCCCTCGCAGCCTGGGCTTTCCGCGGCAGTCGCAAGCGCGCCATCCTTTGGGCCATCCTCGGCGCCTTCTTCTACTTCGCCGCCAGCATGGTCATCTTCATCAGCAGTCTCGCCTGGGCGCCTGCCTTCGCTCCGCTGGCCCTGTTCGGCCTCATGCTCGTCATCGCCCTCGTCCTGCCCGATCCCGCCAAAGATTTGCAGGCCTTTCAGGCGGTGGAACCTGAATCGTCTCCCTCGCCCGCACGAACGCCGAGCCCGGGAGCGGGGACGCCCGCCTCGCCACCGGCAACAACGTGAAGACGTCAGAAAAGAGGGTCAGGTCGTCGATTGAAGAGGGTTCACTCCCGCGTTCAACCCTGTTGCCTCGGTCGATCCGCGATCGGACGTCGTCGCCCCACGCGGCGCTGCAACCGCTACTGACAGCCCTGCGAAGCGGAATTGCAGCGATGCAAAAGCACGTGATCACTGATTTACGAAAAGATCAGGATAAAACGTCGCAGTGAACCCGGAGAGGCGAGTTTCACTCGCCTGCACTAGCCCTGCCGACTCGACCGTGCTCTCCGACATCCCCTCGCGAGCCTCGTTCAGGGCTTGCCGGGCGTTTGAAAAACACCCCTCCGTAGCGCTGCCTCCCTTCACCTTTCTTCGATCGCTGATCCGGGTGACCTGTTCGCAGTTTTCGGCAAGCCCTGATGGGGCTTCGTCTTATTCGAAAGAAGGCAGCCCAACAGGCTGCGAAGAGTTTTTGCCCTCCTGATTTCCAAGGGCTAGGCTCGCCTCTTCCCGCCCGAGTTTGCGCTTCGGCAGATCGGGTGATCTTTTTGGTGAGGCTTTGGATTACCGAAGAAAAATAATCCGCTGAAAAGAGAAGCAAATTCTTTGCTCCC
>JAGRPB010000101.1 GCA_020439945.1 Verrucomicrobiia bacterium
CGTGAAGTCACCTGCCGAACCGGACCGGTTCCGCCACGGCCTTCCATCATTTTCAGCGCCGGTTCCAACTGAACCCCCGCCGTCAGGAGATCGCTCAACTCCTCGGTGAAAAAGATCACCTGGGTCGAAGTGAGGCGAAGCTGTCCCATCGCTCCCTCGGTTTTTTTCGCGGCCTTCGGCGCCTTGGCTTTCTCCGCCTTGACCGGTTTCGGCGCGCCCCTGCCGGTTTCGCTGACCTGGAAGGGCTGCACCCCGGCGTTGGCCAGCTTGCGGTTGGCATCGCCGCGATCCTTGGCCGCGATGCTACCCTCGACGACTGAGCCATCGCTGCGCAGGGCTTTGTAGGAAAAGTCAGGCACGTCCGTGGAGATTCCTTCTCAAAAAGTCGCGATTCGCATCGCTCTATTCTGCCGTCAGCATCGCGGATTTACCAGCCGAACCTGACTCAGCCGCCTCTTCCTCCTCAAAGGCTTCCTCCGTCACCGAGATCACCTCCGCGATGGTCGTTTCTCCCTCGGCCACTTTCTCCCAGCCGTAGTCGCGCATCGTCCGGAAACCATCGATCATGGTCTGACGCTGAATGTCAGCCCGGCTCCCGCCGCGCACGATCAGCTCCTGCAGCTTGGGCGTCATCCGGCACAATTCGTAGATCGCGAGACGGCCGCGATACCCGGTTCGGCTACACGCTTCGCATCCGCCCGCCTTCGGCTCGAAGAAGGTGTGATTCGCGGCCAGTTCGCGGGGAAAACCGCACGACTTCAGGTAGTCGTCGCCGTATTTCACCGGCTGACGGCATTCCTTGCAAAGTCGGCGAACGAGACGCTGAGCCATGAACCCGCGAACCGCCGCCGTGACGAGGAAAGGCTCGACACCCATGTCCACGAGTCGCGTGATACCGCCGATCGCATCGTTGGTGTGCAGCGTGCTGAACACGAGGTGCCCGGTCAGCGCCGCGCGAATGGCGATCTCGGCCGTTTCCAGGTCACGAATTTCCCCAACCATGACGACGTTCGGATCACCGCGAAGAATGCTGCGCAAACCGCCGGCGAAGGTCAGGTTGATCTCCGGCTTCACCGCGATCTGGACCACGCCTTCCATCTTGTTTTCCACCGGATCCTCGATCGTCACGATGCGTCGAGACTCGTCGTTGAGGACGGACAGGAAGCAGTAGAGCGAGGTCGATTTCCCGCACCCGGTCGGGCCGGTCACGAGCACGATGCCGTTGGGACGCTGCAGGATTTCGTCCACATCATTTCGAATGTGCGGCAACATGCCGAGCCGCTCGAGATTGAATTTTTCCTGGCCAAGCAGACGCAGACTGATGCTCTCGCCTTCGATCCCGGGAATGGTGGCGACACGGACGTCGATGGGCTGCCCGTCGAGCCGCAGGTGAATACGTCCGTCCTGAGGCAGTCGCTTTTCCGCGATGTCGAGACCAGACATGACTTTGAAGCGGGCGATCACCGACGACTGCAGCGCCTTGATGTTTTCCGGCACCGGCACCCGTTGCAACACGCCATCGATTCGATACCGCACCCGCAAATCGGCGGCCAGCGGCTCCACGTGAATGTCCGTCGCTCGGCGGGCCAGCGCTTCCTTCACGATCTGGTTCACGAATTTGACGACCGAAGCCTCCGCATCGTCATCGTCATCGATCACGTTGATCTCCTCCTTCACCTCGGCGTCCGCATCCAGATCGCGATTCGCGAGCACCTCCTCAAAGGTATCCGCACCGACCCCGAAGAAATTCTGAATGCCGGCGATCACCTGTCGGCGTGATGTGATGACCCAGTGAATTGGCAAATCGATCGCCTGATACACCGCGCGACGGCGATGAATTCCAAACGGATCATAAGTCGCGATCACGATGGCGGTCGGCTCGCCGTCTTCTTCCCCCTCCGGTCGCAGCAGGCGTAGTGGCAGCACGCGGTTCCGAATGCTGACCTGGGCGCCGCAAAGGACCTTCAATTCGCGCGCGTCCTCCGTATCCGGCTCGGGATCGGCCATCCAGTCCAGATCCAGCCGCTCGCCCAGCGCTTTCAGAAACGCGTCATCCTCAACCAGTTCCGAATCCAGAACCCGGTCGATCAAATCGAGATTTCCTTCCAGCGACTCCTCGACCAAAGCCCGCAGCTCAGCCAGATCGGCACATTCCGCCGCCCGGGCCGCCTCGAGGATCTGGTCCGCTATGCCTCCGTGTTTCAAGTCATTCAGCTTCTGCGGCAACGCCCGTCGCGTCAAGTCTGGCGGAAACGGCGAAATGTGACGGAGGTGTTGCTTTTTTCCCGCCGACTCGACCCAACAGGGTTGCCTCGCAGACCTGACCCTGTTGAGTCGGCTGAAAGGCGGCGCCCTTTCCTCACGGCGCACCCGTGAAAATGACACTCCCGGTTTCGGAGGGGCCGGTGAACAGGCCGCTGGCGAGCATCTGCTTATTGAAAATCACCGCATTAACCGGAATTCGCTGGCGATGGGAAGGATCGACGTAAAGTCCCGAGAGCAACCCGTTCCGGACATTCACCCGCAAGCTGAGCCGCTCGCTGCCAACGGGAGTGTAGGTAATGCGATTGTTGAAATTCCACACCGGCAACAACGGCCCGGGCAAGGGATCAATGTCGCTGTCAATGAAATCTACGATCACATATTGATTTATCCCATTGACACCGTGGAGCGCGATGTCGCCGGGAATGGGGGGCTCATACTTGGCCCCGAGTATCAACTGCTCGAGCCGGAAACCGCGCGGGTAGAGTCGGTCGTTCCGCCGCTCGGGTTTCACCCACTGCAATCGACCGTCGAAGTCGCTCACCGCAGCCCGATCGCCGAACAGAATGCGACCGCCGAGGTAGCCTCCCGATTTCGCGCCGCCATAGAGCGCCCGATAGAAGAGCCACTCAAAGTCGTTGGACATGATGCCTCCGTGGCTGACAGCCGTGCCGTCGCCGAGTCGGAACATTCCCGAGATGCGCCCGCTGGCCGCCAAGACCATGGTGCCGTAGCCGGTTCCCAGAGGCTGCCCGGCACCCCGGGCCTCCGAGGGCGGAAGCAGGATGGAGTAACGCCCCGCATTGAGGACGTTCAACCCGGGCATCACACTCGCCAGATCCTGCACCAGGAGAACGAATTTTCCGTCCACGGATCCGTCGATGACGATTCCCAGGGAGATGAAATCCGTTTTCCCGAGACTGATGGAAAAATTCGCGCCTCGATTCGTGGTGCCTGAGTCTCCGGCGACATTCGTTAGCGATCCTTTGAATCGGTGAGAGACGCCGTCGATGACGGCCACCGCGGAGTAGCTTCCGGTTCGCTTGTTCATCCGCACGGTCACCTGGCCCGCGATCTCGCCTCCGGTATCGGGGGAATAGGCGTAGCCGACGAAATTTCCGCCGTGCATCCCCGGATCGATCGGCGAAGAAAACGGCACCCGCCCGTAATGGAAGGGAAAACCAGATGGACTCGCTCCCAGCCAGTTGCTCTGACTCACCGAGGGTCCATTGGATCCTCCCGCGATGCCATCTCCCTCGATCAAAGCGGCAAAGACACCATCGACCACATTGGCGGCATTGGAATAGATACCGAGAATGGTGAATTCGTTCCCTTGGCTCGGTGGGTGAAAACGAATCGTGAAGTAGGTTTTCTCCCCGGGAGCCAGCAACACGGGACCGCCCGACGTGATCGCGAAGACATCGGGGTTCAACAGTTCCGGTGCCTTCGAAAGATAGAGATGGGCGAGCCCGGTGTTTTCAATCTCGAAACGTCGCTCGGACAATGTCCCCGGATCCACGCCGACGTTCCCCATGTCGATGGTACCCCCCGCCAATATCTCGACGCCATTCTCGTCCCGGACCGTGATGCTCGATTCTCCGATCGGTTTGATGGAGAAAAACCCGGTCGCGCCGTCATATCCGGGAAACAGACCGGACACGAGTCCCTGTTTCTGGAACACCACACCACTGAACTTCATGGGAACGCGGGCTCCCATCGACTCGTCGAAGAACACCCCTCGGACCAGTCCGTTGGCGGGCGCGGCATTCACCCTCAGACCGATCTCGTTCGTCTCGATGGACACGATCCTGTTCTGGCCGTTCCAGCGGAGCCCCTGGACGCCGGGATGGGAAACGCCTCCGTGCCCTATCGTCCACAGGGCATTGAATTCCGCGGCAGGGTCGAGTTCATAAAGCAACGGATGCCCCGGGAACGGTCGATCGAACCGGGAACCGATCAGCGGAAGCACCAGTTCGTTTCCACTGAAAAAACCGCCGAAGAATTTTCGCCAAGTCAGTTCGCCGTCGAAGTCGCTGACTCCCGCGACATCGCGGAAGGCGATCACGCCCCCAAAGATTCCCCGCCCCTGCGCCGGGCTGCCCGAAAAACTTTGAAACGCCCGCCATTCGTTGTCGGCGGTGACGTAGCCACCGATGCTGGTCCGGACACCATCCGGCATCTGACCCATCGCATTCACCCGCCCGCTCGGCGAGACATTGACAAGGAAGTAGCCGTCTCCCTTGGCGTCCTCATAGACGGTGTCCACCGCGTCCGTTTTCACCAGGGCTGTGTAGCGACCGGCCATAGGCGCAGGACCACGGGAGCCGCCGAAAATCGTCGGACGGTCGAGATCGAAGGCATAGTCCTGGCTGTTGTTCACATCGCGCAGCGTGCCCACCATCCGCAGCTCGCCCGCTCCGCCCGTGGTTCGCACCAGGCTCAGGTTCAATTCGAACGTGATTCCTCCCGATTCCACGAAGGCGGAGATCGAACCGTTTTCCCCGATGGTCTGGCGAAAGGCGTACCGTTGGCCACGGATGGTGAAGGTACCCGAGAGGCTCCGGTTTCGCGCGAGGCGGATCGAGAAATTCCCCATCAAATCATCGGCACTGGTTCTCAGCAACCCGCTGTAACTGGCGGGGGATGAGGCGCGGTCGAAAGGCTCCCCGGAGAACGTCGGTGTATTGGCCGATCCGTTGGGTTGCTCGGATCGCTGGAAGAACGCGTTCAGCCGCTCCTCATCATACTCGACCGCGCCGATCTCCGGTTGCAAGCCGTAGGATCGCGCAACGCCGCGCTGGTCGGTCGGCTTTTGATACGCGAAATCACCCTGGTCGATCGCGGGAGAACCGGGCAGCGGCGGCATCGTGCTGACCAGGCCGCCGTAATTCGCAAGCGGCGCCAGTTGAGCGTCGTTGATCACCAGGTTGACGCCGAGATCCTGGTCGATGTTGGCGTCGATCTCGGTGGTCTGCGCATCATTTCCACTGATGATGCTGTTCGCGATGGTGAGATCGCAGTTGCCCGACTCCGCGATGCCTCCCCCGTCACCCTCCTGCCCGTTGGAACCGGAGCCCGGAAGCCCGGTTCGATTCCCGGCGATCGTGCAGTGACGAATATCGAGAGTCGTGCCGGACTGGGCAAAAATCCCGCCACCGTCACCACCATCTCCGTCGAAAATTCCGCCCGAGGAAAACGCTCCGAGACCGGCTTTATTGTCCGTGATGGTCGAGTTCGAAAGGTAAAGTTTCCCCGACGAAGTGACCCCCAGTCCGCCCCCGTTTCCGCCTCTGCCGGCGGACAGACCGATCCCCGTCGAATCAAATCCGTCCCCGCAGAGATTGTCGGCGATGGTGGTGTGTGAAATCCGCGCCATTCCTCCCGCCACGAACACACCCCCACCGTCTCCGCCATTCCCACCCTGAGAAAAAGTAAGATCGGGAGCACCGGGCCCCGACTGATTGTGCTCGATGGTGCAGAACATCGTTTCCAACAAACCGTTCGCCGCGACAAACACGCCGCCACCGTCTCCGCCACTATTCAAGGCCCCGTTTCCATACCCGGCCTTGCAATAGGAGATCCGCACTTCGTGCAATCCCAGGAATCCGTCGGTGAAAATGCCACCTCCCGACTCTGGGTCCGGCGCTTCGGCGTCGACAATCTCAAGGTGTTGCATCCACACCTGGGAGCCTGTCCCGAGAGTAAAGGCCCGGTGCTCCGAGTTTCCCGAAATCACCACCGGTTTCGGCAACCGTTCCAAGTCCTTGTTGCTTCCTCGCTTCAGGGAAGCCCCGAGGATCATCACGAGGCCCGGGCTCGTGATTTGGAGAGGCCCGCTGGTCAGGGTGATGGTTTCACCACTCAGCTTGCGAGAGAAAACCAGCACGTAACCGTCGAGAAACGGAGCCGCGTTCACTTCTTCAATGGCAGCCCGCAGCGAACCCGGCCCGGTGTCGTCGGCATTCGTCACCTCGAGAACGACACCGAAAGTCCGGAGAATCTCCCGGGACCAATGTAGAGGTTCGATCTCGACCGCGCCGAGTTCGGCGCCCAACCCCCGCACCCTGTTCCCCTGATCGACTCCCAACGCGAACTCGTCATCGGCCTTTCCGATGACCAGATCACTCGACCGGGTCGGAGGCATCGTTTTGGTCAAGTCACCGTAGTAGTCCAAGTCGCCGAGAAAGGCGTTCCCGCTCAACAAATTCTCTCCCACGTAGGTTCCAATGGGCAAGCTGTTCGGCCCCGGCGGACCATCGAGCTGTTTCGGCGTGGAATTGTTGGCGACGATGCAGTTGGTCAGAACCATTTGACCGGGAACGCCCACCCGATTGTGAATCGCCCCACCGTTCGCGCCCGTGTTCTTCGCGACGGTGCAATGGGTGAGCCGCACCAGGCTGGAATCCTCGAAATAGATCGCCGCCCCTTCTTCGGCCGAGTTTCCCGACAGGGTGCAGTTTTCCAGAGAGACCGAAGATTGATCCCCGAGCCAGATACCACCGCCCGGAGCCGAGTTCAGGGCCGTGTTTCCCTCGAACGTGGTTTGCGCGATCTGTCCACTCGACATCTCCGACATTGCGATGGCGCCTCCGGGACTCTGCGAGGAATTACCCGTGAAAGTCGTCTCCCGGATGGAAAAGTACGCTCCCTTCAGGCAACAGAGCGCGCCCGAATTCGAGGCCGTGTCGGCGATCACCGATCGCTCCATGAAGAGTCCACCACCATCGAGCAGAATCGCCTGTCCGTTCGCGGATCCGGAAGTACTGCCGCGAATCGTCACTCCCACGATCGACAATTCCGAGCCACCGTCGGCATCGGTCGTGTGAAACGCCCGCTCCCCCAGCGCGCTCGCGTCGATGATGGTCTCGTTCGGGCGCCCCCCGGCATAGATGGTGAACGAACCGCCCGCCTGGGTTCCCGGGATGTCGAGATCTCCCGTCGCGTTCCCATCCTCGCCGGCCCCGGTGATCGTAAGACGATAGGTTCCTTTTCGCAGCTCGATAACCTCATCGACATCCGGCGTGGCTGCGGCGTCGCGAATCGCTTCGCGTAACGAAACGCCCGTCCCACTTCGTGATACCGGGTTCAGTTCATCCTTGAACGTCGTGACTCGAATCACATTCGCACCTGCTGGCGATGCGGAAACACTGGACGAGAGAACTGCGAGGCAGAAACCGAGAGCGAGAAAGCGATAACGCAAAGTCATGGGAATACCGATTGGTTGCAAACCCGCCACCTTACGGTCTTTTCCACCTGTCACGGCTCCGGCGAGCCAATTTAGGACGGGTGGCCTATATCTTTTTCGCCTTCCCCGCCTCATCTTCGCCCGGGTTCTCCGACCGGCGGGTTTTCACCAAACCGAGCGCTGGACTTGAGCGACTTGCCACTTCACTCTCACTCGCCATATTCCCACGCATCGATGTCTGTATCCCGTCCGAAAAACGAGATTCCGGAAAAACTCCTCCTTGAGCTCCATGCCGCTTGCGATGGCACTCAGCTCTGGAAAGCCTGCCGACGACTCCTCGAGCGCTGTTTCTCTCATCACTTCGTCGTCATCGGTTACAGCTTTCGCGGCGACGAACCGATGACGATCAAGCGAGCCAAGCCCGCCCCGGAGCGTTCGCCGGAGTGGTGGGCCCGAAACATGGCGGCGCATCCACTGATGGATATTCTCATCCGGAAGCCCTACCCGAGAATCATCCGGATCACCGATCAGATCCCGCCCGACGAAATTCGAGTGCACCCCTACTACAAAGAGTTCATCGAACCCGAAGGCTGGTTCTACTCCGTCGGCGTTTTTCCCCGCGACGGCGATCGACTCATGGGTCTTCTTTCAGTGAACCGCCGCGAAGACCAAGGCGATTTCACGCCCGAGGAAATGGATCTCTTCGAGCAGCTCTACCCGCACTTTCAGACCGCTTTCAAGCGCGTGTCCAAAATCCAGAACGACTACGCCAGTCGCTTCAGCATGGCGACCATGTTGTCCCGAATCCCTCTCGCTGTCGCCATTGTCAGTCAAATCGGAGAGATCAACTTCATCAACGATGCCGCACGCCGAGCCTGTCTGGATTGGAACGAAAACAGGGATTCCGAGAAATCAGAAACTCCCTACAACCTCTCCACCGCGACGCTTCCCGATCTCGTTCGCAACCGTTGCCTGGAGCTGGTCGCCGAAGCGGAAGCGCTCACGGCGCTCAATGCCCCGGCAAACCTGGAGCCACATTCTGTTCGAAGCGAATCCAATCCCGGCTACACGGCGGCCATCGAATACCTTTCCGCCCGTCACGAGCCATTCTCCAAGGCCGCGTTTCTCGTCCGATTCGAACGCCAGGCCAACGACACCGGCGATCTCGCTACCGAAGTTTTCAATCGCTACTGCAAGCTCACCACGGCGGAGAAAATCGTCACAGAACAGGCCCTCGAAGGCCTGACAAATCGGGAGATCGCAGAAAAACTCGGCAAGAGCGTTTCCACCGTGAAAAACCAGCTCGAGTCCATATTCCGGAAAATGGCCGTCCACAAACGCCACGAACTGATCGCCCTCGCTCCGCTCCTGACAACAGCGCTGCAAGAGATCGATTCCTGAATCGCGACACCCAACAGGGTTGACTCGCGGACCTGACCCTGTTGAGTCGTGGCACTGTGTCTGAGTCATCTCCTGAAGCCGTCCTTGCCGCTGTTTTCGGCCATGCCGAATTTCGGCCGGGTCAGCGTCTTGTGATCGAGAGCCTGCTCGCTGGCCGACCCGCACTGGCAATTTTTTCCACCGGCGGTGGGAAGAGTCTCTGCTACCAACTGCCCGCCCTGATGCTCGATGGGCTCACGTTGGTCATTTCGCCGCTGATCGCCTTGATGAAAGACCAGGTCGAGGCGCTCGTGGCGCGCAGCGTTTCGGCGGCCAGGCTCGATTCGTCACTCGAAAGTGAGGAAGTCCGCGCCATCTACGATCGGATGGCCTCGGGCGAACTCCGTTTGCTCTACGTCGCGCCCGAGCGACTCGCGAATGAAGGCTTTCTCCAGAAGCTTCGCCGGACGCACATCGCCATGATCGCGATCGACGAGGCGCACTGCATTTCGGAATGGGGTCACAATTTCCGACCCGACTACCTGAAGCTCGCCCAGCTAACTCGCGATCTCGGCGTTGAGCGCGTGCTGACCCTCACAGCCACGGCCACTCCACAGGTCGCGGCTGATATTTGCCGGGAATTTGGGATCAAGGAAAAAGATCACGTTCAGACCGGGTTCCAGCGACCGAATCTGAGCTTTCGCGTCACTCCTTGTCCCGCGGCGGATCGAAAATCGCTGCTGTTTTCCCGCATTCGGGATCGGCCGCCAGGACCAACCGTGGTCTACGTCACGCTCCAGCAGACCGCCGAAGAGGTGGCTGGGTTTCTCGCCAAAAACGGTCTCGCCGCGAAGGCTTATCACGCCGGGTTGGCCGACGAATGGCGTGCCCAAGTGCAGGACGATTTCATGGTCGGGCGATTCGACATCGTGGTGGCGACGATCGCCTTCGGCATGGGCATCGACAAAGCCGACATCCGCTACGTCTATCACTACAACCTGCCGAAATCGCTGGAGAACTACGTGCAGGAAAGCGGCCGTGCCGGTCGTGATGGCGAGCCCGCGATTTGCGAGATTCTCGCCTGTGCCGACGACCGGATCGTGCTGGAGAATTTCGTTTACGGTGACACCCCCTCGCCGCAGGCGCTGAAATCGCTGGTCGAGCACTTGCTGCTCCAAGGCGAACGATTCAGCATTTCGCGCTACGATCTTTCCGGCACGAAAGACATTCGCCCGCTCGTTGTCGCCACGGCGCTGACCTACCTGGAACTGGAAGGACACCTCATTCCGACGGGACCGTTCTATGGCGGCTACCAGTTTCAATTTCTCCAGCCCGAAGACCGCGTATTGGCCGGTCACACGCCGGCGCGACAAGGCTTTCTGAAAAAGATTTTCGCCAAGTCGAAGAAAGGTCGGACCTGGACCACGGTGAACGTCGACGAAGTAGCTTTCGAGATCAGTGAAGAACCAGAGAAGATTCGGAAGGCGCTGAACTACCTCGCTGACATGGGCGATCTTCGCCTCCGTCCGAGCGGATTGCGTCACGGTTATCGACTGGGGCCGGGTGCGTCCCGCGATCGGCTGGGCGCAATCGTAACTCGCCTGCAGGAAATGTTCGCCCGCCGTGAGCAGGGAGAAATCGACCGGCTCGGTATGGTGATCGATCTCTGCGAAACGAACGAATGCCTGACTCGCACCCTGCTCGCTCATTTCGGCGAATCACTGCCCGAGGATTGCGGGACCTGCGGCAATTGCCTCGATCCACCGGGCAAACCGCGCGAGTTGCCGTGCTCTCTGACGGATGACGTTTCTCCGGAGGAACTGATCGAGATCCGGGCAGTGATCGACGAGAAGCATTCCTCACTTCGTCAGCCACGTCAGTTGGCGAGATTTCTCTGCGGCATCTCCAGTCCCGCAGCGACACGGGAACGTCTCTCGCGACACGACGCCTTCGGCCTGCTCGCCGAAGTGCCCTTTCAGACCGTACTCACTCAGGCGGAATCGATGATGTTTTAAGTCGCCTATCTGGGCCGGAAGAATTCGTGAAATTCTATCCATTCGTGAAAATTCGTGTTTGAGATCGTCGTTAACACGAATGGCCACGAATGATTTGGAATTTCACAAATTTGCCATTCCAGAATGGGCTAAGACTTTCCGTTGCTACTCATGGTGCATCTGCTCCTCCGCCTGCATCGCCTTTTGGCGACGGTGGAGAAGGATGATGAGCGTCATGATCGAGGCGAAAAACGTGAGCGCGGCGATGCCGCCGACCTGCACGATCGTCTTCATGACATTTTCCAACTTCACGGGTGCGATGGAAACCACCACCGGATTGGCAACGCCGGTAGCCAGCACCGAAATTCGCGCCGGTTTCAACAACTCGAACGTGCCGAGCGAAATCGCGCGTTCCGAACCCAAGCTTTTTCGGGCGGAGGCGTAGGGGTTCAGATTGATGGTATCGCCGGTGTCCTCGTCGGTGAGAAGAATCTTTGCGCCGGGCTCCAGGCGTTCGCCGGACTCGTAGGCCTCGCCTTCGAAGATCGTGTAGGTGTGAAGCCAGAGTGTGTGCTTTCCCGCTTCGGAAACATCGACCACGAACCCGGGCGGCACGACGCCGCGACCGTCTTCCTTTCGCAGTTCGAAACTCGCTTCGTAGCCGCGCCAACCGGCGATCCCTAGACCGAACACGAGAATGACGAAGGGAACGATGAGACAGACGGCAAGCGAGAGCGGACGGCGATTCATGAAGGGCAATGTGGCAGTACGGTGAACCGTTATTCCCTGGTTTCCCAACCGCCCGGACGGCGGTGCTCCACGGTTCCGGAGACGGTCTGGTTTCCATTGGCGTCGGTAATCGTCACGGTACCGACGATCTTGTCGTCCTTGATCTCGTTGATGATTCTCAGTTCGCTGCCATCGGCGTCGAGCGGTGCCTTCATCGAGACCGTGCCCGCGGCATCGCTGACCTGAACCTCGAACCGAATCGGCTGATCCTGGGTCGACATGGTCATCTCGCACTCGATGAGTTCGGTGGTCGGGTTGTAGAGATAGCGCCAGGTGAAAGTGTGCGGATCCTGCTCGTCAAACACCCGCGTTCCCGAGGCCTCGAAAGCGGTGTCGCTCTCGCGCTTGCCGGTCCAGGTTTCGCGGACCTCGGTGATGGAGCCGTCGTTGTTGGTCAGCTTTCCGCGAGCCTCCCAGTCACCGGTGAGCTTTTCGAAAATCGAGTCCTCACCGAAAGGCCCCGCGCTCAGGGACAGGGCGCCGCCCAACCAGACCACCACCGCCACCAGCCTACCGAACTCAAAGTGTCGCCCTCCGTGTTTCATGGGCGCATTATCCCGGGACGAGCGACCAAATCCAAGCTCAATCTCCCGCCCACGCGACGGCGTTCGAGATTGCCGGAGAACCGCAAAAGCCCAATTCTCGCGATCAGGGAGCGTTTCTTTCTTCAAGTCGGCGGTTCATCTCAGCTCAGCACCAACTCCACTGGGCAATGATCCGAGCCCATGATGTCGGGATGGATCCTGGCGGATTTCATCCGGTCTTGCAGTTTCGGTGAAACGCAGAAGTAATCGATCCGCCATCCCACGTTCCTGGCCCGCGCGCCGCCGCGGAAACTCCACCAACTGTAGTGATCCGACTCGTCGGGATGGAAGTGGCGAAAACTGTCGATGAATCCCGCCGCCACAATGTTGTCGAAACCGGCCCGCTCTTCATCGGTGAACCCGGCGCTCATCCGGTTCGCCTTCGGCCGGGCGAGATCGATCTCGGTGTGAGCGACATTGAGATCACCGCCGAAGATGACCGGTTTCTTTTTGTCGAGTTCACTGACGTAGTTGAGAAAGTCGCGATCCCACTCCTGTCGGTAGGCGAGGCGCCGCAGGCCATCCTGGGAATTGGGCGTGTAAACGCTGACGAGGAAAAAATCGGGAAACTCCAGCGTGAGGACGCGCCCCTCGGTGTCATGCTCCGTCATCCCGATGCCGGTGGACACATTGAGCGGTTCCTCCCGAGCGAACACCGCCACCCCCGAGTAGCCCTTTTTCTCGGCTGAGTTCCAATAGACATGCCAGTCCTCCAACGCGGACGTGAACTCGACCTGGTCGGGATGAGCCTTGGTTTCCTGGACGAGAAGAAGATCGGGGTTCTGCTCAGAAACATAAGACTCGAATCCTTTTCTCTGCGCGGCGCGGATGCCGTTGACGTTCCAACTGTGGAGTTTCATCCCGCCATCATAGAAGCAACGGCGCGGCAGGCAACGAAAGCTTCCCCGACCTTTCCACTCCTCTCCCCAAAGAGGAATAGCGGCACCGAACGGGGATTTGTCTGACCGAATTTGCGCCATTGTCGGGACGATTTTCGAGGCCTATCAGTGGCTTTACGATGTAAAGTTTCCGCTTGCGGGGACCCGGTTCTGTGGCAGAGAAAGCTCGCTCGAGATTTCGTTTGTCCGTTTGCGAATTGGGTTCTCCAAGAGAGCGCCATGGCCGCGCTGTTTTCTGGAAAAAGAACGCCAGTTCATCATGATCGAAGTCAAAAACCTCAGCAAACACTTCGGGGAGAAAGTCGCCGTCGACAATATCTCCTTCACCGTGGAAAAGGGCGAAGTGCTCGGCTTCCTCGGCCCTAACGGCGCCGGTAAGTCGACCACCATGCGCATGGTCACCGGATATCTGCCGCCCTCGGCGGGAGACATCAGCGTGGGCGGCGCCGACATCCTCGACGAGGAAATCGCCGCCAAATCCAAGATCGGGTATCTCCCGGAAAACGCGCCGCTCTACTCGGACATGACAGTGGAGGATTTCCTCCGGTTCTGTGCCGAGATGCGACGCGTGCCGACCGACCAGATCGAGGACGCGGTCAACAAGGCGATCGACACCTGTTTCCTCCAGCGGGTTCGTCACCAGAGCGTCGACACGCTGTCGAAGGGCTTCCGCCACCGCACCTGCCTGGCCCAGTCGATCATTCACGATCCCGAAGTCCTCATCCTCGACGAACCGACCGACGGTCTCGACCCGAATCAGAAGCACGAGGTCCGGAACCTGATCAAGCGGATGGGTGAAACGAAAGCGATCATCTTTTCGACCCACATTCTCGAGGAGGTGGAAGCCTCCTGCTCCCGCGCCATCATCATCGACCGCGGCAAGATCATCGCCGACGGCACCCCGGACCAGTTGAAAAAGAAGGCGCGCAACGCCGGCGCGATCTTCCTCCGTGCCGGCGGATTGGCCAGCACCGGAATCCGCCAGGAACTCGAAAAGCTCCCGGAAGTCCAGAGCGTCAACGTCCTCGAATCGGGAGACAACAGCATCGTTGCCCGCGTGATTCCCAACAAGGGCAAGGACAAGGAACTTCCCGAAGCCATCTTCCAGCTCGCGGTCACCAAGGGCCTGAAGGTCCACGAACTGCGGGTGGAAGAGGGTCGGCTCGACGAGCTGTTCCGCGAAATCACCCGGCCCGACACGGAAGACTGATCGGTTCCTCGAATCCTCCCTTCTCTTTTCGGTAAACCAAAACCCATCCTTTCCCGACATGGAAGCCACCATCGCTCTCCTGCTGAATTTCGCCATCCCGACGGTCATCGTCGCCGCCATCTTCATCGCGCTGCTGCTCTTCGTCCTTCCCCGCGAAGTCCGCACGATCTTCAAGCGCGAGGTCAAAAGCTACTTCAACTCGCCCATCGCCTACGTCTGCGTGTTCATCTTCCTGGTGATCTCGAACGGCATCACGTTCTGGTTCGGCGGCCTGCTGGAAAGCGGCGAGGCGAGTCTCTACATCTCCTACTTCCAGTATCTCCCCTGGTATTTCGTCGTCGTCGCCCCGGCCGTCGGCATGCGCCTGTGGTCGGAGGAACAGCGCCTCGGCACCATGGAACTGATGCTGACCATGCCGATCGCTCCGTGGCACGCCATCGTCGGGAAATACCTCGCCGCCAGCGTGGTGATTTTCGCGATGCTGGTGCTCTCCTTCCCCATCGTCTGGGTGATCAACTACCTCGGCAACCCCGACAACGGGGTGATCATGGCCGGCTTCGTCGCCAGCTTCCTGACGGCTCTGTGTTTCCTCGCCGTGACTTCGGTGGTGTCCGCGTTTACCCGCAGCCAGATCGTGGCGCTGCTGATTTCCATCGGCCTCTGCCTGTTGTTGTGGCTCGGCGGTCTGCAGCCCGTTTCTCAAGCCGTCGCCAGCCTGAAAGGCGGCTGGCTGTTCGTCTGGCCGTTCCTGAAATTCATCAACATCATTGGGATCATCCCCCATTTTTCCGAGCTGGCCAAAGGCGTACTCGGACTCCGGGACATCATCTTCTTCCTCTCCTTCATCGCCTTCTGCCTGTTCAGCACGGCGGTGGTCCTGCGCGTGAAACGAGCCTGAGACGAAGCGATCCGATCCAACCCTGTTCACTTTCTGACCCAACCCTGTTCAATTCTCCCCCCACCCCACTGAGACCATGAGCGAAGCCAAAGCCTCCTCGAAGTCCTCCGGCGCCAAGAACGATCATCACGGCAAGCTGGGCCGCGTGCCCACCGCGATCATCGGCGTCGTTGTCGTGTTCGTCATCGCCGTGCTGGTCAACTACATCGCCGGCGCCATCGGCGGTCGAGCGGACCTGACGGAAAACAACATCTACACGCTCTCGGACGGCACCAGGTCGATCCTCAAGCGAGTCGATACGCCGGTGGAAATCCGCTACTACGTGAATGACAACAGCGATTTCATGACGCCGGCCGAGCTGGCTTACTCGACTCGCATCGAAGAGTTGCTGAACCAGTATCAGAAAGTCGCCGGCGACAAGGTGACCGTGAAAAAGCTGAACCCGGAACCGAGCACAGACGCGGAAGACTCGGCCATCCTCGACGGCCTCCAGCAGGGCGTCTCGCAGATGACCGGAGCCCAAATCTACTGCGGCGTGGCCGTCAGTTGCGTGGATGAGACCGAAGTGTTGCCCTTCCTCCCAGCCCGGCCCGAGCCGCTGCTGGAGTATGATCTCTCCCGCGCCATCGCCCGCGTCCACGACGGCGCCGGCTCGACCATCCGGATCATGACCACCATGCAGATCGGTGGCGGATTTTCCGGCAACCCCATGGGCGGCGGCGGACCGACCCCGGCCTGGTTCTTCGTGGATGAGCTTCGCAAGGATTTCACCGTGGAATTCCTGCCCGCCACGGCGGAGGAGATTCCGGCCGACACCGAGACGCTGATCGTTCTCCACCCCTACGATGTCGCCGAGGAAACGCAGTTCGCGATCGATCAGTATCTGCTGAAAGGCGGCAAGGTGATCGTGGCGGTCGACCCGAGCTTCTTCTACGCCCGGGCCATGGGTTCCGGCGGCAATCCGATGCAGGCCGCCCAGGGACCGGCGCCGAATTCCGACCTCAAGAAGCTGTTCGAAGCCTGGGGGGTGGACTACGACGAAACCAAGGTGGTCGCCGACCTGAAGCACAGCACTGAAATCATGCGCCAGGGCTATTTCGTCCCGACCTTCATCACCCTGAACCACGAGTCGATGCCGGCCGACGACCCGATCGTGAACACGGTGACCAACGCCCAGTTCCTGACGCCGGGCGGTTTCACGATCACGCCGCCCGAGGGCGTCACCAAGACCGATCTCGTCGTCACCAGCACCGAAACCCAGCTCGTGGGTTCCTTCGAGGCCGACCCGACCCAGGAAGACGCCATCAAGCGACTGCGTGAAAACTTCGAGCCCTCCGGCACTTCCTATTCCATCATCAGTCGCCTTTCCGGCAATTTCAAAACCGCCTTTCCCGATGGCAACCCCGCCGCAGCCGCTGGCGCCGAGGAAAAAGACACCGAGGGTGACGGCGATGGCGAGGACAAGGCCGAAGCAGAAGCAGCCACCGCCCCCGCCGAAACCAAGGCCGGTGACGAAAAGGCCGCGGAGGAACCCAAGAAGGACGATTCCCTGAAAGCGAGCGAGAAGGAAGGCGTGGTCCTCCTGATTTCGGACGTCGACTTTCTCTACGACGCGGTCTGCGTGCGGCTGAACACGATCCCGGGCCTGAACATCCGTATTCCCGAGCCGCTCAACGGCAATCTCAGCCTGATCCAAAACGCCATCGACCAACTCTCCGGTGACCCGGCGCTGATCAACATCCGCAGCCGTGGCTCCAGCCGCCGTCCGTTCACCAAGCTCCAGGAATGGCTCGCCGACGCCGAAGGCAGATTCCGCGGAGAGGTTTCCCAGTTCGAGAGCAAGGCCAAGGACGCGGAGGCCCGCATCAACGAGATCCTCAGCAAGACCCCGGGCAATGCGCAGGACGCCCTGATGTCGCCGGAAGTTCAGTCCGAACTCGAAAATCTCCGCAAGGAACAGGTGGAGATGAACAAGAAGGTGCGCGAACTGAACAAGGAAATGAAACGCGACTTTGACCTGGCGCAGTTGCTGATCAAGCTCCTCACCACCGGGTTGATGCCGCTGGCCGTGATCCTCGTCGGGATCTTCGTGGCGGTGTCACGCCGAATGAAGACCGCCGCGCACTGACCTGACCGATCCTCCTGAAAAAAACTCACCTCCACTTTCCCCGAGAACCCCAACCTTCCGAAAGAACCATGGGACAGAAAGCCCTGATTCGCCTCCTCGTCATCTTCGCCGTCGTCGGCGTGATCGCCCTCATTGTCAAACTGGCCGGTCCCGGCAAAGTCGAGACCATCAGCAACACCACGGAGCGGGAAAAGGTGTTTCCCGATTTCCCGATCAACGACGTCGCCAAGGTCCGCATCAAATCGATCTCCGGTGAGGTCAACCTGGAGAAAACCGACCAGGGCTGGGCCGTGGCCGAGCGCGACGATTTCCCGGCCGACGCCGATCAGACGGTGGAGTTTCTCCGCAATGTCTGGGATCTGAAAATCGTCCAGAGCCCGGAGATCGGTGAATCACAGTACAACCGTCTCTCGCTGATCGATCCCTCCAAAGGCGCCAATGACAATTCCGCCACCGTCGTCAGCTTCCTCAACGGCGAAGGCAAGGAACTGGCGTCGCTCTGGCTCGGCAAAGTGGTCGAGCGCGACAACGGCCAGGCGAGCCCCTTCGGCGGCATGAGCAGCAGCGAGGCCGGACGCTATGTGAAGACCGGAGACGAAGCGGCCGTCCACCTGGTCAGCGAGACCTTCAGCAAGATCGAAACCGATCCGTCCGACTGGCTGAACGACCAGAAGTTCTTCAAGGTCGACAAGGTGAAAAGCATCGCCATCCAGACGGGTAACGCGGCGGACGATTGGAAGCTGACCCGCGAGGAGGAGAACGGCGACTTCACCCTCGTCGGAGCCAAGCCCGAGGAAGAACTCGATCCGGTGAAAGTGGGCAGCATGAAGAATGCCTTCTCCAATCCGCGCTTCGAGGACGTGATCGTCGGCGAGGAAGCCAAGGAGAAATCTCCGAACAAGACCACCTTCGTCATCCAGACCTTCGACGGTTTCACCTACACGGTGAAACTCGGCGAGAAGACCGACCTCAACGAGTATTTCCTCACCTACGATGTGACCGGCAAGTTCCAGGAGAAACGGAAACCCGGCGAGGAAGAGAGCGACGAGGAAAAGAAGAAACTCGACGACGAATTCAACGCCCACCTCAAGGAACTGACCGACAAGCTGGACGCCGAGAAAGCCATGGCCGGAAAGGTCTTCAAAGTGCGAAGCTACGTGGCGGACTCGCTCATCAAGAAGCGTGACGAGATCCTCAAGAAGGAAGAGGCCGATGCGAGTGCCGGTGGCGCGCCGAAACCGCCCGCCTTCACTCCCGGGTCCGCTCCCCCGGCCGCGCTGAACAACGCCATGCCCGCCCCGGGCGCTCCGGCAGGCGTGATTGCCGACAAACCGCAAGCTCCCAAGCCGCCCGTCCCGGCTCCCGGCGCCAAGGGCGAGGAAGTGAAGAAGCCGAAGATCGAAAAACCCGCGCCGGCGCCTGCGGCGGAGAAACCAAAAACGGACGCTCCGAAACCTGCCGAGAAAAAGGAATCGGCACCCGCGCCCAAGCCGGAAGCCAAACCGGCTCCCAAGACCGAGGCCAAAACGGAGGCCAGCGCCAAAGCGAACTGAGCGGACCATTCGTTCCCAATTTCTCCGCAAAAGCGGACTTCAATTCGCCGGAGCCGGGACCTACAATCCCGGCTCCATGCGTTTTCCCTCCCCCACGTTTCTCCGGCTCCCGCTGATCGCGTTCGCGAGCCTTCTCGCTTCCTCGTTCGTTCAAGGCGCCGACGAATTTCAGCCCCGCAGTACCCAGGCGCCCGGCGAAGAACCGCCCAACCCCGAAGAGACGGTGGCTGGCATCACCCTTCCGGATGGATTTCAGGCCACTCTGTTCGCGGGTGAACCCGACGTCCGGCAACCCGTCGCCATGGCGATTGACGATCACGGCCGGCTCTGGGTGGCGGAATCCTATTCCTATCAGGAATGGGAAGACCGCGGCGAGGATCGCATCCTCGTCTTCGAGGACACCGACAACGATGGCCGTCACGACACCCGCAAGGTTTTCTGGACCGGTGGGAATCATGTCTCTGGAATGACCGTGGGCTGGGGCGGCGTCTGGGTCTGCGACGCGCCCAACCTGCTGTTCATTCCGGATCAGAATCGGGATGATGTGCCCGACGGCGAACCGGAAGTGGTGCTCGACGGGTGGTCGACGCAGGCGAAACACAACTTCTTCAACGGACTGACCTGGGGACCCGATGGCTGGCTCTACGGTCGCCACGGCATCACCGCGCCATCGAAAGTCGGGAAACCCGGAACGCCCGACGAAGAACGGGCCGAATTCGATTGCTCCATCTGGCGCTACCATCCGGTGACGGAAGAGTTCGAAGTCGTCTGTCGCGGCACCACCAATCCCTGGGGACTCGACTGGAACGATCAGGGCGAGGCGTTTTTCACCAACAACGTCAACGGCCATCTCTGGCACGCCATTCCCGGCGCCTTCTACCCCCGCATGGGCGATCGCGACGACCCATTCGTGAAGTACGTGTATGACCGCATCGGCATGTGCGCCGATCACTTGCACCACGCCGGCACCATCGACGACTGGACCAAGACTCGCGAGGGCAAGGGCGTGCACGGAAAACTCGGCGGTGGGCACTCGCACTGCGGCGGCATGATTTATCTCGGCGGCAAATGGCCGGAGAATTACCGGGGAAACCTGTTCATGTGCAACACCCACGGCAGGCGGGTGAACATGGATCACCTCTCACGCAAGGGTTCCGGCTATG
>JAGRPB010000102.1 GCA_020439945.1 Verrucomicrobiia bacterium
GAATTCGTGAGAATTCCGAAATCGGAGGCAACAGCCGGAATTCTCACGAATTCCGCCACACCTTGGCTCGTTCGCGTAAAGTTCTTTGGGAGCGAAGCCGAGGGATCTCCCTACACGCCAGCCGACACCGCTACACCATAGCCCCTTCCGACGGCCGACGCGCCGCTTCCACTGGTGCGAGCCTTCACTTTCTCCCGGTTCCACCCGCCGCCGCAATCACTCCCCGATCCCAATCTCATAATACCAGTGCTCCAACCCCGCGAACGTGAACTCGCGGCGATACTCGAAGCCCACCTTTTCCATCACCCGCTGCGACGCCCGATTCGAGGGTAGCGTCCACGAAGACACCCGGTCCCGACCCAGATCTTCGCTTGCCACCGCCAGGCACAAGCTCGCCATCTCCGTCGCGTAACCGCGTCCCCAGTATTCCGATAGCACCGCGTATGCCAACCCCACGACCGGCTCCGGCTCTCCCTCGATGTCAGAAAACTGCATTCCCCCTCGCCCCACGAATTCTCCCGACCCCATCTCCCGGAATACCCACAATCCGAAGCCATGCCGCTCCCAGTGAGCACACTGCCGCTCCAGTCCCTCCCGGGTCTGCGCTTCCGAAAGCACCTCCCCATCCGCCGACAAGGTTCGCATCACCTCCCGGTCCGAATGCAACCGGCAGATCTCCGGAAAGTGCCGTTCCTCGATCCTCTCCGCTGTCAGAGATTTCGTGGACTGAGATTCGAGGGACTTCATGACGTCAATGAATTGCTAACCGGCAACGGCAGTACGGTTTTGACATAAAGATCGGGATACAAATTGGCAACACCCGTCTGACTCGCGGCGCGCGGCCCTCGCTTGTCCTCACAATTTGGAAATCAAATCGGGAAGAGCACCCATCTCATTGCACGTCGCATCCGCCTCCTCACAGACGGTATCGGAATCGACCGGAACAAAAATCGTCCTGAGCCCCGCCTCCCGCGCCCCCTTGATGTCCGCGATGGGATTGTCGCCCACGTAAACCGCTTCATCGGGAGCGACTTCAAGTTCCGAGCATCCGAGACGGAATATCCTGGCATCGGGTTTTCTGAGCCCAACCGCTTCGGAGACAAGGATGCTGTCGAAGACCTCCGCGTAGCCAAGCGCTCGAAAGTTGCGTTCCTGAAAGGGAGTCTTCCCATTCGAAATTAGACCAAGGCGATAGTTCGCCGCCAATTCCTGAATCGCCTGCTCTACCCCTGTGCGGGATACGCAGAAGCCGCAGAAACAGGACTCATAGACGGCCAACAGCTCCTCCATCCGCCAGCGACCGATATCGAACTCTTCGATCAGACGTCGGTAGACCTCGTCCTTCCAGACCCGACCGTTGTCGTCGAGTTCCAGGAACCGGGAAACGAAATCCGCCGGATTCTCAAGATCGGAACGCAACATGCCCTCCGACTGCCACCGCAGGAATTCCAGGAGCGATGCGCTCCGGTCGAGAAGCGTCTGATCAAGATCAAAGATGACGGCGCGTACGGGCATTTTCGAGAGAAAGGATAGCGATCACATTCCCATGCGTGTCACCCGAGTTTCGCGCTTGGGTGAACCAGGCATTTTCCAGACACCCCTTGAAAAGATCCGAGACCAACACCCCGAAAAATTTTGTGCCCGTGGAGCCGCACGTTATTGAATTCGTCTCCACGAGCGTAGCGAGAATGTCACTCGTTTTCAAAAACCAAATCGCCTTCAAGTCACCGAACCACCATCGAACGAACTTCCTCAGTCTGAAGTCGGTTCCAAAAAATGAGGCGATCGCCCGAATCGAGCAATCGCCCCACCACACTATCAGATCGCACGATGGTCGCGTCAGGTCATGCCGGAAAAACGTTGATCAATCACTGAGGCTCGATGCTGAAGGCACCAACTTCGCTTTGTCCGGGGAACAACCCTTCGATGATACCCTGCTTCTGGAAGGCCACGCCACGGAAGTTGATCCGCTCGCGAGTGGCTCGGTTCAGGTAGAAACCCGAGACATAGCCACTGCGGCGATTGACCTGCACTCGCATCCGGTCCGGGGCAGCCACTTGCGGGCCCACCCGATCGTTGGCCATCCAGTTCAGGTCAACCGGGCCGGGATCGGTCAGATCCCCGCCGCCGATCCGCCAGAGGGCATTGGGAGCCTTCAGAAGATCGAATTCCGCGAGCACCGCCTCACCCCGGGCAGGTGGGGTGAAGACGGAGCCCACGAAGTTTGTATCCACATGGAATCCGTCGGGATAGAACCTCGCCCTCGCCATGGCGGGCCGATCCCATGCGAGGACACCGTCGAAATCGCTGACACCGGGCAAGTCGCGGAAAGTCACCACGCCCCCCAGACAACCCTGCGGCCTTGCCCGATAGAGGCTGATGAAAACGCGCCATTCTCCATCCTCGGACACGAAACCGCGATGGGAGAACCGGGTGAAATCCCCCAGCATGCCCACCATGCGAACCGCACCACCGGAAGAAACGGTGATCAGTCCATAGCCATCACCGCCGGGACCGGCGCCCAGGGGATCAGCCGGGAACAAGCTGGTGTACCGCCCCGCCCACGGGGCCGGATTGGTCCGTGGACGGAATCCGGACCGATCGAGGCTGAGCAGGTGGACGTTCCCGTTTTCGGTGAAGCTTCCCTCGATCCGGTAGGCACCCTGTCCGCCGTCGGTCGCCACCAGCTGTAAACTGACGGCATAGGTGACGCCCCCGCGCACGAATTCACCGGTGAACGAGCCATCCTCCGCCAATTGCCCACGCAAACGAAGCCTCAAACCCAGCCCGGTATGAGTGAGCAGCCCGGTGAATCCCTGTCGTCCGCTCAGGCGCAGGTTCACGCTGCCGACGGGCGATCCACTCGTGCCATCGAGAATCAGTCCGGCAAAGGTGCCAGCGGCGGCCGGATCAAAAACCACGCTGGGCTGCTCTTCACGAAAGTTCGCCACCAGATTCCTGGCCGAATCCGCGGTGAAGGAAAGCACGATCGAGGTGCCGATCTCGGTACCGTTCTCGGTCCAATTCACAAAGGTATAGCCTTCGCTCGGGGTCGCCGTGAGAGAGACGTTGGCGCCTTCAAGAAAATTGTCGCTGCCGGAGACCACACCTCCGGCAGCGGGTATCGAGGTCGCCGTTATCGAGTAGGAGGGAATCAGCTCAAAATTGGCCAGCAGGGCTCGCTCTGCCGTCGCGGTGAAGGTGTAGGCCGAAGACGTGGAGACTTCCACACCGCCCTCCGTCCAATTCAAAAATCGATACCCGGGATTGGTGGTCGCGGTGAGCATGACGCTCGCGTTTTCCGGATGGTCGCCCCCACCCGCGACGCTGCCGCCTTCCGCGGGTGCCGGATTGGCGACGATGGAGAAGGTCGGAACCGGAGCGAAATTCGAGACCAGAGACCGGTCGGCGGTTACCGATAAGCTAAGACTCGACGTGACTCCGACTTCGACACCACCTTCGGTCCAGTTCACAAAGACGAAGCCCGGGTTGGGCGTCGCCGTCACCGTGACGTTGGCGTCCGTATCAAAGGCCCCTCCGCCGGAAACCGTACCGCCCTCCGCGGGAGTCGCGCTCACATTCACGATGTGTTGAACGCCTGCTCCCGGCGTGGTGAAACTCATGTCCTGTCCGGTGGAATCGCCACTCGCATTCGACGCTCTCACCCGGAAATGGTAAGTCGTCCCCGGCTCGAGTCCGGTGAGTGCGAGGGTGACCACCTCGGGATTCGTCCCACTGATCACTCCCGGAACCGATTCCGTCTCGCCGTAGCCGGAGCTGTCGCCATATTGGAATTCGGCCGTGGTGCTGTTGGTGCAGGCATTTATCTTGGCGCGAATGATCGCGCTGGTGGAGGTGACATCGGTCGCTTTCAGCGTCACTGCCGCCGGCGGCGGGAACTCATCCGGGGTCAGCAACAGGGTGGCGGTGTTGAGACTGTCGGAGCCGTCCGGGTGACCGCTGGCGATGATGTAACCCGCATCATTCACTGCCAGGCAGCGATCGATGATGAAGTCGTTGTTGTTGAGGATCTCGTTGAGGTCTTCAGCAACCCAGTTTCCGCCACCGTTCCGCGTCCACCGAACGCCGCTCGGTTCCGTGATGTTGGCCACCTTGTAGCCGTAGCCCACGATGACATCGTGATCGCTCATGTCGAGAATCTTGCCAGTATCGGGCGATCCCTGGCTGGGCAGTGGCAGGTGCTCGGTGGCGCCTCCGATTTCGCTGATGAAGGGCCGGTAGTCGCGATCGGGTACGGTATAGACCGTGGCATTGCCGGCCACATGGCCATGATTGTTCAGCGCCATCGGGGAAAGACCGTAGGTGGTCGGCGCGTTGAGGGTAAAATCGGTGAAGGAGCCATCCGGCGCTCTGCGAAAGGCGTGCGATTCATTTTCGTTCGACCAGTTTCCGATGATTTCCCCGAGATCATTGATCATGCGGGGATCCGCTCGACGGGCGGCGGGGGTCAGGTCAATCTTGGCGCCCACGGTCGCATCGACCAGCCAGGCATGGTCGCGATACTCCGAAGAGGGAAAATTCGAAGTGTTCTGACTGGCCGCTCCCGGAATCGTCGCGTAGCCCACGATCATTCCGTCGATGTTCACATCCCGAACCGGACTGTGGGTGATGAATCCATTGGAGAAATGGTAATCGGTGCCGTCCCATTGAAGGTTCGACCACGAGAAAGACCAACTGTAGCCCTCGCGCAGCCAGGCCGTGATGTTCGTGGACACGCCTCCCTGCACGTAGGCGCCATTTCCCTGCACCCAACTGGTGCCGTAGTTGCGATTCCCGATCACCAGTCCTCGCCCGTTGTGGGCAACCCGTAGAAAATCTGAAGGAGCGCCCGGTGGGTCCTGCGGCACATAGTGATCGAAGTGTGGCAGCGCCGCCAGTTGGGCGGGAGTCATGGTGGATAGGTCGGCGACCCCGTACTCCCGGGCAGGAGTGGGAGTGACGGGGCCGCTCACCAGGAGGAAATTTGCCACCAGCGAACGATTCGCTGTCGCATCGAACGAGTAGTTGGCGGAGGTGCTGACCTCCACGCCGTTCTCAGTCCAGTTTTCAAAGGTGTATCCGGCATTGGCCGTCGCGGAGACAGAGGCGAGACTCCCCTCTTCCACATCTCCGCCACCGCTCACGGAGCCTCCGACCAGAGGCGCCGCCGCCACGGAAATCGCCACCGTCGGGACGATTTCGAAATTGGCCACCAAGTCGCGATCGGTTGAGATGGTAAACACGTAGGTAGCCGAGGTGCTCACCTCCGCGCCTCCCTCGGTCCAGTTGACGAAGCGATGACCCGCATTGGCCGTGGCGGTCACCGTGACATCCGAAGCCCCATCGAAGACACCACTTCCCGAGACCGTGCCTCCCGCCGCCGGTTGCGCTCCCAACGAAACGGTAAACTGCCCCACCGCGACGGGCTCGAAGGCGGCCACCAGCGAGTGATTCACGTCCAGCGTCAGCGTGTGACTGGCCGTGGCACTGACGACCTCGCCGTTGTCAGACCAGTTCACAAACGCAAAGCCGGGCTTGGGAGCCGCGCTGACCGTCACCTCGGTTCCCGGGGCGAACGCTCCGTCGCCCGAAGTGGTTCCGGAACCGGCGGGAGACGAGGCGGTATCAACCAGACTGACCGGCGGAGGTTCCGCCCCGGGAGGATGCACGCTGAAGGTGTAGTTCTTTTCCACATCCTGGCTGACTCCATCCATGGCGGTAACCTTGAAAGTGAACTGTCCGGTCTCGGTTGGCGTTCCTTCAAGGATTCCGGTGATCTCATCAAAGCTCATTCCGGTCGGGAGATCGCCTTCGACGGTCGAGGTGAAAAGCCCGCTCCCCGAGATCACCAGCGCGCGCCCCGCATAGGCCTGGTTGAGGACGCCGTCGCCCACGTGATCGACAAGACTGAGTTCGGCTTCCGCACCGACTGCCGCCATCTGCGCGCCCTTGTATTCACCGACTACCACGACAGTGGAGAGGTCGATGTTGACTCCGTTGATCTGCTTCACGCCCTCACCGTGCAGGTCGTCTGGACCCACCTTGTCGGCTTTCGCCTCCTTTGATTCATTGTCCACCGGACCGACATACTCAAAAAATTCCCACCGCCGCGTGACCACTTCGTCGCCATCGTTGAGATCTTCGGCTTCGCCCACCAGTTCCCCCATTCCCCCGCCATCATCGGCGGCGAATTCGACCTGGAGCAATTGCCACTCGACCTCGATCTCATCGGGCTCGCCGTTGCGCCAGTTCCTGTCATGATCGTCATCGGGATCATCCGAAACCAGGTCGCGGAGGTGAATGTCGTGATTGTTGTGAGTCGTTGTACGAATTTCCTTCACCCACATTGGCGTGCCGAACTCGACCACGGGGATCTCCGGCGGCTCGGGAGGTTGGATGGCCGCCTGCACCCGTGCAGGAGCCGCACCGGCCGGAGGGAAGTAGTTGAAGGATGGCACTGCCACCTGCACTTGTCCGCCCCGAACCAGGTTTCCCGAGCCGCCGTCGATCAGCCAAAAATAACGCACCACCGACGGCGGCGTCCGGTAACTGACGCCAAAATGTTCTCCACCGAAATTCACATTCGGATTGGTAAACTGATGCCCGTTGGTCGGATTGATCGGCCCTTCGGGAATGGCGGTATAGGCGGCCCAGGACCCGTCCACGTTTTTCCGACTCTTCCAGAAAATGCGGCAGACTGGGTGGGCGGGGTCGGAATCATCCTCGATGATCTCCGGAACCCCGTAGTGGTTGTAATTGTAGGTCCGAGTGATGTCGGTACTGTGACAATCCTCCAGTTCGATCTCGAAGCCGTGACACTCATGGTTCGTGTCATTGACCGTATCGAAATTGGTCAGGCTCCCGTAGGCAATTCCCTGCGCCTCCAGTCGGGGTGCGAGCCCAACAAAGGTTAAGAGCATAAGAACGGGAAACAGAGCGGGTTTCATTGCGGCATATCCTGCCAGCGAAGCCGATTCCCGGCACGTTATCGTTTGGTAATGAAAAGCGGATTGCCCTGCCCGCCGTACGTCGCCAAGATCAGCGATTCGTATGAAATTGCTGTTCGTGGAAGACGACGCGGAACTGGCCCGCCAGGTACTCGAAGAATTGTCGAACGACGGCTACGACATCCGCTTGGAAACGAACGGATCCCGGGGCCTCGAAGCGGCGGTCCGGGGCGGGTGGGATATCGCCATCCTCGACGTGACCCTGCCCGGCTTCAGCGGATTCGACATCGTCGACGCCATGCGGGAAGAGAAAATTGATATCCCGGTCATCTTCCTCACCGCCAAAAGCGATGTCAGCGACCGGGTGCACGGTCTTTCACTCGGGGGAGACGACTACCTGACCAAGCCCTTCTCGATGGATGAACTGAGAGCCCGACTGCAGGCGCTCACCCGCCGGTATTCAAAAACAAGAAGCTCGGCCACCTCCCTCCCTTCGGGGTGGAAACTCGAACCACTCCTCCGCGAAGTCGTCGTCGACGGGAAACCCGTTTCGCTGCAGCCGCGGGAGTGGTCCCTGCTCCGCCTGTGCCTCGAACATGAGGGCGAGGTGCTGACCAATTCGTTTCTTCTCGATCAGGTCTGGGATATCCAATTCGATCCCGGCACCAACGTCATCAATTCCACCATCTGTCGCTTGAGGAAGAAACTCGATCGTCCCGAACAGCCTTCCCATTTCGAGACGCTTCGCGGCCGAGGCTACGTATTTCGCCGGCATGATTAGGACTTTCTCGGCCTCGTCGCTCTGGAAACTTTCCGGAATGACGCTCGGCATCGTCGCCGTGGCGATGGGCACGATGTGGTTTTTCACCACCTGGGCACTCAGGCGCTCCTTCGACGATATCGGACGAGCCATCATCCTCGACGATCTCGGCGAATACGGGGAGCGCTATTCGCATGGTGGCGTTGAAGCCGTGAGTGGTCTGTTTGTGGCCGGGGGCCATGACGAGCACAACCAGATCGTTCGCCTGATCGATCCCGAGGGCGTCGTGCGTCTGGACGTTTTGATCCCCGAACAACCGGACGTGCAGTGGCCGGATCTCGACCGCGACTCCTCGCCCTCGATGGACGAAATCACCTGGCACCAGCAACGAATTCCCCGTGGCCTGCTGCTAACCATCGGCCGGCGGCGACTTCCCGACGGGGCCGAGCTCTGGTTCGGCCGGACCAACCAGAGCGATCTCGATGCGATCGATCAGGTCCATCGACTCATCCTCATCGCCATCCTGATCACCACGATCCTGGCCATCGGTCCCATTCTCTGGTTCGCCGCCCGGGTCCTGAGACCCGTTCACGACCTGATGGACAGCGCGCGGGAACTCGCCCGCGGTGGGCCCCTCGATCAGCGATTGGAAACCTCGGCCGCCATTCCCGAATTGCGTCGATTCTCCACATCGTTCAATGCCAGCCTCGACCGCATCCAATCACTCACCGAAGAACTCGAAGCCGCCAATGACCAGTTGGCGCACGAACTGAGAACGCCGTTGGCGAGGATTCGGGGCAATGTGGAGAAAATCCTGAAATCGTCGGACACCGACACCAGTCATCGACACGCCGCGCGAACCATTGCCGAGATCGAGAGGGCCACCGAACTGATCCAACGAATCCTCAGCATCCGGGCGGGCGATTCCGGCGCGATGAAACTCCAGCGGGAAACCGTTTTCGTCGCGAAGCTCCTGCGGGAAACCTTCGATCTCTACTCAGCCGCGGCGGAGGAAAAAGCGCTCGACTTCCAACTGAGTCTGCCGCCCAAGGACGAACACGCGTCCGTGGATCGCCGACGCATTCAACAGGCGCTCTGCAATCTGCTCGACAATGCCTTCGCCTACACACCTTCCGGAGGAAGCGTCACATTGGCTCTCACATTTTCCGAGCACGCGGCCGAAATCCGCGTTCGCGACAACGGCCCCGGCTTGGGGGACGGCGACCACGACCGCATCTGGCGCCGCTTCATGCGGGGTTCGGCCGCCTCGGCGGAGAATCCGGGCATCGGATTGGGTCTGAGCCTCGTGCACGCCGTTCTCAAGGCACATCGGGGCGAGTGCGAAGCCCGCAATCACCCTGATGGCGGCGCCGAATTCTTCATCCGGTTTCCCCTCGACGAGACTACCAGCACGGTTAGTTAGCAAGCCCGCCCGAAAACCTGCCTCGGGCCCGGATCTACGGCACTCCATCAGTCGACAAAGAATCCCAAGAACTCATCGACTTTTCCCCCTTCCTGTGCCAGACTCCCGCGCACTTTTCTCATTGTTACGAACCAAACCCAGCATGTATCAAAAACCCACTGTTCTCAGTTCCGACGAACATCGCGGCGCCAAGCTTGCCCCGGTAACCTCCTTTGAGTTTGCCGCCAAGATGAATTCCTCGCTTCTGGCGGGCCGCGAGATCCTCGAAGCTGCCAAGGATTATCCCGTCGTCTTCGCCCGCAACGACAAGGACGAAATCACCGTGCTGGCCGTCCTCGGGCTTCGTAACGAATCCAACCTTTTCGTCGACGGGGAAGGCAAGTGGGAGGAAGACTGCTACATCCCGGCGTTGTTCCGCCGCTACCCGTTTATCCTCGCCGAAGTGCCCGGCGCAGAAGAGGGCAAACTGACCGTCTGCGTGGATGCCGCTTACCCCGGCTTCAACGGCGAGGAAGGCGCCGAACTTTTCGATTCGGAAGGCAACCAGACCGACTCGATGAAGCACGCGGTGAAATTCCTCACCGAATTCCAACAGGAACACCAGCGCACCCGCGCCATGATCTCGCTGCTCGACAGCTACGGCCTGTTCAAGGACATCGCCGCCAGCTTCACGCTGCCCGGTGGTGAGAAGTTCGGGTTCGGCAACCTCCTCATGGTCGACGAACAGGCCATGATGAAACTGGAAGATGAAAAGCTCATCAAGCTGGTCCGCACCGGCGGGCTTGCCTGGATCTACGCTCACCTGGTTTCGATTTCCAATTTCCGCGACCTGATGCGACGCGAGGGCATCCGCGCCGGCGGTGGCGATGCCTCCACCGAAGGCAAGAAACTGGAGAGCCTCGGCAAAAAGAAAGGAAAGTAGTTCCCTTCACTCCGCCACGAGCTGCATCGCCAGCTCGATCCAATTTAAGGCGCGAGCCTCCCTCGATTTCGCGGGAGGCTCGCTTCGTATTTGCCTCCGTCAAAGTCCGAGCGTATCGCCATCTCCCCCCCAATTAATATCAGCGTTTATCAGCGGTTCCCTTTCATCCATTTTTCAAAAATTCAGCATCCATTAGCGTCAATTGGCGGTCCCATTTCTCGCATCTACCAGTCCGGCCGGACCGGCAAGCGGGGCGCTTGCCCTACAATTTTGAATCGCCGGTCCGATTCCGGTTGTAGGGTGGCCGCCCCGGCTGCCTGTCTTTGTTCGTAGTGCCTCTCCACAAAAACATTCGCGTTCATTCGCGGTCCCCATTCCATCGTTTTCTCCCCCCCCACCCATGCCCATCAAAGTCAATTTCCAGGAAGCCTCGCTGGCGGCGATGACGCTGGCGAAAATCGGGAACCCGCTGCGTTCCGAACCCCTGCGAACGTCGAAGCAACTCTGCCGCTTCGAGGAATCCGAGGCGGAACTACTCACGCATTGCTTCCTGAAATCGTTCCGTGCCCTGGAACTGCATCAACTGCATCACCACTCCGATATCCGCGACAACGAACTCTGGAAATACGCCGCCGCGATCTTCAATGACAACGAATCCCTGCTCGAACAGGGCGCGGCCATCGCTCGCCATCTTCACGCGAAATCGAATCATCCCAACATCAAGTCCGGCGATCTCTGCGTGGCGCTGATCGATGACGTGCTCGTCGACGGCAAGGCCACCCAGGCGCTGAGCATCATCAAATCGGAGAGCAAGGTGCCCTTTCTCCAGATTTCCGAACGTGATGGCGATCTGCGCCTGACCACCGAACAGGGAATCTATCCCGACAAGATCGACAAGGGTTGCCTGATCGTGGACAACGATCGCGGCAACGGTTGCGCGGTGTATCTGTTCGACAAGAGCGGTGGCAACACCCATTTCTGGACCCGTGATTTCGTCGGCGCTCGGCCGGTGAAAAACGACGACTACCTGACCCGGCATTTTTCCAAGCTGTGCATGGAGTTTGCCGAGAAGGGGCTGCCGGAGGAAACGATGCAGGAAGAGCGCATGGATGTCGCGAGCCGCGCCATCGCCTATCTTTCGGAGACCGACGATTTCGATCTCGACGATTTCCAGACCAAGGCGCTCGAGAAACCGGACCGCATCGAGCAGTTCGCCGCGTTCAAAGACGACTACCAGGAGGAAACCGGGAGCGAACTCGAGGACAAGTTCACCGTCTCAAAAACCGAAGCGAAGAAGGCGCAGAAACGGCTCAAGAGCCGGCTGAAACTCGATGTCGGTGTCGAACTGCGATTCTCCTCCGGCTTCATCTCCCAGTCCGAACAGTTCCTCGAACGCGGGCACGACGAGGACCGCGACATGGATTACGTAAAAGTCTGGTTCTACAAGGAAGTCTGAGGATTTCAGCCAGGTTGTAGCCGCCTTCGCCGAAGGTGGCCGGATGCTGCGGTCCACGCTCTGGCGAGCGCGGCTACGATTCTACCGGGATCGCTCCGGGCGGGTCAGGCGCTCTTCGACTTCGGCGTCACCTCCCTCTCCGATTCCTGATACCTCGCGGCCGAACGATAGGTTTCCTCGCCGTCAGCACCATGGATCGAGACCTCGATCACGAGATCCTCTTCGTCTTCCAGGTAGATGTCCAGGTGCATGGCACTCTGGTCGTTCTCCTCACTACTGCGAGGCGTCCGCAGTTCGAGCCGTTTCCCGTCGGCGACCACGTTCACCTCCATGGTGCTGGCTTCGCCGAGTGAGTTCTCGAATTCCGCGGTCACCTTTTCCACCTCCGGATGCCATCGGAAACGCCAGACGTATTCGATCTTTCGCCCGCCGGATCGCGTCACCCCGTTCATCACCATGAGCCGACCACTCTCGGCGAGCGAGGCTTCCCAGGTATCGCGATAGGTGATCGCCGGTTTCAGTTCGGCATTGGGCGCGATCTCGAAAGAAACACCCACGCCCTCCCAGACGCCGGCCGCCTTGGCGAACAATTCGTAGTCGTCGAGCCGGTGGATGTCTCGTCCGACCGCCGCGCCAATCCCGACGCACCATGCCAGCATGGCCATCAAACAGGGTTGGGCCGTGGACCTGACCCTCTTATGTCCCGCGTTCATTGAACCGTGTAGTCGAAGACGAAGACTTTATCGAGTTTCGGCTTCAGCAGCGAAACGAAGGCCTGGTGCGACTCGTGGGGGAGGTATTTTTCCAGTCCGGCCTTCGTCTCGAAGGTCACCAGAAAGCAATGGGTGAAGCCGTCGTTCTTCGGCTCGATGTTGTCGGAGGTGCCCCATTCATAGTCGATGATGGTGTCGATCTTGCTCGGCAATTCGCCAAACGCTTTCTCAATCTCATGAATCTCGGCGTCGCTGGTTCCGTCTTTGAATTTGAAACACACCACGTGGCGAAAATGCCCCAGGTGTTCGCCGGCGTTCGCGGCGCTGAAAGTCAGGGAAAACAGCAGGGCGAGGATGGGAAAAAGTCGGAGGTTCATGGGGGAAACCCTTTGCGATTTCGGCCAGCCTGTCGAACATAAATCGCCGCACGGCACCTCTTTCTTTTCTTCCTGAATTCTCTTTTCTACCCGCCACTCGCCATGTCCACCGCCTCCTCCTGGGAACGCTACTGCCAGTATCTGCTTCGCGATGAAGCGCTCGGTTTTTCGCTCGATGTCAGCCGCATGCATTTCGACGAAAGCCTTTTCTCTGAACTCGCCGGCGATATCGAGCGTGCCTGGGCCGACTTGCGCGCACTGGAAGGCGGAGAGATCGCGAACCCCGACGAGGGCCGGCAGGTCGGTCACTACTGGCTGAGAACGCCGTCGCTGGCGCCGGGAGATCTCGGAGAATGGGTCGAACGCGTCCGTGGCGAGATCAATGACTTTGCCGCAAAGGTTCACTCGGCGGAAATCTCGGCGCCCAATGGCAACGCCTTCCGCCACGTGCTGCTGGTGGGCATCGGCGGCTCGGCCCTCGGCCCGCAACTGCTGGCCGACGCGCTGCGCAAGGCGAATAACCCGGTCGATCTCCACTTCCTCGACAACACTGATCCGGCGGGCATTCAGCGAACCCTGACTGAACTCGGTGATGGCCTGAAGGAGACGCTCGTCATCGTCACTTCCAAATCGGGCGGCACCCCGGAGACCCGCAACGGCATGCTTGAGACGGAAGCTGCCTATGCCGCGCACGACCTGGATCTCCCAAAGTATGCGGTGGCCATCACGTCCCCGTCGGAAAAGTCCACGCTCTTCCAGAAAGCGAAGGAGGACGGCTGGCTCGCGATTTTCGAAATGGCCGACTGGATCGGCGGTCGCACTTCGGTGATGAGCGCCGTCGGCCTGTTGCCCGCCCGGCTCATCGGTATCGACACCGACGCCATGCTCTCGGGCGCCTCGGCGATGGATGCCCTCACCCGGGTGGAAGACGCGAAGGCGAACCCCGCCATGCTGCTCGCCCTGATGTGGCACTCCGCCGGCGGCGGCAAAGGCGGCAAGGACATGGTCATCCTCCCCTACTGCGACCGGCTGGCGCTTTTCGGAAAATATCTCCAGCAACTGGTGATGGAATCGCTCGGGAAGGAACTGGATCTCCATGGCAACACGGTGAACCAGGGCATCGCCGTCTATGGCAACAAGGGCTCGACCGATCAGCACGCCTACATCCAGCAATTGCGGGATGGGCTGAACAACTTCTTCGCCGTCTTCGTTGAGGTCCAGGACGATGGCTTCGCGGGTGAGCCGCTCATCGTCGCGGACGGCGGCATCACTTCGGGCGATTTCCTGCAGGGTTTCCTGCGCGGCACACGAGACGCGCTGGCCGGGAACGACCGCGAGTCGATCACGGTGAGTTTCGATCAACTCAATGGTTGTACCCTCGGAGCGCTGATCGCCCTGTTCGAGCGAGCGGTCTCATTTTACGCCAGCCTGGTGGAGATCAATGCCTATCACCAGCCGGGTGTCGAAGCGGGCAAGAAAGCGGCCGGAAAATTCCTCGATGGTGTGCTCGCTGTGAGTGACGTCCTGAAAAGCGCGGGCGGCGGTGCCATGAGCGCTTCGGACATCCATCAGCAACTCGGCGACCTCGGCGATTCCTTCTCGGTCGAGGCAGTCTACCACGCCGCCAGCCACCTCGCCGCGTCGCGTCCCGGAGCTTTTTCGATCGCGCGGGGAGCTTCACCGGATGCCGATTATTTTGCCGCGATTTCCTGAAACGGAATCGTCACAAATAAGGCCCTTCGACCGAAAATCCCTTCGCGTCAGGGAGTCGTCTGCCCTAGGGTGACGGCGCTATGAGGCTGTTGAAAACTATGGAATGAAAGTCGGTCACGATCCAACTTCGGCGAAGCCGCTTTTTCATTGAGGTAAGTCCTGCAGATTTTTCGTTTCAGAGTTTTTCAACAGTCTCAAAAATCTCCCATGTCTGAAACCGGCCATTTCGATAAAGTCCTCGCCCATGCCGAGGATTCCCTCATTCCTCTGCGGCGGGAAGCCAGAAATCGCCAGGAGTTGCTTCAACTCTATCGGAGTTTCCTGAAAAAAGAGAATCACCGGATACGTCTGCTGCACCATCAGGGCGCCGGCGGGGTCGAAGTCGCCGAGAGCCGCTCCAGCGTGCTGGACGTGGTGATCAACGATCTCTTTGCCGCCACGCTGGAAGAGCGCGGCCTGAAACAGGCGAAGGCCAGCGCCAATAGCGGCTCCAGCCATCCGGTGACTCTCATCGCCAGCGGCGGCTACGGACGGGGCGTGCTGAATCCGGGGAGCGATATCGACCTGCTTTTCCTGCTGCCGGAAAAGGCACGGTCCGTCTCCGACGAGGTGAAAGAGATGGTGGAGCAGATCCTCCTGATGCTCTACGACGTGGGATTCAAAGTCGGCCACGCGGTTCGCTCCATCGCCGAAAGCCTGAAATTCGCCAACCAGGATCACCAGACCAAGACCGCGCTGCTGGATGCCCGGTTCATCGCCGGTGACGCGAGTCTTTTCGACGAATTCAACGACCGGTTTTTCAAATCCTGCCTCCAGGGCAAGGAACGGGAGTACCTGGCCGAACGCAGCCGCGACATCCGCGCCCGCCACCGCAAATGGCGCCGCACGGTGCATCTGCAGGAGCCGAATGTGAAGGAGGGCTGCGGCGGATTGCGTGACCATCACAATCTCATCTGGGTACTCTGGGTGCTGCGCCGTTCCCGCGATTTGAACGCGCTTGTGAAGGAGGGATGTCTCACCGTGTCAGCCTACAAGGAGATCGAGCACGCCTACGAATTCCTGATGCGTGTGCGAAACGGGCTGCACTACGCGCAGAAGGGCAAATCCGGCGACGTCCTGACGCTCCGGCACCAGGGCATCATCGCGACGGAGTTCGGCTACCCGCAGAGCACGATCCTGCGCCGGAGCGAGGCCTTCATGCGCGACTACTATTTTCACACCAGGAACCTCTACCAGCACAGCACTTCGCTGATGCAGAGTTTCGAACTGGAAGTGATCGACGACAGCACCGGTCCCGTCCCGTTCATCAGTTTCCTCGCGCGGCGCCGCGTGCAGGAGGAGCATTTCGATGGCTTCTTCAGCCGCGACGGACTCATTTTTCCGGAGAGCCCGCACCTGTTTGTCGAGGACCCGCAACGTATGATGCGGACCTTTCTCCACACCCAACAGCGGCACCTGAAGCTCAGCCCCGAGATCCGCAAAGTCTTCAAATCGAGCTACGCGCTCATCACAAAGGAATTTCTCCGCAACCGCTCCAACCGCGAAGTCTTCGAGGAGATCCTGCAACACCGAGGCGACGTGGCCCGCATTCTCCGGCAAATGCACCGGGTGGGATTTCTCGGCCGCTATCTCCCCGAGTTCGGCGCGCTGACTGATCTGGTGCAGCACGAATTCTTTCACCGCTATTCCGCGGACGAGCACACGCTGCGCTGCATCGAGCAACTCGACGCCCTGGCGAATTCGGAAGACCCGAAGACCGTATTCTTTCAACGACTGTTCCGTGATCTCGACGATCCCTACATCCTTTATCTCGCTCTCATCCTGCACGACACCGGCCGTGCGGAAAACGTGCGACACCACGAAGACGCCAGTGCCATGCTGGCCAGCCACGTCTGCACCCGCCTGCGCATCTTCGGCGACCGGCGCCGCCTTCTTACCTTTCTGGTCGATCATCACCTGACCTTCTGGAAAACGGCGACCACACGAAACATCGACGATCCCATCACGGTGGAAAACTTCGCCACGGCGATGCACAACCGTTCCCACCTGGAGACGCTGTTCCTCTTCACCTACGTCGATTCCAAAGGAACCAACGAAGAGGCCTGGAACGATTGGAAGGCCTCGCTGATGCAGCATCTCTACAACAACACCCTCGCCTGGTATGAGGATCGCGCCGCCTTCCAGGAGCGGGCCAACCGGAATCCGGACACGCACAAGGCGAAGATCATCGATCGCATGCCGGTCGATTTTCACGACGAGATCGAGGCGCATTTCAGCAAGATGCCGGAACGCTATTTCAAGTTCCGCGGAGCCAAGAGCATCGTCAGGCACCTGAATCTGTTTCGCCGGTTCTTCGAGAAAGTGCCGCTGCCGGGCATGGATAGCGCCGTTCCCGTGGTGGGGTGGGAAGCTCGGCCGGCGGAGGGATACAGCCTGGTCGAGCTGGTAGGATGGAATCGCCACCATTTCCTGGCCAAGGTAGCCGGCGCGCTCGCCGCCCGGAATCTCAACATCCTCAGCGCCGACCTTTTCACCCGCGAGGACGACCTGGTGCTCGATATCTTCCGCGTCTGCACCACCAACTTTGGTCCGGTGAAATCAGAGCGCGAGATGGAGCGGGTGGAGAAACTCATCGCTACCGAGTTCGGCATCAGTGAAAAGGAAGTCGATTTCGAAAAACTGATCGGCTCCGAGGAAAGCCCGTCGCCATTCCGACAGGCACTGGAGATCGAGATTCCCCAGCGAGTCTTCGTCTCGAACACCTTGAATCCCCAGTACACGGTGATGGAGCTGCAAGCACAGGACCGCATCGGGTTGCTCTATGACGTGTTCACCGTCCTCGGCAATCTGGAAGCGGAGGTCGTCCACGCGCGCATCAGCACCCAGGCCGGAGCGGCGATCGACCGGTTCTACCTCATCGACACCAATTCGGAGAAACCGATCACCGACAAGACCCGCCTGAAAACCATCCAGCGCGAGATCGAACGGATACTCGGCGTCTGATCGATCGGATCACGGCTCCCAGGTGGGCCGCTTGCGCAGAAGATCGTGCCGGATCTCTCCCGGCAACACGGCGAAAACCGGAAACGACGGTCGGCAACGCCGGCATTCCCGCAGGATCGCTTCGCGGATCTCGTGCCGTCGATAACGCGTCGAGAAATGCCCCAGCACCAGCGCTTCCGGATTCAATTCAGTCGCCATGGGCATGACTTCGTCGAGGGCGGAATGCCGCAGTTCCTGCCGGCGCGTTTCACAATCGTCGCGGGTGAGAAACGTCGATTCGTGAATCAACAGTTTCGTCTTGTCCCAGAACTCGGCGGACTCGATCGGCGTGTCGGCCGAATAGGTGAGAATGATTTCGGAATCGAAATCCATGATGGCTTCCGCACCCCGCTCTTCCCGCAGGGCGACGATGGCTTCGTTGTCGAGATCACGAAATTCCGGTTTCAACTGTTGATGGTTCCTGGTCACCCGATAGCTGAGACTTTTCACCTCGGACCCACCGCACTCGATGTGGCGATTCGCGATCGCCTCGATCGTCGCCTTCCCTTTGCCCAACACATGACGCGATCCATCGGTCATCGGCTTCCAAAGATTTCCCTCCTCCGCTTCAAGATGGAAACGGTCGAAGTCGTGCAGAAAATCTCGCAGGATCGGAAATGAGGTGCAGTCCCGGGGATAGAGCACCACCGGCAGACCTTTTTCCCGAACATTCAACTGAAGGAATTGCGGCAAACCGGCGAGATGATCGCGGTCGGAATGCGATACCGCGATGGTTCGTGCCTTCCGTGATTTCTGCATCAGGGCGGCGCAGGCGCCGTCGCCGCAGTCGAGCATCAGCGACAAGTCATCGACAAACCACCAGGTCGAGAACAGCGCGGTGGAATAGCCGGTAAGTGTGAGCGTGGCGCCCGGATTCATGATTCGGAACTTCCAGTGAACGAGAGATCCCAAAAAAAGAACGCAAAAAAACGCGCCAGGCAGCCAGCCGGCGCGTCTCTTCGTTCGGGACGCAGAGCCGGACCATTGGCCGTCCGGCGATGCGCTTGATGACCCGCAAAATGTCGTTCGTTCAGCGCATCAGGTTCAGCGCCCGAGCCCGCTTGATTTCGCGGGTGATACGGCGGTGGACTTTGGCCGATACTCCCGTCACGCGGCGAGGATAGATCTTGCCGGTTTCGGTGGTGAACTTGGAGAGGAATTCCGGATTGAGATAGTTGATCTTCTCGGCCGGAATGTCCATGCGGCGACGCGGCATGCGACGATTGGCACGGCGCAGGTTGGCGGCTCTTTCTTTGGTTTTTGGACCCGTCATAGGTTCGTCGTATTAAGGTTGATTTCCCGTGATATCACAAAGCCCGCCTCAGCGTTTCTCGCGGTGGAGCGTGCGACGCTTCAGGAACGGGTTGAACTTGACCTTCTCGAGACGGCCGGGAGTGCGCAGACTCTTCTTGTTCCGGGTCGTCACGTAGATGGACGCCTGCTTGCCCTCAGCCTTGGCTTCGGTGCATTCGAGGATGATGACATCACGTGGCATGATCGTGAAAACGGTTGGGAGTGGGAGGATAGGTAGGGTGATTTCAGGTAAAAATGGCGACGTGAATACGCCGCCAGAGTTCCGATCAGTTGTCGTCGTCCGAGTCGGAGGACGTGCTTTCAGAGTCGTTCAGTCCGAAAAGCGAAGTGACCGGGGAGCGATAGTGCCCCGACATTTCCTGTTGTTCAAGTTGTTCCTGACATTCAACCGTAAATCGTGCAAAAGGCAAGGCCTCAAGTCGGGCGGCCGGAATCTGATTTCCGGACATCTCACAGATGCCGTAGGTGCCACTTTCGACTCGTTTCAGCGCTTCTTCGATCTCGTAGAGGGCGTCCTGCTCCTGTGAGAGGAGGTTGAGTGCGAAATCGCGATCATAGGCATCGCTACCGGCGTCCGCCTGGTGCATGCCAAAGGCCGAGGCCTCATTTCCCTCGGCGCGAGAGCGAAGGGTGTCCCTCGCCACACCGCTCATCTGATCGAGCAGCGCGTCACGAAGATCCAGAAGGCGCTGCTTCTGGTTTTTCAGGAAACCCTTGAGGGGTTTTCCGTTCTTCGGCTTTTTGACTTCAACAGCCCGGGCGTTCGCCACCGGTTTGGCGGCGACCGCCTTGGGCTTTGAAGTTTTCTTCTCCGTCGCCGGAGATTTACTTAAGCTTTTTTTTTTGCCGCCTTCTTGGCAGCTTTCTTTTTCGGAGCCGCCTTCTTGGCGACCTTCTTCACCGCTTTTTTCTTGGGAGCGGCTTTCTTTTTAGGCGCGGCCTTTTTGACAGCCTTCTTTTTGGGAGCGGCTTTCTTTTTGGGCGCGGCCTTTTTCTTCGGCGCCGATTTTTTCACCGCCTTCTTTTTGGGAGCGGCTTTTTTCTTCGGTGCTGCTTTTTTGACGGCCTTCTTTTTCACAGCGGCCTTTTTCTTCGGCGCTGCTTTTTTGACGGCTTTCTTTTTCACAG
>JAGRPB010000103.1 GCA_020439945.1 Verrucomicrobiia bacterium
CTGCTGCGTCCACGCCTCATTCGCCCTGAAGGAATTGGGTTTCGAGACCATCATGGTGAACTCGAATCCGGAGACGGTTTCGACCGACTACGACACCAGCGACAAGCTCTACTTCGAACCGCTGACGCTGGAAGACGTGCTCAACATTTACGAGCAGCAGGAATGCGATGGCGTCATCGTCCAGTTCGGCGGGCAGACGCCCCTCAACCTCGCCGCAGACCTGGAGCGCCATGGCGCGAACATCATCGGCACGTCACCGAAGAACATCGAGCTGGCGGAAGACCGGAAATTTTTCAGCGCCCTTCTCGACAAGCTGAACCTGCAACAGGCGCCTGCTGGCACCGCCGTCTCCGAGCAGGAAGCGGTCGATATTGCTGGGCGAATCGGATACCCGGTGCTGGTCCGGCCGTCATTCGTGCTCGGCGGTCGCGCCATGATGATCGTCTACAATGACGACGAGCTGCGTCACTACATGCGCACGGCCGTCGAGGCGAGTCCCGAGCGCCCGGTGCTGGTGGACCGTTTTCTCGAGGACGCGACCGAGGTCGATGTCGATTGCATTTCCGACGGCGAGACCACCGTGGTCGGCGCCATCATGGAGCACATCGAGGAGGCCGGTATTCACTCTGGCGACAGCGCCTGCGTGATTCCGCCTTTCACCCTGACCGACAGCATGCGTGCCAAGATCAGCGATGCCGCCAAGGCGCTCGCCGGTGAGCTTGAGGTGCGCGGACTGATGAACATCCAGTTCGCGGTCAAAGGCGACGAACTCTACGTGATCGAAGTGAATCCCCGGGCCTCGCGAACCGTGCCCTTCGTCAGCAAGGCCATCGGCGTCCCGCTGGCCAAACTGGCGGCCAAGGTAATGGCTGGCCAAAAACTGGTCGATCTCGGATTCACCGAGCCGGTCATCCCCCCGCACTATTCCGTCAAAGAAGCGGTTTTCCCGTTTTCAAAATTCCCCGGGATCGACATCTCGCTGGGGCCGGAAATGAAATCGACAGGGGAAGTGATGGGGATCGATGCGGATCTCGGCCTCGCCTTTGCCAAGTCCCAGATGGCGGCGTCATCCGCGCTGCCCGATTCCGGAAACATCTTCATCAGCGTCAAGGATTCCGACAAGGCGCAGATCATCGAGCTGGCTCGTCAGTTCCAGGAAATGGGCTTCACCATTTTTTCCACTTCCGGCACCGCCAAGACACTCACCGACGCCGAGATCCCGGTCCACAAGCTCCGCAAACTGGCCGAGGGGCGTCCCAATGTCCTCGACATGCTGAAAAACGGCGAGATCGCCATGGTGATCAACACCCCCAGCGGTCGCACCCCGCGTCACGACGAGGTAAAGATCCGCAGCACCGCCATCTCTCACCGCGTGCCCATCGTCACCACGATGCGGGCGGCGCGAGCCTGTGTCTCCGCAATATCATCGATGAAATCCCAGGAATTGGGCATCAAGGCGCTGCAGGAATATCACTGAGAATCGCTGAAGGAACCTCAACCATGACTGGTGTTGAGGTTGAGGTCTCGCGGCACTTCAACCGAAAACCGACGCCCGGATCATCGCTCGCCCCAGGGCGATTGGGACGTCGTGATCGAACCATCCGGCATCAGGACATGTGCCCCTTTGCCGTGATAGTCGCCCCGTTCCGTCACCCAGGGTTGATTCCAACGATAGGGGGTAAACCGGTGAGAATTGAACTGCGTCGGCAGATACGAGGAAACATATTCATCCCGTTCCGCGTCCGGCAGCGCTTTCAAGACACGATCACTTGAGCAAAGCCACGATTCCTGTCCGACTCCGTAGGGCTCGAGTGCCTTGATCCAGATGCGGAAGTAATCCGATTCTTCCATATCGAACGAATCCTCGGGGAGTTGCGGCCAATGATTGTTGTCCAGAATGTAGGAATCAAATCCGGTATGCAGCACTTTCAGATTGCCGATACAACGGGCTTTTTCCGCCCGCTTTCGAAAGGTTTCATAGGATGGAACGGCGATGCCAATTAGGATTCCGACGATCACAACAGAGACAAGAATCTCCACCACCGTGTAAGCGCCTTTCGCCCGGCGTTTTTCAGACCGTTGTGGCCGGCCCGCCTCAATTCCCATCTGACCGTCAGTCAATTTGCAGTTCTGCATCATCGGTCTACACAAAACCGCCTCGTCCCACAGGAGTCAAACTCCGTTGAACGAGGCGAATTGAACGGATTGGCAGCAAATCACCGCCACTCCAAAAAGGAAAAGCGATCAACCCGAGACCTGAGTGGAGACCTGGGTGCCGAAAATCTTCATTCCCACCCGGTGACCCACCTGAAGGAAGCTCGAACTCGAACTCTGACTGGTCACACTGAAACTGGTCACGCTGGCGACAGTCGTGACGGTAGGCACCGTAACGACGATGATATCGAAATTCGGTTCACCAACGAAACTAATGGTCCCGTAACCGTGGAACCGTTTGCTCGGGTACGATTTGTTGATCTTGGCCTTGAAGGTTGAGTTCGCAAGTCGTTTGCGATCGGGAATGGTGGCCGATGACCCTGCCCCGCCCGAAATCTCGATCGAGGAAGTCGCTCCCGTATTGAGGTCAACACCGTTCATTTGACCATCGGAACCATTCAGACCAGTATCGGAGGCATTTCCCGTCACCATCACGAGTTTCATGTTGGAATTCACGATTCCGAAACAACGACCATAGTAGACGATACCACGATACCAAATCACATGGGGGTTTTGCGCACCCACCAATGACCCAAATTGAACGTTGGAGGTGAGGGCACCATTCGCTTGACCTCCCTGCATGGAGTTCAGTCCCGGCGCCTCGTTGTAGACTGCCCAGCGATACATCGCCGTGCCATCAGTGAACGTCCCTACCGCTTCATAGACACCGTCGTCGCCATTGGCCTGGTAACTGTCATTGCTCCAAGGACCTCCAGTCCAAGCCTGAACCTGGAAGGCGGGCATGAGAATGAGGGCGGCAAAAATTCCGAACGCTTGTTTCATGGCGTATTCTTTCCTGTGGTGTTTCGTCTCGAAGAATCGGTATTTGAGCCGTTTCAGGATTGAGACGCAAGCATTATTTTCCGATTTTCGATCGCTCACACACACCGGCTTGTCGAAATTCGACCGGGGAACGAAACCCGTCAATCCGGGGCCGTTTCGCCTCCGCAATGCCGCTCTGCCAGGGAAAAACTCAGCTCCTTCAACAGTCAGCGAGCAGCTTCCGGTTTTTCCAGGCGTAGCTGAGGCCGGAAATCACGGTCAACAGCAGGGCGATCCACATGAGAATCACGCCCGCGATCTCCGGACTGGTGGGTTTCCAGGCAAACAACCAGCGCATCCAGGAGAATGTTGCCTCGCTGGACGCGAGCGCGACCAGGAAATAGATGATCATCACAATCTGCCAAATGGTCTTGTGCTTGCCGAGACTCTCCGCCGCAAGCACCACGCCCTCGGCCGACGCGACGAGCCGCAGGCCGGTCACGAGAAACTCGCGCGTCAGGATCACGATCACCATCCACGCCGGCAGGGGAACTTCGGGCGTTGCCATCAGCATCACAAACCCGGCCGCCATCAGGACCTTGTCGGCGAGCGGGTCCATCAGCTTGCCGAAATTGGTGATCAAATTGTGCTTTCGCGCCAGGTAGCCATCGAGAAAGTCGGTGATCGCCGCGATGATGAAAACGATCGCCGCGACACTTCGACTTTGGGGGAACTCCACGGACATCGCCGCGACAAAGACGAAGGTCAGGATAAATCGGAGAAGCGTGAGCTGATTGGGGAGGTTCATGGGCCTGCGACCAGTGAAAAGTGGTGAGTAAACAATGAAAAGAAGCAGGATTGGGTGGTTCCTCGTCTCATTCAAGAGGGTTTGGTCGGCGATTCAACCCTGTTCAGTTCCGGTCTTTTTGCCAATCTCGCCACATTCGGACGGAGAAAAGAGAAATCCAATCGCTGATAGGACTACTTCCTACTTTTTACTCTTCGCTCATCACTCCCGAACCGGCTCCGCTTCCGTTGCCCAAATCGGTTCTTTCCAGATCGGAACGGTGGTCTTGATCCGTCGCAGGTATTCCTGGCACAACGTGAACGCGGCGGCGCTGTGGGCGGTCTGGACACGGATGAGAATGCTGGCCTCGCCGGCGGCGACAAATCCGATGCGATGATAGACAGCGACCCGGTGTTCGGGATGCTCGGCGCTCATGGCGGCGACCACGGCCTCCAGTTCGCGATCGGCCATGGGCCGGTAGGCGGTGTAGTCGATCCCGGTGATGAAACGGCCATCCTCGCGATCACGAACCACGCCGTGGAAGCGAAGGTCGGCGCCGTGTTCGGTCGAAGGCGCCAGCCCGGCCTCGAATTCGGCGACGGTTTTTTCGCCGAGTGAACTGATGAAATGGGACTTTTCCAAAACGGATTCCCGCGTAGGGTGCGGCTCCAAAAAACTTTCTACAAGCAGAAGCATGAGCAAGAGCGATTTCGGATTGATCGGCCTCGCGGTGATGGGGCAGAACCTGGTGTTGAACGTCGAGAGCCGAGGCTTTCGCGTTTCCGTATACAACCGCACCACTTCGGTGACGGATGAGTTTGTCGGCGCGCACCCGGACAAGAATCTCGTCGGCACCAAGTCACTGGAGGAATTCGTTGAGAGCATCGAGCGCCCCCGCAAGATCATGATGTTGGTGCAGTCGAAAGCGGGCGCCGATCCGGCCGATCGCGACGCCGTTGACGCGGTGATCGATCAACTGGTGCCGCTTCTCGAAGAGGGCGACTTGGTCATCGATGGTGGGAACACCTTTTTCATCCACACCGAGCGCCGCTCGAAGGAACTGGAAGCGAAGGGCATTCTCTACATCGGCACCGGAGTTTCCGGCGGTGAAGAGGGCGCCCGCAAAGGCCCGGCCATCATGCCCGGCGGTCCGAACAGCAGCTGGGAACTGATCAAGCCGATCTTCGAAAGCATCGCGGCCAAGGTAAACGGCGAACCGTGCGTGACCCACATCGGGAAAGGCGGCGCCGGTCACTACGTGAAGATGGTGCACAACGGCATCGAGTACGGCGACATGCAGCTGATCTGCGAGGCCTACCAGATCTTCAAGACCGCCGGCCTGACCACGGAGGAAATGGCGGAGATCTTCGACGAGTGGAACCAGGGCGACCTGGAGAGCTACCTCATCCAGATCACCAGCAAGATTTTCACGATCCGCGACAAGGAAACCGGCGAGCCGATCGTCGAGCTGATTCTCGACCGCGCCGGCCAGAAAGGTACTGGCCGCTGGACGGTGATGAACGCCGCGGAAAACGCGGTCGTCATTTCCACCATCAACGCGGCGGTGGAAGCTCGTATCCTGTCCGCGCTGCGGGACCAGCGTCTCGCGGCGGCGAGCGAATTCGAAGGCCCGACGCCGCAGATCGATCTGCCCAAGGAGGAACTCGTCTCCAAGGTTCGCGACGCCCTCTACGCCTCGAAAATCATCAGCTACGCCCAGGGACTCGACCTGATCAAGAAGGTGGGAGAAGCCCACGACTGGGATCTCGATCTCGGTGGCATCGCCCGCATCTGGCGCGGCGGCTGCATCATTCGGGCGCGCTTCCTCAATCGCATCACCGAAGCCTACGAGCGCGATCCGAACCTCACCAACCTGATGCTGGATCCGTTCTTCAAGGACATCCTCAACCGCAGCCAGGCCGCCTGGCGCGAGATCGTGGCGCTCGGTGTGACCCAGGGAATTCCGGTCCCGGCTTTCAGCGCCTCACTTGGTTACTACGACAGTTACCGCAGCGCCCGATTGCCCGCGAACCTGCTCCAGGCTCAGCGCGATTTCTTCGGTGCCCACACTTACGAGCGACTCGACAAACCGGAAGGCGAGTTCTTCCACACCGAGTGGCCGGAAGTGATCGAGTGAGAAAACTGGTCAGCCGGATCGGTTTCAGGTTCTGATTTTTTCAGGCTCCGGCTGATCACCGGCTGCCGACACTACCCCTTTGGATCCTCACTCAATCCTTCCCCGCCACATTTCCCCTTTGAATTAGCGGCGTCTTGTTGTTTGATGCCCAAATCCTTCGCTGTCTACATGCCAAGAAAGTTCAAGCGCGTCGTCCTCAAACTCAGCGGAGAAGTCCTTCGTGAGCCAGGTAGCCACGACAACATCTCTCCCGAGATCGTCGAGGCCATCGCCATCCAGATCAAACTCGCCCAGGAACAGAGCGTCGAGATCGCCCTCGTCGTGGGAGGCGGCAACTTCTGGCGAGGCGCCGCCGCCGCCGGTCGCGGAATGGAGCGAGCCACCGCCGACTACATGGGCATGCTGGCCACGGTGATGAATTCGCTCGCCCTGCAGAGCATGCTCGAGGCCCACGGCGCCCCAACCCGCGTGCAGACTGCGATCGAAATGAAAAACGTCGCCGAGCCTTTCATCCGCAGAAAGGCCATGCGGCACCTCGAACTCGGCCGCGTCGTCATCTTTGGCGCCGGCACGGGCAATCCCTTCTTCAGCACCGATACCACCGCCGCCCTGCGGGCCAGCGAGATCGGCGCCGACGCCATCCTCAAGGCCACCAAGGTCGATGGCGTCTACGACAAGGATCCGATGAAATTCGACGACGCGCAGCGTTTCGAGCATCTCACCTTCACCGACGCCCTCACCATGGGGCTGAAGGTCATGGATGCCACCGCGTTCAGCCTCTGCCGGGACAACAACAAGCCCATCATCGTTTTCGACATGACCGATCCGGAAAACATCGGTCGCGCCCTGCTCGGCGAAGATATCGGCACGATCGTCTCGGCCAAGCCGCTCGATGCCGACGCCGCCTGAGCGGACCTGATATCTCTTTTTTCCCAGTATCCGAAAACCCTGCCCTCACCGCCTGCCATGGACCCCGATGAAATCCTCCTGGAAACCGAAGTCGCGATGCAGAAAGCCGTCGACTACGTCCTCCACGAAATGTCCACCGTCCGCACCGGCAAGGCCAGCCCCGCCCTGGTCGAAGGCATCGATGTCAAAGTGGTCGCCTACGGTTCGACCATGAAGCTCCGCGAGCTGGCCCTCATCGCCACGCCCGAGCCGCGCATGCTCACCGTGCAGCCCTACGATGCCAGCACCATGCAGGATATCGAGCGCGCCCTGCGCGAGTCCCGCCTCGGCATCAATCCCGCCGCCGATGGCCGCCTCATTCGCCTGCCCATTCCCGAGCTATCCCAGGAGCGCCGCATCGAACTCGCCAAAGTCATCAAGGACATGGCCGAGCAGGGCCGCATCCGCGTTCGTGGCGCACGCAAGGATGGCATGGACAAACTCAAGGCCGCCCAAAAAGACAGCTCCATCACCGAGGATCAGTATCACGACTACGAAAAAGAGGTGCAGTCCCTGACCGACAAGTACGTTAAGAGCATCGACGAACACCTCGAGCACAAGGAGAAGGATATTCTTACTGTTTGAGTGACACAGTGAGGAGCGGCACAGCGACACAGTGAACAGAATCGTAGCCGCGCTCGCCAGAGCGTGGCCGTCGCTCCGACCACCTTCTGGCGAAGCGGCTACAAGTATCCGTAAAAAGCACGAATCACGCAAAACGGTGCCGCTTTACCCCGCCTCCCACTTCCTCGACCTCACCCAGACTGATCACGCCGAGGTCTTTGCCGAGGGCGAACCTGTCTGGAGCGCGCTCGGTCGGCTGGCGGCGTATCTGGAGAAAAAGCTCGATGATGCCGTCGCCGACGGTGAACTGATCCGAGGCAACGTCCACGAGCGCGCTTTGATCGGACCGTGCGTCTTTATTGCCGAGGGCGCCGTCGTCGAGGCCAATGCCGTCATCCAAGGGCCTGCATGGATTGGGGCCGGCACCGTCGTTCGCAGCGGCGCTTACCTGCGCCAGACCGTCATCGCCGGAGATGGCTGCGTGCTGGGCAATTCCAGCGAGTTCAAAAATTGCCTCATCTTCAACGACAGCGAGATCCCGCACTTCAACTACGTCGGCGACAGCATCCTCGGTCACAAGGCCCACCTTGGAGCCGGTGTGATTTGCTCCAACGTTCGGCTCGATCGGCAGAACGTCCGCGTCCGCGATGCCGACGGAAACGCCATCGACACCGGCCTGCGAAAATTCGGCGCCATCGTCGGTGACCGCACCGAAGTCGGCTGCAACAGCGTTCTCAGCCCCGGCACCCTCCTCGGCCGCGACGGCCTCGTCTATCCCGGCACCCACTGGCGCGGCGTCCTCGCTGACGGCCACATCGCCCGCCATCCGCAGGATCTGGAGATCTCCCCGAAGCACTGAAGAGGATTCCCTCCCGGACAAGAATTCCGGTAGGCGCTTCGTGATACCTGCAAGCGTCGCATTTGATTCGGAATTCCTTCCGATCGGCCGCTTTCCCTTACCAGGTGAAGGACCTTACCGGTTCGAAATGGAAAGGTGGAGCAGGCCACCGGTATTTGGCTTTTTTGCAATTCGTTTTGGCAAAACCGGAACCAGTTTCGACTTCTTGACGTTTCAGCCGTTTCAAGATGGCGGATGCGGTCCCTCATGATCGCAGACTGAACAATCTCGGCACTTGGACCCACAACCCACTGCCCCAACAGGCCTCATCGATTCGTGATTTCCCCGCTGGCATTCCGCCTCCACCTGATTAGGGTGCTTCCCTTGCCGCCGATGCTAGCACTCAACCCTGTTGGGTCGGCGACTTAACCCTCTTTAATCAGCCCTTTCTCTCATGGCCAAAGGACCTCAGAACGCCATCTCTCCCACCCGCGAAGAAGATTTTCCGGAGTGGTATCAGCAAGTCGTGCGTGCCGCCGATCTGGCGGAGAATTCGGAGGTGCGGGGCTGCATGGTCATCAAACCGTGGGGCTACGGGCTCTGGGAGCAGATTCAGCGGCAGCTCGATGCCATGTTCAAGGAGACCGGGCACAAGAACGCCTATTTCCCGCTCCTGATTCCGGTCAGCTACCTGGAAAAGGAAGCGACTCACGTGGAAGGTTTCGCCACGGAATGTGCGGTGGTGACGCATCACCGACTTGAATTGAAGGACGGCAAGATGGTGCCCTCGGGCGAGCTGACCGAGCCCTACGTGATTCGTCCGACGTCGGAAACGATCATCGGGGCGGCCTTTGCCCGTTGGGTGCAGAGCCATCGCGATTTGCCTCTGCTGATCAACCAATGGGCGAACGTGATGCGTTGGGAGATGCGGCCGCGGCTCTTTTTGCGGACGGCGGAGTTTCTCTGGCAGGAAGGTCACACAGCCCACGAGACCGCCGAGGAAGCGATGGAGGAGACCATCCTCATGCACGGCGTCTACGAGACCTTCCTCCGTGATCATTTGGCCATTCCGGTGGTGCCGGGTGAAAAATCGGAGGCGGAGCGCTTTCCCGGCGCGCTCAATACCTTCACGGTCGAGGCCATGGTGCAGGACCGGAAGGCGATTCAGGCGGGCACGTCGCATTTCCTGGGTCAGAATTTCTCCAAGGCCGCCGGCATCGAGTTCGAAGGTCGCGAAGGCAAACGCGAACACGCTTGGACGACGAGTTGGGGAGTGAGCACGCGTCTGATCGGGACGCTGATCATGGCCCACGGTGACGACGATGGCGTGGTGATGCCGCCCCGCGTGGCGCCCACCCAGGTGGTGATCCTGCCGGTGACGCCGAAACCGGAGTCCGCTGATGCGGTGCTGGCGGCCTGTCAAAAGCTGGCAGATGAATTGAAAGCCCAGTCCTTTCACGGAGACCCGGTGCGCGTGGAGATCGACGATCGCGATCTCGGCGGCGGGGTGAAAAACTGGGAGTGGATCAAGAAAGGGGTGCCGGTTCGCATCGAGATCGGACCGCGCGATCTGGAAAAGGGATCGGTCGCGCTCGCTCGCCGTGACAGGGCGCCGAAGGACAAGGCCTTCGTACCGGCGACGGAAGTGGCCGCTTCCATGGCGGAGACTCTCCAATCCATTCAGGACGGACTACTCGATCGGGCACGGACTTTCCGCCGGGAAAACACGGTGGAAATCGCCTCGATGGACGAACTGAAGTCCTTCTTTGCCGAAGATCAGCCTGGCGGTTTCGCGCTCGCCCACTGGGCCGGTTCGCCGGAGGATGAGGACACGCTCGCGAAGGATCTCAAGATCACAGTCCGTTGCTTTCCCAAGGATCCCGCGCTTCGCGGCGAGCCCGGCACCTGCATTGGCACGGGAAATCCGGCCGAGGGTCGGGTCGTATTTTCTCGAGCCTACTGATTGGTCTTCCTATTCCTCGTCTTCTTCCTATTCCCTTTCCCCGCTCATGAAGGTTTACATCAAACCCGGTTGTCCCTGGTGCGTCGATGCAGTCGCTTGGCTGAAACGCGAAGGTTACGACTTTCAAACCATCGACGTCATCGCCGACCCGGCCGCATTCGATGAAATGCGCCGAATCTCGGGCCAGACGAAGGCGCCCACGATGACCGTCGGCGATCTGATGCTCCCGGATTTCGGGGTCGATGAACTCGAGGCTTTCCTCGAGAAGCACGAAATTCATCCGTGATGGTATTCCTTCTCACTGGGAGCGCGGGCGTCCCACCCGCTTCGATCCCAGTGAAGGACCGCGAGCATATTGCTCACCCGAGGCAAAACAAGGCGATGAGGGATCCTCGCGCTCCGCGGTTCCGCGGCGGGCGAGACGCCCGCACTCCCAGTATTCCCGCCACAAAAAAACGCCGGCCGCGTGAGCGACCGGCGTTTTTCGGAAGATTGACCGATAAAGGTCGGAATCGAATGAATCAGAATTCGAAGCGCAGGCCGAGGCGAGCGATGGTGTAGTTGTCCACGTCGCCACCGAGCAGGTTGTAGGTGCCGTCGGCAAAGATGGAACCGTTTTCCATCATGCGGAAATCGATACCACCACCGAAGCGGAAGAGGCCTTCGGTTTCACCGTTGGTGTGAACGCCACCACCGACGATCGCGTAGGGAGCGATGCAGTTGAAGGGCACACGATAGACGGCGTCGAGGGTGTAGTTCTGCACTTCACTGTCGGTGCCATAAACGGCGGCCGAGAAATCGAAACCGAAGTTTTCGTTGTAGAAATAGCCGAGGCTGATACCACCACCGAGGGCGTCATCGTAGTGACCGCCGTCAGGGAAAAAACCGGCTGCGAAACCGCTGAATTCGAAGCCACCGTCATAGCAGGGAGGAGCCACGACCACGGGATTCTTTTCCACGACCATTTTTCCGCCACCAGCTTGAGCGGCAAACGGCACCAGAGCGAATGCGGCGAGCGCAATGAGAATCGATTTATTCATAAAAGGTTGATAGGTAAGACGTGATTGTGTTGAACGCGGATACCGATACAGGGGCTTTTTTTTCTCGCAAGTGAATTTCTGCGCCAGTTCTGGCAGGTGAAATCTTCGCGATTTCGGTCCGGCGAAAAATTAAAAAAAAGAACGCCGACGGTTTCCCGCCGGCGTTCTTAGTGTCAACTCGATCTTAACTACCAGATCGAAAAAGGTTTCAGGAGATCAGAACGCAAAGCGCAGACCGATGCGGGCGATGGTGTAGTCTTCCACGTCGCCGCCGAGAATGTTGTAAATACCGTCGGCGAAGAGCGAAGTGCCTTCGAAGAGGCGCAGGTCGATGCCACCGCCAAAGCGGAAAAGACCTTCAGTCGTTCCGTTGGTGTGAACGCCACCACCGGCAAGGATGTAAGGCGCGATACAGTTGATCGGGAAGCGGTAGACGGCGTCCAGAGTGTAGTTCTGGATCTCGCTGTCAGTGGCGAAAACGGCGGCCGAGAAATCGAGACCGAAGTTTTCGTTGAAGAAATAGCCGAGGCTGACGCCACCGCCGATTTCATCTTCGACGCCGCCATCCGGGAAAATACCGGCAGCGAAACCGCCAAATTCAAATCCGGTTCCGTAGCAGCTGGGAGGGGCCATCGGCGCGGGAGCGGAATCGATGACATACTTGCCGCCCGCCTGAGCGATGCCGCCAAGACCAGCCATTGCGATGAGAGTGAAGAACACTTTTTTCATAGTTAAGAGAGGTAGTTGTTGATTGTGATTCGCGATGAATTGCAGAAGTTTTAAAAATTAACTGCCCTTAACGATAGTTCAAATAAATTTTAGAAATTCCTGAAAATTTTTGCCTGTCGAAATTTTCGAGGTGGTTTCCCCTTTGCGTTACGGGAATCTTTTGGCTAAAGGGGGGGTCGTAAGTTTTCTCCCCTCTCCGTCGCGCCATGAAATACGCCATTTGCAACGAAACCTTTCAGGATTGGCCTTTTGAAAAGGCATTCGCCTACGCCCGCGAGTGCGGCTACACCGGGGTGGAGATCGCTCCTTTCACCATCCATCATGACGCACGAGAGATCGGCGCCGAACAGCGGGCCACGGTGAAAGAACAGATCGCGGACGCCGGCCTCGAATGCGTGGGACTGCACTGGTTGTTGGCGAAGACGGAGGGATTCTACCTGACAACTCCGGACGAAAAGGTTCGCCGGATCACCAGCGACTACCTGGCCGAACTCGCGCGACTGTGCCGCGATCTGGACGGTTCCATCATGGTGCTGGGATCGCCGCTGCAGCGAAATCTGCTGCCGGGCGTGACTCACGATCAAGCCATGGGCTACGCGGCGGAAGTGGTGAGCGCCGCGATGCCGGTTCTCGAGGATTGTGGTGTCACGCTGGCACTCGAACCGCTCGGACCGGCCGAGGGTGACTTTCTGAATACGGCCGAGCTGGGGATCGCGTTGGCCGGCATGGTCGATTCACCCAACTGCCGGTTGCACCTGGACGTGAAAGCGATGTCGACGGAATCGAAAGCGATCGCCGACATCATCCGCGACAGTCGCGACTGGATCGCCCATTTCCACGCCAACGATCCGAATCTGCTCGGCCCCGGCATGGGCGATATCGAATTCGAGCCCATTTTCGGCGCTCTCAAGGAAATCGACTACGACGGCTGGGTTTCGGTGGAGGTGTTTGATTACACCCCCGGGATCGAGACGATCTGCACGGAGAGCCTCCGCTACATGCGTGAGACCGAAGCGAAGGTCGGTTGAGACTCCGCGCGAAGCGCTTTCGGTCACTCCTCGCCCAGACGCTCCTCGAGTTTCTTGACGCGGTTGTAGAGTCCGCCGAGGCGCTTGACGAACATACTGGTTCGCATCGATTCCTTCCACGGCTTCGCCGGGTAACCGAAGACTTTTTCTCCGGGAGCGACATCGGCGATCACGCCCGAACGTCCTCCGGTGATGGCACCATCTCCGATCTGGATGTGTCCAGCCACGCCGGTTCGCGCGGCCAGGGTCACGTAGTTGCCGATGCGGGTGCTGCCGGAAATCCCGGTCTGGGCGACGACAATGCAGTGTCTCCCAATGACGACGTTGTGGCCAATCTGTACTTGATTGTCGATCTTGGTGCCCTCGCCGATCACCGTTTCGCCAAAGCGAGCCCGATCGACCGTCGTGCTGGCGCCGATTTCGACATCGTTCTCGATCCGGACGATCCCGAGCTGCTCGATCTTCTGATGCCGACCATCGACGAATTCAAATCCGAATCCGTCCGCGCCGAGGATCGCTCCGGAATGCAGGATCACCCGATCTCCGACGATGCATCCGTATCCGACATGAGCACCCGAGGCGATCTCGCAATCCCTGCCCACCTTCGCGCCGACTCCGATCACCGAGCAGGAGCCGATGCGGCTCCCGTCCCCGATTTCGGCTCCGGCTTCGATCACGGCATTCGGTCCGATCGAAACCCTCTCCGGATTCAGCGTGGCATCGTCCGCCACCACCGCGGAGGGATGCACTCCCATCGCCGCTTCCGGTTTCGGCACCGCGAAGTTCCGCAGCACCGTGTCGAAAGCCATGACCGGATTCTCGACCCGAACCAGAGCCGCAGTTTTCGGAGCCGTCACATCCTCCGTTTTGATCAAAACCGCCCCCGCCTTCGTATCGGCGAGATCGGCGGCGTATTTGGGATTGCCGAAAAAGCTGACGTCGGTCGGCATCGCGGTTTTCAGCGCCGCAAAGCCGGCGAAGGACTGGCTTGAGTCACCCCTGACGATCGTGCCGCCAACCATGTCGGCCAGTTCCTGGAGCGTGAGATTCAAGGGAGTTCGCGGAGAGAGTGAAAAGTGATTCGAGGCGCCGTCGAAAGTGGTCAAACACCGGCAGAAAAAAGCCGCCGGTGGAACTTGCGGTCCCGCTGGCGGCTGTGTTTGGGCGATTTCATGGAACCCGCCCCGGTTTCTGCCAATTGGACGAGATCAGTTCCCGCCACTCGGGGCTGCCGAGGTCGTGGCGGCATCCGCCGGAGCGTCCTTGTTCAGTTCGGCGATGATGCCGTCGGTCAGATCCGGCACCTTGTCCGAAGTGAACAGAATGACCTTGTTGGCCTTCGGGAGGAAGGACTTGTCGTAAACGAGGTCGAGCCCTTTGCTCACACAGATGCCGTCCACGATTTCCCGAATGGTGGCCACGAGCGTCTGCTCCATCTTCTGGCGCGCTTCGATGATCTCCTGCTGGGCGCGGCGTTCGGCTTCCTGGATCTCTCGCCCCTTGGCCATGCGCTCCTGCATGATTCCCTGCAGTTCGTTGAAAGCCGCCTGACGCTGCTCCTGCGACATCGCGGTATCGCGCGCCTTCTCATCAAGGCCGGCCGCTTTCTTCGTCAGCGCTTCGTAGTCGGCCCGCTTGGCGTCGATCTCCTTCTGCTTCTCCTTGGCGATCTCGTTGACGGCTTCCACCTCGACCTTGGTCTTGTAGTATTGGTTGAGGCACTCCTGCATGTCCACGACGGCAATGTTGAGGCCGTTCTGGGCGGAAGCTTCGCGGGAAAACATGCCGCTGAAAGCAAGTCCCAGCAGGAGAATGGAAAGAAGGGGGCGTTTCATGAATCCTTTGGGGGAGGGATGAGACATTCGGAGAGGTGGGTAACGAGTTTCAATCAAGGGTCAGCCCAGCGTCAACGCTATTCGGTTTCGGTTTTTGGCAAGGCGGGCAACAAAGCAGAGTTCTGTCTAAACGCAAACGCATAAGGGGCGGGGCTTCTTAGAGATTTATCAGTGGAACTTCCTCCGATAAAACTTGGGGTGAAACCCTCCAGTGTGACGAAAGAAAAAGGGACAGCCTTTGAGGCTGCCCCTTGTCGGGAAGGTGTCGCGGGTCGCCGCCGATCAGAAATTGTATCCGATCGTGAAGTTGAAACGACCACTGTCGTCGTTGAACTGATCGGTGTCGATCGGAATACCGTAGTCGAGGCGGATTGGCGCGCCACCAAGCATGAAGAGGCGAACACCGAAACCCCAGTTGGAGTTCATGCCACCGCCGAAGGTGCCGGGGCCGCCAGAAACTTCACCCATGTCGTAGAAAACCGCGCCGCGAATCTTATCCACGATCGGGAAGGTGTATTCCGCTGAAGCGAACCACATTTCGTCGCCGCCGAGAGGCTCACCCTTCTCGTCCTTCGGACCAACGTCACGATAGTCGAAACCACGAAGGTTGTTGGCACCACCAAGGAACTGGCGAACGAAGATGTGATCCGCATCGCTGACCGACGAGAAGCGGCCGCTGATGTTCAGGATGGTGTCACCCGGCAGGGAGATGTGCTGGGCACCCGTCGCGGAAAAGGTTACGGCGCTGACATCGCCACCGAGACCAGCTTCGACACCGGCACTCAGGCGACGGCCCTTACGCGGAAGGAAGAGATCGTTGCGGTCATCGTAGACCACGTTGAACTCACCCGCGTTGTAGAAGAAATCTCCGTCTTCCTCCTTGAGGATGTCCGAGGCGTCGTTGTCGACGTCGATCTGGATGCTCTGCGGGCGTATGCCTGCCTCCGCGTAAAGGAATTCGCCAATCGGCTTACGCAGGGAGAGCGCCCCACCGAAAGTCGTCTGGTCGTAGTAATCACTCAGGAAAAGCAGGTCGCGGTAAAACGCCTCACCCGTCAACGCGAGGCGCTTGCCCATGAACCAGGGCTCCGTGATGCTGAACTGGATGTCGCGGCGCTTGGTGCCGACGCGGACTCCGAGACGGAAACGCTGACCACCACCCGTCAGGGAAGGCCAGTTGCCGATATCGAAGTTCGTCTGGGAAATTTCCATGAATCCGACCAGATCATCGATCGAGCTGAAGCCCGCCCCGAAGTTGATCGTTCCGGTCGGCTTCTCAGTGACAGTGATCACCAGGTCCTTGGAGTCGATCATCGAACCGGTGTCCACCGGCATCACATCGACTGCCGAGAAATAGTTCAGGTTCATCAGGCGGGCGCGGCTGGCCTCGATCTTCGCCTTGTCGAAAGGCTCACCAGGCAGGATCGCCAATTCGCGACGGATCACTTGATCCTTGGTCTTGGTGTTTCCTTCGATGTGAATCTGACCCACGTTGTAGGAGCGCCCCTCGGTCACCACGAAGGTCACCGAAACCGCGTTCTGACCGGCCGGGTCGAGCTTAGGCGTGACGTGGGCATCGGCGTAACCCTTGAGCCCGTATTGATCCTCGATCAGCGCGATGTCGTCTTTCAGGAACTGACCCGAATAGGCGTTGCCCGCCTTCGTCTTCAGGTAGGGCAGCAGGTCGTTCTCCAGCGAGAGGGCATTCACGCCGCTCACGGCGACGTTTCCGATGGTGTAGGGCTCGCCTTCGTTGATGGTGATGACCAGATCCACTTCCTGTCCACCTTCAACGCGGACGCGGCTCACGTTTACCACGTGGGCACCCAGATAGCCGTTGTTCTGGTAATGATCCTCGATCGAGCGAATGTCGGTTTCCAGCGTGCTGTCGTCGATCCGGGCTTCCTTCTGGAAAGGATTCAGGATGCTCTTCGACTTCTGCTCCATTTGCTTCTTCAGCTCGGCGGAGGTGAAGACCGAATTACCCACAAAGGTCACCTCGCGAAGCTTGGCCTGGCCACCTTCACTGACACTGTAGGTCACCGACGAATAACCGGAGCGGTCCGGCGCCGAAACCTGGTAGCTCACGGTGGTGTCGGGGAAACCGCGCTTGCGGTAAAGTTCGAGGATCGCCTCGCGGCCTTCGCGGATCTCGGTTTCGTCGATGGGACGATTCACCCGCAGGTCGGCCTGCTTCGACAGCTTGTCGGAGTCAAAAGCGGAATTGCCGACGAACCGCACCTCGCCCAGCATCGAGCGGGCCTGCACCACCAGCTTCAGAGCCACCCCGCCGCCGGAGGGCTTGGAGAGAACCCGGATGTTTTCGAAGTCACCCGTCGCGTAGAGATTCTTGATGTCCTCGTCAATCTTGGCCGGGGAAAGCGGCTCTCCCACCTTCGTCGACATGGCCGCCAGGATGCGGTCCTTGGTAACGACCGCAGACCCGACGTATTCCACGTCGATGTCCTTGACGATCTCACCACCTCCCTGGGCCCGGACCATCGTGGTTCCGGCGAGTGTCACCATGGCCACGAGGGCGCTGACTGCGAGTCTCAACGGGCTGCGCCCGGAAGTGTTTCGATTCATGCGAAAAGCGTCTGTTTGCGGATTCTCCGACAGGTAGAAAGACAATAAAAGTTCTTCCCGAAAGAATCGCTTCTTTTCGGGAACGATTAGGTTCGCGTCAAGTCCGAAATTTGCAACACGAATACCGGAATAGTTAAGAAGTTTGAATCAATTAAGCGCCAAGCCACCAACGACTCGCCGCGTTTCCCCCCGTCGCCGATATGAGAATCATACAAAACATTGTTCGACTTTCCATAAATTTTGTTTATCCTGAATATCGGTTTGGGGCACAACTTCGGACCGCGATAACCGCTTCTCCCTCCGCCGCTTGCTCGGAGCAATTGTCATGCCGGAACTGCTGACATCCCCTCATTCCGTCTCGGAGGACTCGCACTCCGAGCCCGAAGAGTCTACCATCGCCGCCGTGAGTGACAATTTCTACACGGAGACGGCTCAGGCCCCGAAGAACGAGTTCGACGTGTCCCTGCGCCCGCCGGATTTCACCGAGTTCCGCGGGCAGGCCAAGGTCAAGGAGCGCCTCATGCTCATGGTCGAGGCCGCCAAGCAGCGCGGCGACGCCCTCGATCACGTGCTCCTCTGCGGGCCTCCCGGATTGGGAAAAACCACCCTCGCTCATATTCTCGCCCAGGCTTTTGGCAGCCAGATCCACTGCACCAGCGGGCCCCAGATCGAGAAGGCCGGCGATTTGGCCGGTATCCTCACCAACCTCCAGCACGGCGATTTCCTCTTCATCGACGAGATCCACCGCCTCCATCCCGCCATCGAGGAATACCTCTACCCGGCCATGGAAGACTACAAGCTGGACATCATCATCGACCAAGGACCCAGTGCGCGTTCCATCACCCTGACATTACCGAATTTCACCCTCGTTGGCGCCACCACTCGGGCCGGGATGCTCACCGCGCCGTTACGGTCCCGCTTCGGCATGACCAACCGGCTGGACTACTACACCGCCGAAGAGCTCGTCTCCATCATCGTGCGCTCCGCCGGCCTGCTCAACATTCCCATCCAGCCCGACGGAGCCCTAGAGATCGCCTCCCGCTCCCGCGGCACCCCGCGCATCGCCAACAACCTGCTCCGCTGGGTCCGCGACTACGCCCAGGTCCGCGCCGATAACGAGATCACCCGGCCGGTCGCCGACAGCGCCCTGCAAATGCTCGACATCGATCAGGACGGGCTCGACGAAATGGACAAGCGCATCCTCGAAGCCATCGTCTACAAATTCAGCGGCGGTCCCGTCGGCCTCGGATCCCTCGCCGTCGCCGTGGGCGAGGACGAGTCCACCCTCGAGGACGTCTACGAGCCCTACCTCATCCTGCAGGGTTTCCTCAAGCGCACCCCGCGCGGCCGCGTCGCCATGCCGGCCGCCTTTCAGAAAATCGGAGCCAAGATTCCCAAGGACTACCAGGCCGAGTTGTTCTGAGCTACCTACCTTCCTCGCCATGAAAGAATTCTTCGAGCAACTCGAAAAGATGACCGCGGCCTTCCAGGACCCGGAATATCTCTTTCTCGTCCTCGAGCCCCTCATGGTCTGGGGTGTCCTCTTCGGCCTCATTGGCCTGGTGGTGACCTACTTTCTGAAAAACGAAAAACTCCAGGTCGTCTCCCTCATCGTCATCATCGTATCAGCGCTCACCGTCGTGCCTTATCTTCAGGCCCGAGGCAGCGCCCAGGAACGCATCGAGAGCGTCTACAAGGTTTCCGATCCCTCACGCGCCAAGGGTTTCCACACCAACACCCTTGATCGCCGCGAACATCGCTGGCTCTACCTTGCCCTCGCCGGTATCGCCGGGGCCGCCGTGCTGGTGGGTCCGCGTCGCAACCGGCTCGGCTTCGGGCTCGCGGTCGGCTCCGTCGCTTTCTCCCTCTACGCCATCAACTACGGCCTCTGGATGCAATACCAGGATTCCCTCGCCTACCACGCGAACCTCAAGCAGAACGAGGCCCCGGTGAAAGACAAGATTCGGGCCCAGCCGGTCGAGGAAGAAAAGAAAACCGAGACCGTCTCCGCAAAACCCGTTTCCCAGCCCAAAAAGGAAACCCCGCCCGAGTCCGCCACCCGCCGCGAAGTCCGTCCGCTGACGGCGGGGACGCAGTGAAAAAGAAATGTAGAACGGGTCTCCCGGCCCGTTCCCTTTTCGGTCTCGCTTCGCG
>JAGRPB010000104.1 GCA_020439945.1 Verrucomicrobiia bacterium
GTGGGCGTTGCCGTCCCAAAGACTGGAGCAGAAAAGGATCATGCTGTTGTCGAGCAGGGAACGCTCGCCCTCGTTGGTCTGATCCATTTTCTGGAGCGTCTCGCTGAGGAGCAGCATGTGATACTGGTTCACCCGCTGATACATGTCGAGCCGCTCGGCATTCCCGGCATGGTGAGAAAGTTCGTGGATGCCGCCCTTGATGTTGCCGAGGAATCCCAGGTTCATCTGGGAAAGATCGTTGTTGAGCATCATCGTGGCGATGCGGGTGCGATCCATCTGGAAAGCCAGCACCATGATGTCGAGCTGGAGCTTCAAGTGATCGCGCACGTCGGCGGGAATGCCGGCATCGGGGCGGGGGAAGGTCGGTTCCTTTACCGTCGGCTGCCACCCTTGGCCGTTGGTATCCTTTTTCGACTGGTCCTCGGCGCGCTCGATGCGTTTCTCCAGCTCGCGGACTGAGGTGAAATACTCGTCGAGCTTCTGGGCGTCGCGGTTGCTGACCTTGCCTCGAAGGCTGTTGGCGTCGGACAGGACGAGGTCGAGGACGCTCTTGTCGCGGCGCCGCTTGCTGCCGTCATCGAAAAGCTGATCGAAGGCCTGCTGCGGATAGATTTCCTTGGGCGCGGGCGTGGTTGGGCTGCTCCAGGAAATGTAGGCCGAGTAGAGCGAGGTGAATCCGCTGTCGGTGCTGTAACGCGGCGGCTCGGTACCGAGCACGATGCTGGGCATGGGCGTGTCCTGACCGATCTCGTTGGCCATGACCTGGTCCATCGTGGTGCCGACCTGCACGTCCGTGGTGGTCTGCTTCACCGTCAGGCCGGAGAGCACGTTCATCTTCGGGTAGTGCCCGCCCGGTCCCTCGATGGTGGTCGGATTCCAGAGCCCTTTCATGACGAGGAGCCGATCCTTGACCGGTTCCAGCGGGCTCAGGGTTTTCATCAACTCCATCCCGTTCGGGCCATTGGTCGCGCCCCAGTGATGGGGATTGACGCCGTTACCCATGAACAAGGCCGCAAAACGTCGGGGTGCCTCGGTGCGGGCGGCGGCACCCGCCTTGCCGGCGGCAGTGCTGCCCCAGGCGTTCATCGATTCCAGCCACGGCAGGCCGAAGGCGACTCCGGCGCCGCGAAGAAAATGGCGGCGCGAAGGGAGACGGTGACGTCGGGAGGAACTGGGGAGGTCGGATGACTTCATGACAGGGAAAGGGATCACTAAGATTCAGCAGGATTCGGGCAGCTTCGAATCCCTAATGGCGCTATTCGGCGACGACTTCATTGTGCCGGTTCTGGAACTGGCGGCTCTCGACCACGGCGAGAATGGCCTCTGAAAAACGGCCTTCGCCTTTCTGAAGTTGATCGCGGATGGAATCGATCAGTTGGCGATCCGTGGCAAGAACGCTGCGGCCGGTGGCGTAGCCAATCAGCTTGCGGGCGAAGAGAGTGTAGATATCGCCGTCGTGTTTTCCGAGATACTCGCGGAGTCCGTTGACGCCCTCGAACGTGGTGCCATCGGCGAACGTGCCAGTTTCATCGATGGGCTGACCAAAGTCGTCCTTGTCGCGCAGTCGGCCGATGGCGTCGAAGCCCTCGAGCGCGAAGCCGAGCGGATCGATCTTGGCGTGGCAAGCGGCGCAGGCTTTCTCTTCACGATGACGCATCAGCTTTTCGCGCAGCGTCTTGGCATCGGTGATCGCTTCCAGTTCGGGTACTTCACTGGGCGGCGGAGGCGTCGGCTGACCAAGCACGGAAACGAGCAGCCAGTTGCCGCGCACCACCGGACTGGTGCGCCGGGGGAAAGACGTTTTCGTCAGCACGCTGCCCATCCCCAGCACGCCACCGCGTTGGTATTTCGCCACCGGCACCTTGCGGAACTCGCCACCGGTCACGCCGGGAATGCCGTAGTGCTTGGCGAGCCGCTCGTTGAGAAAGGTGTAGTCGGCCATCAGGATCTCTCGGACGGGCCGATCTTCGCGAATGAGATTTTCGAAGAACAGTTGCGACTCGCGATGCATGTCAGCGCGCAGCTCGGCGGTGAACTCTGGAAATTGTTTCGGGTCGACCGAGTTGTGCTCGGAAAAGCCATGGAACTCCAACCACTGACCCGCGAACTCTTCCGACAACGCGCCAGCCTTCGGATCCTTCAGCATTCGAATCACCTGCGCTCGCAGACCTTCCGGTTTCGACAGGGTGCCGTCACCGGCCGCTTTCATCAGTGCCCAATCGGGCGTCGACGACCATAGGAAATAGCTGAGACGCGTCGCCAGTTCCCACGGTGTCACCGGGTGAATGCCGGGCTCCTGATCCTTTTCCATCTTGAAGAGGAAATCGGGAGCGATGAGTACCCGCATCAGTGTTTCTCGCGCCGCCGACTCCGAATCCATCTCGCGCGAGCGAGCTTCGTGGTAAATGCCGGCCAGTAATTCCTTTTCCCCGTCGCTGAGCGGACGACGCCAAGCGCGATAGGCGAAGCCGTGCAGGTGTCCGACGATCGCATCGTCGATTTCCTTCTGCACGTTGGCGGGAGTCTTGGGATTCCGCAGCAGTGCCCAGTCGCGCAGCATCTGCTCGTGCACGCGACGCTGTTGATCGTTCAGCGTCGCACGGAGTTGGTCATCGCTGAGGTAATAGACGCCGTTTCCTTTGCCGCCGCGCAGGTAGTTGCGGGACACCTCTTCGAGCAGGCGATTGTATTCATCGGGAAAGGCGGTCTTCATTTGGCTGAAGTCGCCCATGATCTGCCGTGCGATCTCGGTCTGGCGCTTGTAGATGACCAGCGCGCCGGGAATGATCTGTTTCGGATCGGGCGGGTTCGCGCCGGCGATGGTCCACTGGTGCGAACCAAAATCGGCTTCGGGATAGTCGAGATCCATCTTTGCGCTGACCCGGACGCGAGCCGCTTTGCCATCGAACGGCAGGCGAATGAGTCCAGGCGGACGAACCGCGAGTTGTTTCGGTCCGATCTGTCGCCCTTCCTGCGGGTGCTTCCCGAAGCGGGCCAGCATCGCCTCGCCTTGTTGGTTGAATTGCTTGAGCGCGTCGAGGCCCTTGCGTTCCGCCTCCGGTTTCTTTTCCAACTCGGCGATCTGTTTCCGTTTCGCGTCGATCTGCTGCTTCAGCCAATCGACGTAGTTGACCCGCTTGCCGCCACGCTCGATTTCGATCGCTTCGAAAAGGATCAGGTCGCCGCGATTGCCATCGCCAAAATCGCTCGCGACCAAGTGAACCGGTTGCCCCTCGGGAATCGGGATCGCGATGGTGCGGGAGCGCAGGCCATCGGTGTCCTGCTGACGACGCTGCGTCATCACCCAGCCATCGCCGCTGCGTTTGTTCCACGAGAGATGTTTCGCCTCGATATTGAGAATGCGTTGGGTCACCTCCGCAGGGACTTCCTTCGGCTTGTCCGCGGCGGGTCCGGGAAGATTGCGCCAGGGCACGCGAATGAGATCGAGGAAGCGCGAGTTCGGCTTTTCGGAATTCAGCAGCGCCCACCAGTTGTTGAGAAAGGCTGGCGCGAGCTTGGCTTCCTTGGCCAGTTGATCGAGCGATGTCGCACCGGTCTGATCCTTGAATCGAAACTTCCACGCCGCGAGCATGTATTCGTCTTCCCGGCGATCCTCGTCGTCCTGCGGCAGATGCGGCTCCGCCATTTTCTGATACCAGATGTAGAGCGCCTGCTCAGCCTCGGACTTGAACTGGATCGGGCTGCGCAGGCCGACCCGTTCCTTGCGAAACTGGATGCCACGTCCCGGGAGAATGCTGGCGTGTTCCGTCAGGACGCGCGCCGCGCCGAGGTAGCTGTCGAGTTGCTGCGGATTGACGAAAAGCACGTCGCCGACATTGGAGAATCCTTCGCCGCCGCCGCCGTCCGGCTGAAAGCGTTTCGAGTAGCCGTAGTCGACGCCGGTGAGATCGCGAATGGTGTGGTCGTATTCCACATTGGTAAGCCGACGAATCGTCACCGAACCGGGATCACCCGAATTGGCATTGGCCGCCGCGACGAGCGCTCCGCCGAGCCATTTCATCACCACCGCCTTTTCGGCGTCGGTGAGTTGAGGATCGTCCTCGGGAGGCATCTCCTCGTCCTCCAGCTCCCACATCACGTTTTCCCAAAAGTCGTAATTCGCCGCGACCTCGGGATTATCCGCGAGCGCTTTCAGATCGACGTCGCCCTTGGTTTTCTCACCGCCGTGACAGTTGAAGCAGTATTTCTCCAGCACCGGACGGACCGGTTTCCAGTCGGGAACGGCAGCCTCTTCCGACAGGGCGTGGCCGACAGCCAGGCACGCCAAAGCGGCCGCCATCAACGAGCGGACAGAGAGAATTCGGGCAGGGAATAGAGAGGGAAAACCCATGACTTTCGGGAGGAAAAAGCGGGAACCTTACCACATCCGATGAAAGTCGCGACGCAAGCACGTGATGCCGTGTGTCCAATGCCCCTCGCTGCCTTGCTGAGGGTGGCGCCGGCCGCGATTCAACAGGGTCAGGTCGCCGACCCAACAGGGTTGAATGGATGAATCAGTTTGCCTCGTAGCTCGGATCGCCGGCGTCCTTGGGCAGGGTCGCGTTCCATTCGAAGAGTGATTTCTTCAGGCGGGCGACGATTTCCGGAAACTTGTCGGCCAGGTTCCTTGATTCGGGCGCGTCGGTTTCGAGATCGTAGAGTTGGGGATCGCTGCCGTCGTAGTTGATGAGAAACTTCCACTTTCCATCGCGAACCGCGAGGTCGGGATTGTCGCCCATGCCCCACTTGGGGTCGTTACCGGGGCGGTCGGGCGGACGACGGAAGAAAATCGGTGCTTTGCGGCTGGCTTTTGATTGGCCGAGCATGGTGTCGAGAACGTTTTCACCATCCAATTCGGCACCTTCCGGCAACGGCGTTTCGGTCAGAGCGTAGAGGGAACGGTTGATATCGATGGCGCTGAAGACCGAGGTTCGGTTCACGCTTCCGGCGGTTCCCTCGGCGAGAATCCCGGGTCCCCAGGTGATGAGCGGCGAGCGGACGCCGCCTTCGTAAAGCCAGGTCTTGGCACCGCGAAGCGGAGTCGAGAGGCCGGCGCCGGGTTCGGGGCCGTTGTCGGAACAGAAGATGATGAGGGTGTTTTTCTCGAGCGATTCGTCGTTGCGAATGCGCTGGAAGAGCCTTGCGAGTTGGGCGTCCATCTCGTCCAGCACGGTGCGATACAGGGTGCGTTTTCCGCCGTCGCCCCATTCACTGACGGGAGGGAAATACGGCGAATGCACATCGTCGGGGCAGGCGTTGACGAAAAAGGGCTTCCCGGATTGTTGTGCCGCATCGATGAACCCGAGGGCTCCATCGACAAAGCCGCCGGTGATTTTCGAGCGCTGCATCCAGGTGACCGGTTCGCCGAGGATGACGGCCTTTTCCCAGATGCGGCCCGGCCTGTCCGATTTCGGGGTCAGGGTCAATGGCAGCAGTTTCGGCCCCATGCCCTCGAAGTTGGTCAGGCTCTGGTCGAAGCCGTATTCGGTGATGTAGGGCGCGTCGGCGACGTCGCGCTGGCCACCCATGTGCCACTTGCCGAAGTGTCCGGTGGCATAGCCGTTTTTCTGCAATTCCCTCGCCAGCACGGGCGCCTTGGGATCGAGCCACTGCGCCATTCCTCGTTCCTCGTTGCTCTTCCGGTTGTTCAGGTAGGAACCGATCCGCCATCGCTGCGGATACTGGCCGGTGGTCAGCGCGGTGCGCGAGGGCGAGCAGATGGGCGAGTTGACGTAGAACTGCGTGAAGCGAATGCCTTCGGACGCGAGTTGATCGATGTGTTCGGTCTCCACCGCGTCGCCACCGAAGCTGGAAACGTCGGACCAGCCCATGTCATCGATGAAGACCACCAGGATGTTGGGTTTGTTCACTTCGGCCTCGCAATAAACAGGCGTCATCGCGAGCAAGAACAGGGAAACAGAGAGGGTAAGCAGTGATCTCATGGGGAAGCGTATCCTGCCAATTTCCCGATCGCGAGGCAATGGCGCAGGCCCGCGATTTGGTCCGCGACGTTCGATTCCGGAGGGGAGTAAAGTTCAGGGTTCTATCGGAATGAAACGGATCGCCCGCAGGTCCAGCAGCGCCTTTGTCACCGGGCCGTCCGACTGGAGCACGACCTTGTTGTCGGCGGCGGGCAACTCGATTTCGCCGATCGAGCCGGTGACAAAGGTTTCCCAGTTCCCTGAGCTGGCAACCTTCCCGCCGGACGCCTTCCGGCCGTTCACCATCAGCTTCCACGCATTTCCGGCCGCTTCGGGAGCGACGGAGTATTCCCATTCGATCCGGTAGTGCCCGGGCCGGTCGAGAACGACGGTCCACTGGGCGCGATCTTTTTCCGAAGTCCACCAACCGAGGGCGTCGAAGTCGGGCATGTATTCGAGTCGCTCGCCCGCGATCCGGCATTTGGACGCCCGCAATTCGATGACGCCGTCGCGACCGGGACGCACTCTCGCCGCCATGTCGAGGGCGGGTTCGGGAGCGCCGCCGAGACTGCCGACATAGGCGATCAGGTCGGCGAGTTGGGCTTTCGTCAGGGTGGCTTCAAGTCCCTCCGGCATCAGGGAAATGCCGGTGGAAGTCATCGATCGGATCTCGGAACGAAGGACGCTGGTTTCGCTGCCGTCGGTCTGTCGGAGGGTGAAACTGTTGGCGCTTTCGTCGGCGATGAGGCCGAGCCGGGTGTCGCCATCGTTTCCGCTGATGGTCCAGGTCAGGAACTTGTCTTCCACCGCCCGGTTGGGATCGAGCACGGCGACGAGCAGGGCATCGGGCGACCTGTCGGTGAGGGCGGCAAGGTCGGGGCCGACGGCGTTGCCGATGCCGTCGGCGACATGGCAGGCGACGCATACGGTGGCGAAAACGGATTTCCCTCGAACCGGGTCGCCCTCCATTTCGAGGACGTCATGCCAGTCGGCGAGCACCTGTTCACGCGTGGCGTTGCTGGCGGCGGCGAAGAGAACTTTCGCTCGTTTTTGGAAATCCTCGTTGGCGGATTCCAGCAAACGACGGCGGTTCGCGGCATCGATCTGGTTGCGCGGAACTGCACCGGATTCGACGGTCGAGAGCAGATCTTCAGTCCATTCGCCGCGGCTGAGCGCGAGGCCCAGGACGACACTGCGATCGGAGGGCGGGAGGGAATTCCAGCGCGCCAGCAACGCCGAGGCGGTGGCCGGATAACGGGTTCGGGTGAGGGTTTCGAAAATCGCCTCGCGGAGGGCGGGATCGGCTTTTGGTGACAGCTGGTGGATCAGCAGATCGAAATCGGGAGCGCCATTGAAGACGGCGGGGGATCCCAGCAAACGAATCGCTTCCGCCCTCTGCCAGGCGGGCAGGGAATCAGCGGCGACCACGCTCCGGGCGTCGGCGGCGAGATTGCGAAGCAGGTTCGCCGTTGCGGCATCGGAGGTGATTTCTTCCAGAGACCGGGCCTGGTCCAGCAAGCCGGTTAACAGGGAAATCTGCCAGGGAGGCGGAGGACCTTGCCCCTTGCCCGCGGTGTCTGCGAGCGTGGCCACAAGTCGGTCGATGGCGGGTTGGCATTCCCACTTGACTGCGAAACGAGCCAGCGTCTGGGTGAGCGAAAAGGGTGGCGCTTCGAGGGAGGGATCGAAGCGGGAAAGGTGCTCACGGAACGCGGTGGGATCGTCGTAGGCGAGAGCGAGTTGGGCGATGATTGCCTCGAGGTTGTCATGGTTGACGGAACTGAGAGCGACCGCGGTCACGTAGGGTTCGTCGCGATAACGCAAGAGCAAAGCCGCGAGTAACCGGGAAGCTTCCTCGCCTTTCATGGTGCCGAGAACTCCCGCCAGTTCGAGAGCGACAAAGGCGTCGTCCAGCTTGGGCAGAATGAATTCCGCCATTTCCGCGGCTTCGACGTAACCCGGTGACAGTCGCGTGGCCTGGCGAACGACCCTCGCGCTTTCGTCCGTCAGGGCGACGTGAATCGTATCGGCATCGAGTTTGCCCAAGCCATCGAGAACGCAAAGGGCGTGGAGACGCGCGGTGGGATGTTCGCCCGTGCGGACAAGGTTTCTGAGCTGGGAAACCACCTCCGTCGCCGAGCGCCAGAGGAGCATCTGGTGGACGAGATCACGCACGGTGCCGTTGGGGTTTTCGAGTTGGGCGACGAGGGCAGCGTCGTCGAGTTCGTCGAGGAGCGGGATTTTCGGAGCGTCTCCGTCAGTCGGGATCACCCGGTAGATGCGCCCGCGATCGTTGCCCGCGCGCAGGTCGAGTTTCTCCTGCCAGTCCTGCGGAATCCACTCGGGATGTTCGATGACGAGCCGATACATGTCGGCGATCCAGAGCGCGCCGTCCGGACCGGTCTTTACCGAAACCGGCCGCGACCAGGAATCGGAGGAGGCGAAAAACTCGGAAGCCTGTTCCTCCGGGGCCCGGTCGGAGGCGAAGGTCGCGCCCTTCGGTTTCAACACCTGGCGGCTGACGAGATTGTGAACGGGTTCGCAGACAAAGGCGTTTCCAGATAGGTCGTCGCCCAGGAAAGTGTCGCGATAGATCGTCGGACCGCAGGCGGAGGTGAATCGGTTGGCGCGGCTGAAATCGTTGAAACGTTCGACCGTCTCGCTGATCGGAAAAACCGGCGCCGCCCCGGGCTCGCGCGGCACATCGACGTAGGCGCGCGGTGCCTGGAGATCGGGATTTCGCCGCAGGTATTCCCAGGATAGCGGGTAGTGCCAGAGCGGGTTGCTGTTGTTGCAGCCGAACCAGTTTCCCCAATCGTCGCGATACCGTCCGCACTGGGTTCGGCCGAGGAGTGGCTGGAGTTCCCTGGTGAAGGGATCGATTTTCAGATCCAGCCCGCGAATGTCGACGGCGTCGCGGGTTTCCCGGGAAAGAATGAGTCCGCCACCGTCGCCGTTCGCCAGGTGTAGCCAGTTGTCGAGTCCCCAGGCGAGGCTGTTGACGCGGTGTTGCTGGTTGGAGCGGGCGAAGCCGTCATACCAGGTTTCCCGGCGGTCGGCTTTTCCGTCCCCATCGGTGTCTTCGGCGTAAAAAATCTCGGGTGCCGCGGTGACCAGCACGCCCCGATTCCACACTTTCACACTCGTCGGGTAGTGGAGTCCGTCGAGAAACACGTCGGCCTTGTCAAAACGACCGTCCCCGTCGGTATCCGTGAGCACCTTGATTTTTCCGCCCGCCTCGTCGAGCGGGTCGCCGGCGCCGTTCCAGGTGAATCCATTCGGGTAGTCGCGCATTTCCGCGACCCAGAGCCGACCGTCCGGGCCCCAATCGAAAGACACCGGGTCCATCACCAGCGGTTCGGCCGCCACCAGTTCGACCCGCAGACCGGGCCTGACCCGGATCGAGGCGAGCGCGGCCTCGGGATCCAGTGGAAGCTGGCCGCCGGGCGGCGGGAGAGGGGGCGTCTCCTCCGCAAGGGACGATCCAAGCGTCCCGACGATCAGGAAGCAGACGGCGCTCAGATACCGGAGAGAATCAGGCATGGGCAAAAGGATGCCCGCAAGTCCGGCCGTGTGTCGAGTGGGCAATCGCGTAAGCGTCGGAGCGGGAACTACTTCGATTCCGCGTCGAATTCCTGCACGTCGGCGCACAGGAAGGCGAGGCGTTTTGGATTCTCGATCGTGGGCCCACTGTCGCCTTTGTCCCGCGGCCCGGTCACGTCGAAGGCGCCGATGAGTGCCACGGCGCCGCGTTTGAGGTAGACCCGCGTGGTCACCTTTTTCATGTGGAAATGGGTCACGGAAACTTCCCGCGATTTCTCGGTGTCACCCATCGGCACCATCAGGCTCTTGGTTTCCGGCTGGCCGGTGTGGTGCTCGAGGGCGAAGTTGATGTCGAGGGTCTCGCCGTCCTCGCCCAGGTTGGGATCCACTTCGAAGATGGTTCCCACATCGCGAATGCCGAACTTGGGCACGAGTTGCTTGGCTTCCTCGTTCCAGGTGAAATCCTCGATCACCGGGATCTCCTCGATATCCTCATACTTCCCGCGAACGCCGTGGCGGCAGACCAGCGGCGCGGAGGTGACGAAACGCGCTTTGCCCTCTTTCACCATGTCGAGCACGGCATTTCGCGTCTCGAGTTGATCGGGTTGGATAGCGACCTCCTGCTGGATGCGAAGGGCCTCGTCGGCCGGTAGATCGAAAATCTCAACCCGCAGCATGAACTGGGGAGCGGCGGTTTCATCTTCGGCGACCGCGACATTTACTTCGACCAACGCCCCGACGGCAATCAAGGTGAGGAGTGAGAGGCATGAAACAAGCTTTTCCATGCTCGCGACCCTAGCAGGGCGCCGCGACGGAGTGAAGGTCGGATTTTTCGACGCCGACTTGAGCGGTAAAGTCGGACGCTTCGCCCTAACCTCCCAACGTCGAGAAATCCGCCAGGCTGAGGTAGAGCACGACCACGAAAACCACGATCCCGATCCCGACCGGCTTCGCCCACTTCCACGGGGTCAGGTCGACGTCGCCCGAGTGCTTGTGTTCCCAGGGTTCCGGGAGAGGAGAAACCTTGCTCATGACAAACTGGTAGATCATGAGCCCGGCAAAAACGATGCCGAGAAAGTGAAAGCCGTGGACCTTTTCGACCACGTCCTTGAACCCGGGAAGGAAATAGCCCGCCAGGAGAATCACGCAGCCAGTCACCAGGGCGATGTTGGCGTGCAGCGCGCCGGCGCGGCGGAAAAGCAAACCCGCCAGCACGACGGAAAAGATGGGAATGAAATAGAGCCCGTTCATCTTCTGGAGGTAACCGAAAATGTGTTCCTGGCCGGCCAGCAGGGGAGCGGTCGCCATGGCGAGAACGGCGACGACAGCGCCGACCAGTTTTCCATTGTTGATGACTTTCCGCTCATCGACGGCGTCGTGCTTGATCATGTGCTTGTAAACGCCGAGCGAGAACAGGGTGGCCGTCGAGTTGAGTGCGGAATTGAACGAACTGAGAATCGCTCCGACCATCACCGCGGCGAAGAAGCCGGCCAGTCCCGAAGGCAGCACGGCGCTGACGAGAGTGCCGTAGGCGTGATCGGGTTTGAACCCCTCCTGGCTCCCGTAGAGGTGGAAGGCGATGATGCCGGGCAACACCAGGATGATCGGCGCCAGCACCTTGAAAACACCGGCGATGAGGACGCCTTTCTGGCCCTCCTTCAGATTGCTGGCGCCGAAAGTGCGCTGAATGATTTGCTGGTTCGTGGTCCAGTAGAACAGGTTCAGCAGCAGGATGCCGGTGAAGAGCGTGTGCCACGGCACGGAAGACTCGCTGCTACCGAGCGAGTTGAACTTCTCCGGATGCGCTTCCTTCAATTCTCCCAGTGCCTTGAAGATGCCCTCGTCGCTGACCGCATTGAGCGCGAAAAAGGTGATCATGATCCCGCCGACCAGCAGGCCGAATCCGTTGATGGTGTCGGACACGGCCACCGTTCGCAGCCCGCCGAAAATCGCGTAGATCGATCCCACGATGCCGATGAACCAGACAGTGATCCAGAGCAGGGTGGACTCGTTCTGGATGCCGGTGATCTCTTTCAGGTCGAGAATGCCCATCAGGCCGGTGGCGCCGGTGTAGAGAATGATCGGCAGGAGAATGGCGGCGTAGGCGAGAATGAAAATGAAACTCGTGATCGTTCGCGTCTCGGCATTGAACCGCTCCTCGAGAAACTGCGGGATCGTCGCGATGCCGCTGCGAAGGTACTTGGGCAGAAAGTAGAGCGCCATGATCACCAGCGACGCGCCCGCGATCACTTCCCACGCCATCACCGCGATGCCATCGGAAAAGGCGGTGCCGTTGAGACCGACGAGCTGTTCCGTGGAAAGGTTCGTCAGCAGGAGCGATCCGGCGATGAATCCGCCGGTCAGGGTGCGACCGGCGAGAAAGTAACCGGTCGAGGTGCCGTGATCGTCCTTGCGGGTGAGGATCCAGGTCAGGATTCCGACGAGGGCGGTGAAGAAGAGAAAGGTGACGAGGGTCATGATGCTGGGGGTGGGGGAAACAACGTGGGGGTTTTAACCGCGAATGGACGCGAATGAACACGAATTTTTTTTGGGGGAGAGAAAGTGGCGTGGTGACACGCCGGGTTTTGCGTGGGCGTTGATGGCCGTCTATTCGCGGTCGAGAATGCGGGCGCCTTCGGCGGCGTGGGTGGTGAAAATGGAGGCGGGATGATCGAACTGATCCGCGAAGAGCGCGCCGAGATGTTCGACGAAAGCCGAGGTCGCCTCCTCGTGGACGAGGCTGATGGTCGAGCCACCGAAACCACCGCCCGTCATCCGGGAGCCCACCAGGCCGCGCTCGGGACCGAAGGCGTAGGCGGCCTCGACGAGGGCGTCCAGTTCAGCGCAACTCACCTCGAAGTCGTCACGGATGGATTCATGTCCGGCCCGCATCAGTCGACCGATTGCGGCGAAATCCTGATTTTCCAGCGCCGTTGCGAATTCGTGCACACGTTCGATCTCCGTCACCGCGTGGCGCGCCCGGCGAAAGAGTCGATCGCCGAGAATTTCCGCGGCGGCCTGGACCTGATCGAGCGAGGCGTCGCGAAGCGTGGGAACGCCGAGAATTTCCGCCGCCGACTCGCAATCCTCGCGGCGCTTGCGGTATTCGCCGTCGCCGAGCGCGTGTTTCACCCGGCTGTCCGCCACCACCAGAGCGAGGCCGGAGGGAATCGGCACCGGTTTCAACGATAGATCCCGGCAATCGATCATCAGCGCGTGACCGGCGCGGCTGGCTCCGACAGCCAGTTGATCCATGATCCCGCAGGGCACGCCGGCATACTCGTGTTCCGCCTTCTGACAGAGCAACGCGCGGTCGACGGGATCCTGGGCCACCCCGGTGAGCGCCTCGACCGCCAGCGCCGTGACCGTCTCCAGCGCGGCGCTGCTGCTGAGGCCGGCGCCCGTGGGAAGGTCGGCGGTCAGGGCGATTTCGAAACCCGGGGGTTCGACGCCGGCCTCTCTCAGCATCGCGAGCACGCCGATCAGGTAGTTCATCCAGGAATCGCTCCCGCCGCGTCTTTGCAGGTCGTCGAGAGACACGGTCGCGATGGCCCCGGCGTCGGTTCCGGCCAGTTCCGTCCAGATGCGGATCTCGCGTTCCGGGATTTCCGCGGCCGCGCCTTCGATGTGGCGATCGATCGCCGCCGGCATCACCCAGCCGTCGAGGTAGTCGACATGTTCGCCGATCAGGTTGATCCGTCCCGGCGCGCGGACCACCGCCTCCGCTTCCCGGCCGAACACGGTCTGAAATCTGAGGGCGGCGGAGTCCGGCATGAGGGAATTCGATTCGAGGAGTCGTTGAGGGGCGCGATTCTTTCGTAATTCCGATGGGGAAACAAGCTTCGTGCCTTGAGAATCCGGCCGGTTCTTTGTAGAAATCAGACAGCGTCGAAACTTCCCGGATTCCCTGTCGTTTCGAGCCAATTACCATGCCTCCCGATCGAAAGCGCGTCGCCCTCATCGTCGAAACTTCGCTCGCCTCCGGCCGCGAAATTCTGCGGGGCATTGCGCGTTTCGCGCACGAGGTGGATCGCTGGCAACTTTTCCACGCCGCGCGTGGATTGCAGGAACGGGCGCCCGACTGGATTCGCGGTTGGCGCGGCGACGGCATCATCGCCCGCGTCCATTCACCGGAACTCGCGGAAGTTCTGCGGGAAATCGAAGCGCCGGTGGTCGACGTGCTCGGTCAGGTGTCTCGGAGCGGTTTTCCGCTCGTGCACGTCGACGACGCCCGGATCGCCGGGGAAGTCGCGCGGCACTTCCGGAATCGGGATTTCCGGCACTTCGCGTTTTTCGGGATCGAGGGAGAGAACTGGTCGGAAAGTCGTCGCGAAGGTTTTCGTCGCGCCTGTGGAACCAGGCTCTTCGTCTTGGAAACTCCGCGGGGGCAGGCGGAGGCTTCGGAGAAATCGGTCGCGGCACTGCGACGGTGGTTGAGGGAACTGCCCAAGCCGGTCGGCATCATGGTGACGAGCGACCAGCGCGGCCTGGTTCTCCTCGAAGCCTGTCGCTCCGAGGGCATCGCCGTTCCCGAACAGGTCGCGGTCGTTGGCGTGGACAATGACGTGACGCTTTGCGAGATCAGTTCGCCGCCTCTCACCAGTGTCCGCGCCGGTCATTTCCGGGTCGGCTACGAGGCTGCCCGACTCCTGGGTGCGATGATGGAAGGGCGACCGGTCTCGGCCGACGAGGCGCTCTACATCCCCCCGACCGAGGTGGTGATTCGCGGGTCCAGCGACACTCTGGCCATCGATGATCCGGCAGTCGCCCAGGGCGTTCGTTTCCTGCGCGAGCATCTCGCCGAACCGGTCACCAACGACGTGGTGTCGCGGGCCGTCGGTCTTTCCCGCACCCTGTTTCAACAGCGGTTCCGCGCCGCGATGGGACAGACGGTGCGCGAATACCTGACCACGCTGAGGCTGCGTCGTGCCAGATCCCTGATCGAGACCTCGGACCTCACCCTCGCCGACATTGCCCAGCGTTGTGGTTTCAAGCACCAGGAGTATCTCGGCGATGTCTTCCGCAAGCATTTCGGCATCACGCCGGGCCGCCTGCGGAAGACGACCAAAGAGGGTTAGGTCCGGGAGTCAACAGGGTCGAGTCGTGATCGCTCGTCGGTCAATTGAACACGGTCGGCTCCACGGCGATGAAGCCGGTCGATTCGGCGCCGCGAAGCGTGCCGGTGATGAGTTGCTGCTTCTGGAAGGCGACGCCGCAGAAGGGGAGACGGGTGCCGTTCTCCAGGTCGACGCAAATGCCGAGGAACCAGCCCGTGTTCGGCGCGGCGCGGCCGATGATGCGGAACTGGTCGCTGTCGAAGCGGAAGCGGTTCCTTTGATTCCAGTCGATCGATTCCGAGTCAAGTCCGTTGGTCAGGCCGGCGCCGTTCAGCGAGAGTTCTCCGTTTCCGGTTTCGTCGAGGAAACTGTCCAACACGAAAGGCATGCCATCGCGAGGGTTGGGGCGTTCGTAGAGCGAAGCCACGGCGCCTTGCTGGAGATCGAAACCATCCGGATAGCGCCGCTGGCGATCATCGGCATTTTTCACCCAATGGAGAATGCCGTCCCCGTCGGCGACCGAAGGCGTGTCACGGAATGTGAGGGTGCCGCCAATCCAGCCACGAGCGGCCCCGCCGTAAACGGGACGGAAGAACATGAGCTGCTGGTCGGGACCGGAAAAGCCGGTGAAGGAAACCGGGGTGCCGTCACCGAGCCAGCCGACGAAGCGGCCAACGCCATTGAGCAGCACGCGACCGAAGAAGGCGCCGTCGCCGGCGGGCAGAACCGCAGGATCGCTTTCGCCGTCTGCGGGAAGGACCAGGGTGTATTGTCCGGCGAAGGCGGCGGGATCGACCCGCGGGTTCAGGCTGCGCTGGCAGAGGTTGACGGCGATGTTGTGCCCGTCGCCATTGAGTTCGCCCACCAACTTGTGGCCCGCGTCGGTATCGACGAACTGCAGCGCGAAGGTCATCTCGGTGCGGCTACCGTCGCGCTTGATGAAGGTGCCGCTCAGTCCGCCATTCGGCGTGGCGACGGCACGGACCGGGTAGCGTTTGCCTTCGTAGACGAACACGACGGTGGCGATGCCGATTTCGGCGCGACGAAGATGGGTGACCATGGCCGAGGCGCAGCCGGCGAGTTTGAGATCGCCATCGGGCGCATCGGCATCGCTGAGCAGGCCCCACCAGCGACCCGACATGTCGGCGGAGTAGTCGGCCTCGGTTTCGGAGGGAGAGGCGGCCACTTCGTCCGGGAGTTGGATGCCGGAGCTGCCAGTGTTTCCATCGCCGCCGGGAGGAGGGGTGACGACCGGCTGAGGGCGGTATCCGGTCACGGGGCCGGCGAGGGAAGAGGTGTCTCCCTCGTTGGTGATGGCCTGGACCCAGTAGAAATAGATCTGATCGTAGGCCGCCGAAGTGTCGGCGAAAACGGTATCGGTGATGGTCGCGATCTGGCTGGCATTTCCCGCGACATCGCTGGTGCCGCGGAAGATCTCATAACCGTCGGCGTTGCTGTCGCCCGTCCAGGTGAAATAGATGGCCTCGGAATACGTTCCGGTGGCGGAGAGGAATTTCGGCGTTTCCAGCGGGTCGGCCGGCGGCGCTTGAGCGCGGGAGCCGCTGTCGGATTCACTGAAGCCCTGGCTGCCGCCATCGATCTCGTATTTCACCCAGTAGAAATAGGTGGTCAGCGGTGTGGCTGAGCCATCGAGGTAGGAAATGGCGCTGGTCGAACCGATTTCGGTGGCGGTGTTGAGATCGTCCGATTCCGAACGAAAGACCCGATACAGCGAGGCGCCGGCGACGGAATTCCAGTTCAGGGCAACGCCATCGGTGCGGGAGCCATCGGTGGCCGTGAGGCTGATGCTCGGCGCGGCACCGGATCCGAATCCGGTGTCGGAGGCGGCGGGGCCGGCCTCGGTGCTGGTGACGGCGAAAACGAAGTAGTGGAAGACCTGGTTCGGCGTCGCTTCGGTGTCGCTGAAGTTGGTTCCCGTGGTCAGACCGATACGGGTCGCCAGAGCGAGGTCGCTGGTCAGGCCTCGGTAGATTTCGTAGGAATCCGCGTTGGCGACCGGGCTCCAGGTGAGGTCGACCCGACTGCCGAAATCGCCGTCGGTGGCGGTCAGGTTGGTCGGAGAGGGCACGAGGCCGGCGGATTCGCCAAAGATGGTGAAGGTCGCGGCTTCGGACGCGGCGAGTCCGTTGGTTGCGCTGCCGTCGCTGACATACCAGCGGGCGTGAAGCGTTTTGCCATCGAGTGCGTTGTCACCCGAGAGCGCGACGGGGATCGAAGAGAAACCGTTCCCGGCACCGGAACCATTGAGGGTGACATCGAATCGCAGGCGAACACTGCCGTCGTCGGGAATGGTGGGACCGGTCGGGAGCGGCGAATCGGCAATCACCAGAGTGGCGTTCGCGCCTCCGAGACCGCCGGCGATGCCGAGGGAGAAATTGGGATTTCCGCGGAGCGGCGGTTCGATGGCGACCATTTGCGGGGTGAAATCTCCGGAGCCCGCCACGGAATTTCCGTCCAGCACCGGCAGGTGACCACCGGCGGCATACATCGTGGGACGATCGAAGGGAACGGTCTCATTGGCGACGCGCGGGTCGGTCAGGGCTTCGAGGAATGCCACGAGCGCGGCGCGTTCGGTGGCATCGAGGCCGAGGGGGCGGATCGGTTTGTTGGGCGCGTTGAAATCGCCGCCGCGATTGTAGAAATTGACCACTTCCTCGAGGGTCCCGAAGCGGCCGTTGTGCATGTATTCGTTGCGCAGCGATACGTTGCGCAGACTGGGCGTTTTCATGGCGCCTCGATCGGCGTTGACGCCCGTGATGTTGAACCGACCGAGATCGTCATTCTGCGGCCGCACACCGAGGTAGTGGAAATTATCATCGGTGAATCGATTGCCACCGTGACAGATCACGCATCGGCCCGCGCCGGTGAAAATCTGGAGTCCCTGCTGCTGTTGGGCGGTGAGAGCGGAGTTGTCGCCGGCGATGAAGGCATCGATCGGCGCCTGGTTGGAGACGAGGGTCCGCTCGTAGGTGGCGATGGCCATGATGATGCGCGACGGCGTGACTTCGCTGGAACCGAAGACCTCGTTGAAGAGGGCGGGATAGTTCCGGTCGTTGATCCAATTGGTGAGCGCGGACGGAATCCCGTCGGCGATGGCGAGCGGCTTCGAGCCGGCCACGCGGGTAGCCACATCGTTCCAATCGCGATCCTGGTGTCCCATTTCGGCCGTGCTGGTGGGCGGCCCGGCGGCCTGGCTTTCGAGGGCGGCGTTCGAGGAAAGCACCACCTGGTTCGTGACGGGGTCGCGGAATTCTTCGCCGGCCCGTCCATCCCAGAAAAGGGCGTTGGCGTACCCGGCATTGATCGCGGGTGGCGCATAGCGACCGGTGACCTGCGTGGCCATGCCGAAGAAATCGGCGAGTGAATAGGTGCCATCGGCGTTGTTCAGGACGACGCCGGGCGATCCGGTGATGTCGTCCGCCGTTCCGAGAATGCCATCCGGACCGGGATTCGTGGAATTGGCCTCGCCCAACTGCGAGCGAGGATCGGCGCCGCCGGTGACGGGCTGGTGACAGGAGCCGCAGGACACCGTGCGGGTCGACGAGAGCTGTTCATCCCAAAAGAGGGCTTTGCCGAGATCGACTTTGGCGGTGGTGATCGCATTGCCCGCCGGTACCGGAGGCGGCGCGAGCGGAGTCAACGGAGGTGGTGGCGGAGGCCCTTGGGCGAAGGCACTTGAAGTAACAGCGCCGATCAAAAGAGCCAAGGCGATTCGGGTGTGGGAACGAGTGGTCATTGCGAATAATCTGCAAAACATGCAAAATATGGCATTTATAATCAAAAACGCATGGCATTTTTGCATTTTTTTTCGATTTTGAGCCGGATTTTCCCGGTCGATGGTGATTTCAGAGCCGAAATCGACGGGTGGGATTGCGAGGGAGGGCGAGATGACAGACGGAGGTTTGGTGGCAATCATGGTCCCATCAAACGCCACCAAAATGACAAAACCGTGTCCGTCCCCATGACAGAATTGTCATGAATCGGAATTATTTCGGACGGTTCGGGATTTCCGAATGGAACTTTCCGTCAAGTCAGGGGTTTCAGTTAACGCGTGAGCGTCCGCGGCCTGTCAGAAATCATTCGCAGAACTTGGGCCCCGATTTTCTGGGGATCCCTGTTTCTCGTGATTGGCGGTCTTCGTGGGGCCGAAAAATCGGGAGAGACCGGCGTGCTCGAATTGGGTCCTACCACCCCCAAAGCCCGATTTTCGGATCCCTGGGCCGGAAAAATCGTCAAGGATGGCCCTCACGTGCAGGGGATGGTGATGGCGCGCCTGCAGAATGCCCCCAAGGTGGGTGAAATGGCGCCGGGGCTCACGGTGACGGACGCTCTCTCGGGAAAACCGATTTCGCTCGGGGAATTGAATCGGGAGAAACCGGTGGTGCTGTTTTTCCTGAGTTATTCCTGTTCGCTCTCGCACGACTCGATTCCCCCGATGAAGGATCTGGCGGATCGCTTCGGGAAGAAGGCGAACTTTGTCCTCATATACATCCGGGAAGCGCATCCCCTGGGCGGCTTCCATTGCCAACCGGGGGCGGAAAAATTCATGATTCAATCTCCAAACACGCTTGAGGAGCGATCCGCGGCCGCTCTGCGATTCGCCAAGGAATCACAGCTTCCGTTTCCCGTGCTGGTCGATTCCATGGATGACGCCGCCGCCGTGAGGTGGGCGGCCTGGCCGGTGCGCCTGTTCGTGGTGGATCAGCAGGGAAAGGTGATTTTCGCCGGCCAACAGGGACCCTGGTTTCACAAGCCGACGCGAACCTACGATCCCCATTTGGAGGCGATCCCCGAAGACATGCGCAACCTTCCCGGATACAGCCGGGAAAGTCTCGAGGAGTTTCTCGAGCGTCTCACGAATACGAGGCCGGCGTCCGAGTCGGCCCCGCGCCCGGAACCGACGAGAGGAGGGGAGTAGCGGAGGAGATGGCTCCGTCGTCGGACGAAGCGATCCGAATGCCTGGAGGTTCTCTCGTACCCCACTGGAAGCGCGGGCGTCTCGCCCGCTTCATCG
>JAGRPB010000105.1 GCA_020439945.1 Verrucomicrobiia bacterium
CCCAGTGGGCGGCCAGCTACGATGGGCGCAACAAGGAACCGGTGACGCTGCCGGTGAAGTTCCCTCTGCTGCTCGTCCATGGCGCCGAAGGCATTGCCGTCGGGCTCGCCTGCAAGATCCTGCCGCACAATTTCAATGAACTCGTCGATGCCTGCATCGCGTCGCTGCGGAAGGAAGAGTTCGAAGTCTTTCCCGATTTTCCCCAAGGCGGCATCGCCGACGCTTCCGACTACAACGACGGCCTTCGCGGAGGTCGCGTTCGGGTTCGGGCGCGGATCGAGCGGGAAAAAGCCCGGCACCTGATCATCCGGGAGATTCCCTACGGCACGACGGCGGGAAGCCTCTGCGATTCCATTCTCAAGGCCAACGAGCAGGGCAAAGTCAAGGTCTCGAAGATCGAGGATTGCACCGCCGAGTTTGTCGAGATCCACGTTCACCTTCCCGCCGGCACGGACACCGATCAGGCGATGCAGGCGCTCTACGCTTTCACCGATTGCGAGGTTTCCATCTCGCCGAACGCCTGCGTCATCGAAGATCAGCAACCCAAGTTCCTCGGCGTGTCCGAGATCCTGAGACGCAATGCCAAGCTGACCCGTGAATTGCTCAAGCAGGAGCTGGAAATCAAGCTGCACGAACTTGAGGAGAAATGGCATTTCTCCAGCCTCGAGAAAATCTTCATCGAAAAACGCGTCTATCGTCGCATCGAAGAATGCGAAACCTGGGAAGCTGTCATCGAGGAAATCTGGACCGGGTTGAAACCCTACCTTGGCATGCTGCGCCGGGAAGTGACCGACGACGACATCGTCCGGCTCACCGAAATCAAGATTAAGCGGATCTCCAAGTTCGATTCGTTCAAGGCCGACGAATACCTGCGTGGCCTCGAGGACCAGATCGCCCAGACGAAGCGGAACCTCAAGAACCTCACCAAGTTCGCCATCAAGTGGTTCGAGGGATTGAAGGAAAAGTTCGGGAAGGACCATCCCCGCCGGACCGAACTCAGCACCTTTGATCGCGTCGATGCCAAGGAAGTCGTCATCGCCAACGACACCCTTTACGTGAACGCCAAGGAAGGCTTCGCCGGCTACGGCATGAAGCGCGACGAGGCCGTCTGCAAGTGCTCGCGCATGGATGACATCATCGCCTTCTCCAAGGACGGGCACATGCGGGTCGTGAAGATCGCCGACAAGGTGTTCATCGGGAAGGACAACTTGTTGGTCAACATTTTCCGGAAAGAAGAGCCGAAGGTTTACAACATGATCTACGTCGATGGCCGTGGCGGCCGGGTCATGGCCAAGCGCTTCCAGGTCTCCGGCGTCACCCGGGAAAAACTCTACGACCTCACCAAGGGCACGCCGGGCACCCGCGTGCTCTGGCTGAGCGAGCACGAGAACGAGGAGGAATCGAACATCATCGTCCGAGTCCATCTGAAGCCGGCGCTTCGCCTTCGCAACGTTCAGATCGATCTCAACTTCGCCGAATTTGCCGTCAAGGGTCGCAGTGCTCAAGGCAACATCGTGACGAAACACCTCGTCGATCGTGTCTCGCGCATTCCCAAGGCCGAGCAGGAAGAGATTGCCTCGAAAGGCTGATTCAACAGGGTTGGGTCGCCGACTAAACCCTGTTTAACGAGGATTCCGGCGGGGAGTTTCTTCTTAGTCTGGTCGGTCGAACGGTGACAGCGTCATCAGTCCGGTTTGGCCGTCGAGGAAATACCAGAAACCGGCTCCGAGTTCCTGTTTCTGGAAAAGGGCTCCGCAGAAATTGAGTCGCGTGTTCGTGTTTCCGCGATCGAACCAGAAACCCGTGACGAGGCCGGAGCGGGCGTTCACATTGACTCGAACCAGTTCACGATCTTCCGGAGTATAAAGGATGCGATTCCGATCATCCCAATCGCAGAAAAAAGACTCGTCCCCGCCGTTCCCTGTCAGGGCCAGTTCGACATTCGGAGAAGCCGCGATGAGATTCGGGAGGGCAAACTCTCCACGAGAGGGCGCGGTGTAAAGACTGGCAATCACCGGTTGGCGAAATTCGAAACCTTCCGCGAAGACCGGGGAACGGGAGTTTGGACTGCGGTGCCAGAAGAATTCACCATCGAGATCACTGATGTCGAGCACATCCCGGAACGTCAGCATACCAGCGATCAAGCTTGGATCTGGACGGGCGCGGTCGAGCGTTTTGTAAACGTTGATCTGTCCATCGTCGCCAACGCGCCCGGACCAGACCAGTCGTGAATCATCGGGCAGGTAAACGAGCAGGCGAACGAGTCCCGAGGTAGCGCTGGACAGGGTGCCAGCGCCCGTGCCTCCCGGAAAACCAGCACCGAGATTGTCATCGTGCGGCAACAGAACCGTGTAGTTGCCGGCGTAGGGCGAGGCGTTGAGTCGAGGATGCCAACTGTATCGCGTCGCGACGAAGTGGAAGGTGTCACCGGTGTTCAGGTTTTCGATTTCGCCCACGAGGTGAAATTGCCCACCGGAGGTCGCGGTCGTGGTATCGGCGCCGTCGACTTGTGCGAGGCGCATCGTCAGTTGATAGTCGCCGCTGCCACGACCAAACAGGGTGCCGTCAAAGGTTCCGTCGGGGAGGAACGGTCCACGCAGACGCAGACGATTGCCCTCGATTTCAATCACGCCCGTGGCCGAACCCGTGTCGGTTCGACGGTCATGAGTCACGCGCAGCGAGGCGAAGCCGGACGGAACCGGCGTGCCGGCGTCGTTGAGAACGATGCCCGAGTAGTTGCCGGTCTGGCTGTCAGCGTCGTAGTCGACCTGGGTAGAGTTGGCATTCGAGAGGAGATCAAAAGCCGAGTCTGCTGGTCTGCCGTTCATGGGTTCAACTCCAGCGCCTTGAGAGCCCGGGACACCGCGACCGACCAGGTTGATGGTGAACGTTCCGAGAGCTTCATCGTTGGTGGTGAATGCCACGGCAGCGTTTTCGATTCCGGCGGCCGAGGGGTCGTAGCGAATTCGAAAGACCTGGCTTTCACCGGGGGGAATCAAGCCGCCCGCCTGAGCGGTGAAAGCAAAGCTGTCGGCGGATTGATCCAGCGAGGGCGGTGAATTCAGAAAAAGATTGCCAGTTCCTCCGTTACGAATGCGAACTCCGATTTCGGTGAACCCGCCATCGATGCCGACGGCGCCGAAGTCCACCGTTCCGTCGGGAAGAATGGACGCGCCGGATGCGGAGCGTTCCACGAACAAGGTGGCGAATCCGGCGGCATCAATCAGGATCGCGCCCGATTCGCCATCGCCGACGAAGTTGCCGACGACGAGGCCCTGATTCTGCATGGCGATGCCGAAAAAGCGGAGATTTTGTCCGGTGGCTTGGTTGCGATAGAAGCCGCTGACAAGTCCGGAGTTGGCGGCGGCGCGAACGATGAGTCGCTCGTCCGCACCGGTGTTGTCGGCGGAAATGCGATTGCGTCCGTCCCAAGTCAGCGATTGACCGCCGATCGGGGCCGTGTTTCCGCCGATCAGGTTGAAGAAGGCATTACTCTCTCCGTCGGGAATCTCGGCGAGAATGCGCTCTCCGCTGCGTGAGTTGGGCGTTTCGAAAGGCGCCGCGATCGCTGTTTGCTGAAGATCGAAGCCGTCCGGATAGAGACTCTCTCGCGTGTCCGCGCCCTTGGTCCAGTGAAGCAGTCCATCGGCGACGCTGATGCCGGCGACATCGCGGAAGCTCAGCGTGCCCCCGATCCAGCCGCTGGCGTCGCGTCGATAGACCGATTGATAAAACATCAGCTCGCCGTCCGGGCTCAGGAACAGCGTCGACGTGGTTCGGGTTCCGTCGCCAAGAACGAAGAGGGTGCGCATGGTTCCCGCCGCGCTCAGGTTGCCGTAACCGATGCCGTCGCCACCGGGTTCAATTGAATGATCCGCATTTTCATCCCGAGGAAGTGCCAAGGTGTAGCGTCCCGCTTGTGGAGCCGGATTAAGGCGAGGGTGAAAGGTGCGTCGGAACGCGTCTAGACGGGTGGACCCCCCGTCGCCGGTGAGCATCCCGACGATCTTGAGGCCGGAGGGTGTCGCGACCGGTTGAACCGTGAGCAGCATGGGTGTCTGTGTCGGATCGCGCTTGACGAAATCGAAACTCGTCGGCCCGCTCGATTCCAATCCGCCTCTGACGCGGTAACTTGATCCTTCGTAGATGAATGAGAACGTGGCCATCCCGCTGTCCGACCGGCGATTGTGAGCGAGGCGTCCGGAGAGCGAGCCGGCGAGGAAAATGTCGTCATCTCCCGCGTCGTCGGTACGGATCAGACCATAGTAGTTACCCGCCAGACCTTCCGAGTAGTCGACTGATGTCTCGCCCGGAGCCAGGGGCAGATCGCCGGGCTTGAGCAGGTCGCGGGCGATGATCGAGTCACTGTGATCGGGTGTAAATCCTCCGCCGGACTCACCGCTGGCCGGCAGATCGTTGGGATCGAGATCTCCGCCGAGCGCGGTCGAGAGGTGGCTGATGCGATAGACGCCGCCATCGGGTGGGGCGGCGAAGGCGATGTTGCCGCCGCTGGCTCCGATGGTGTCCGAGCGAAAACTGAAGAATTCTTGGCCGGCGAAAACCGAGCCGGGGTCGCCGGCGATCCCGGGAAACCAGTAGAAGATGAGCGGATCGCCCGGTTCCACACCGAGTGCGGCGTAGTCGATGCCGCTGAAAGTTTCGGCGAAGCCGGTGTTGCCGCTCCAAACACTCGATGTCGTGGCACGGACGACACCAAGGATGATGTCGTCGGAACCCCGGATCAATTGACCCGCGACCAAGGGAGAATTCTCGGAGGCCGGACTGGCGAGATCGGTGAAGCCATTGCCGTCGCGATCCGCCACCAGCACTCCGATGGCGCCGGCTGAGGTGTTGGGGATTTCGCCGAAAACAAATTCGATGGTGACGGAAGCGTGCGTGGTGGCACTTGCGAGCAGCCAAACTACCCACAGCGCCGCTCCGACGGCGGCGGCCGGATGGCGAAGGGTTCCAAGTGCGTGACGCGAAGACTTCATCAGTATTCGGGAGAGTCGATCCAGATCAACGTCCGTCCGTCGGACGTGGGTGCTTTGCGAATGACGACGGCCGCGGCCATGGGGATCTCATCGTCGTCGGCGACGGGATAGGAGGCTCCATCGTCCTCATGCCAGGTGCCGCCGATGCGGAAGTATGATTTGAACGGTGCTTTGTTGAAAGCGGGGCTGGCGTTGTCAAAGAGAAGTAGTTCGTCGACCCGATCGTTTGCGGCCGTGGAAGCGCTGTCGACGAAGATCTGATCGGAGAGATCCAGGTCGGATAATTTGACTGTCGCCGGTCGCATCAGAGAAATCACATTGTCCTGGTAGCCCCGCACGCTGGTACGGAGGGGCTGCCGATGGGCGCCCGTCAGCACCCGTTGCTCGGCGACAAAATAGGTGTCACCCGTCCCCGCGGGATGGCGGATCACGATGACCTGCCCCGGCTGGATGGGTTCGTCGCCTGCGGCCGGAAATCCGCTCGATGCTTCGTGCCATCCGTCGGCGGTGAGAAAAAACAAGCGATCGGGGGCCAGGGAAATTCCTTCTCCGACCAGGTCGGTGATCAACACCTCGGTGCTCCGGGACGTCGGGAGAGGGCCTGCCGAGACATGAATCGTGGATTGCGTGGCCGGGTCGAAGAGCGTGTTGAGCGTCCAGTACGGGACAATCTCGAACGGATCTCCCGCGACCAGCGAACTGAGATCATTGCCGTTCTGGTCGATGGTGAATGAATCTTCTGCGTTGGACAGAATGCGATGCCAAGCGCCGGCGCTACCGCTCTCGCCGACCCATCTCAGGTAGAAATTTTCGGTTCCAAAGATGGCAAAATCACCATCGGGCGAAGCCGCCTGAAACGTGGCTGAGTTTCCGGCGATCCTGGGCGCGGTCAGGAGTGACCCTTTCGCCTCGGTATAACGCTCGAAAGGGATTCCGACAAGCGTGTCGGAGCCTTCAAGACAGGGAATCCTGATGATGCCCAGAATGTCCGAAGCGGTGTCCTCCGCGCCGAGGGCACCGGTTATCCCGATGGCAAAGACCAACGCCAACCGCGAGATGCCCTGGATTCCGGATTTTTCTGGCTTCGTTTCGATCATGAAATGCCTCAGGGGATACTGTCCAGGACTGCCAACGCATTTATCCGCAATTGGAAAAAGTGGGCCGGGTTGTTGCTGAACGGATATTCGACAAAATCGTTTTCTCCGGATTGCTGGATGGGTTCCTCGATGTCCATCCAATCCTCGTCGAGACCGAATTTCACCTGGGGAAGGAAGAGGGGATTCGTTTCCCAGAACAAAGTGACCGAGCCGGCGTCGACGGATCCAAACTTCAGCTTCGGGGGAGTGAAGGTAAGGGTCGCGGTCTGGGTCGAAAACTGGCTGGTTGCTCCCCCGATCGTGACGGTCGTGCGGAAATTGAACGTGCGTCCCGAGATTTCGTCCGCGGTGGCTTCGTATTTCACAATGCCGGCTTCCCCGCCAAATACCGGTTTTCTCACGAGGGGATACCGGCCCTGCGGGTCTTCGTCGTCAGAAGCGTTTCCGAAAACTTCGATGTCCACGGTTTCATTGATTCCCAGGTTGGGAAGGATGAAGAAGAATACGAATTTCCCGTTCACGGGTTTGGTACTCTGGAGCGAAATCAGGATCGGCGGACCCGGGATGGGATCGGTGGCGTAGCGGATTCCTCCGTCCCGGGAATCGTCCGTCGTTCCGTTGCCATAGATCGCATTGGATTCGATGAGAACCTTGGAGTCTTCGTCGTGCGAAGCGATGAGGATGCCATCTTCCAGATTCGCCGAAATGGTGTTGCGCAGGATGGTGGTGGGTGTGGATTCCACTTCGATGCCAATCCGGTTCGGGAGTTCGTGTCCGCTTCGGGCTACGCCGATCCAGTTTTCTCGAATCGTGGTCGCCCCACATCGGCTGAGCAGGATTCCACGACCCACCGCCCCGCCGATTTCATTGACTTCGATCAACACATCGTCGGGAACTTCATCCTCAAATCCGAAGATGGCGATGCCATTGGCGTTTGGCTGGGGATCTCCAAAACCGACCGGGACGCCGAGGAGATTGCCTTTGACGACGGCCCCGTCGGAGTCGCCATAGATGAGCACGCCACCCAGTTCGTTGAAGCCGACCTTGTTGGGGTTCGACACCGAACCAATCTGGACGTTCTTGGCGTGCAGAACCGAGATTCCATACTTTGAGCCGGCAGCCGCCCCGTTGAGAACTCCCACCTCGTTTCCTTCGATGATGTGATCCTTCCCCAGTTCCACGTAGATCTCCCGATTGCTGTGAGCCACCACCATGTTGTCGCGGATCTCGGCGCCTCCGACATGGTAGAAGACGGAGATGCCGTTCTTCTGTTTGGTGTTGGGCGGGACGACTTTGTTCAGCGTCCCCACCTCGTTTCCTTCGATCAGGAGCCCCTCTGAGAGGACGGTATCATAGGGGGTCTGACTCGCTTCCAACGGAACCCCGAAATCGACAGAGACCTTGCCGTTTGACCCGGCGACGATGGAATATCTTACGTCACCCGCGGCCAGGATATCCCACTCATGACCTCCGACGCGATTGTTGGTGACCTCCGCATCCGGGCACTTGTCCAGTCGAATGCCCTGAAACAAATCGGATGGAGCGATTCCCGCGGGAAGGTTTCCGGATTCGTCGAAGGCAAATCCAACCGTGTTGCCGTCGATAATTCCGTCCGGGCATCGTTCCACCCAGATACCCGTATGGACGCCGGCGACCTGGTTGTTCCGGATTTCGACACCGAGCAACGAATCACTCGAAGTGCCCCCCACGGACATTCCGATCGAGCCGCCGACCGATGTCAGACCGTCGAGATTCAAACCGATCCGGTTACCGACAATCTCGAGCCCGTTCATGGGGGCATTGGTGACGGCGAAAATACCGACACCCCCATCCTGAAGGCCGATGATATTGCCTTCCTGCTCGGTGTCACCGCCAATTCGATTGCCGTTTCCCCCGGAAATATCCATGGTGATCCCCGAAGCCAACTGGCTTCCGGATTGGGTGAGACCGATGTAGTTGCCGGTCACGATATTCTCGTCGGCGCCGTTTCCCTTGATCACCACACAACTTTCAGTGCCGAAGATGACGTTGCGCTCGTCCGGATCGTCGCCCCCGACCACATTCCCGGGCGAACCGTCGATGACGATGCCGTAGAAATCTCCCTGGGTAGTTTCTCCGCTGGAATCGAGCCCGATCAGGTTGCCGTGGATCTTGTTGTCTCCCGCTCCCGAAATCTTGATGGAGGCCGCGTTGTTTTTTGAAAAGCCATCGATGACGAAGCCACTGACTTCGCAGGAACCTCCGGTCAGGGAGAGCCCGTGATCGAGGTTGGCGTTTCCTCGGAGTTCGACCCAGCCGCCGTCCTGGGTGGTGCCGTCGATCTTGATCCGGGCATTCACTTCGGGGAGGTTGGTCTGGGGAGAGATGACCGGAATTCCGCCGCCGGGAATGTCGAATTCGATGTTCTGGACGCGGCCGAGGACAGCGGCTTCGATCGCGGAACGCAGGGTGCATTCGGGAGTGGTTCCGTCGGAGAGGAACTGGCCCGTTTCAGATCCCGTAGCGTTGGCGCTGAGGGGATCGTCATCGATGGAGTTGACGACGGCCTTCGGCTTTTCCGGGGAAAGGATGCGGGTGCTATAGAGAAAGGGCGAAATCGCGACCTCCCGTGTGCGGACAGCGATCTGGCCGAGATCGTTCATGTCCCAGACCAGGTCGATTTCGAACTCGTTGTTCGGGATCGATACCAAGTCGGGCAAGCTGTAGACGGTTCCGCCTTTGATGATGATCGGCGGCCCTCCGAATCCCGTGATCGTGATGACGCCGTCGTTGCTGATCTTCGCCTTCGATTCGTAGAAGCTGGAATTGATGTAGACCTGTTCGGTGCCCGATCCCGGGGTGTAGTGCCAGAAAACTCCCCCGTTTTTGCCGACCACCTCGCCGTTATCGTTGATGTCCGTGGCGCCGGGAGGAAGATTGGTGGCGATGGTGGTCCCGCCGCTGGAAATGAAGGAAAACTCCTCCTGATCCGCGAAGTCCTTGTGCCTCGTGCCGGTGCAGACCACCGTCCCGGACGAGTTGACGGCCACGGCGACGCCTTCGTTGTCTTCGTTGTAGCTCTCCTCGTCGTTCCAGTAGTATCCCCAATGCAGGGCGGGATCCGGGTAGGGGATGGTGCTGACGGTGCCGGTTCGGGAAATCAATACCGGCACCGAGGTTCCATAGGGATGGGTGCCCTGCGGATGCCCATAGGCGTAGTAGGTCCTGCCGCACATCAGGCCCGAGTCATTGATGTCAAAAGGTTCCAGCCGCTCTCCTTCGGTGAATACTTTCAGTTCCGTGCCGGAAATCACCCCCACGCCCATCCCCGTCACAATGTTGTCGTTGGTGTTGTAGACCAGGATCAGGATGTCGCCATTTCCGGCGTAGGCCTTGTCAATGACCCGGGTGAATAGCGGGTGCCGGGAAATCTCGATCGACTCTTCCCGTCCAAACGGAGGATTGGAGTTTGGAACGATTTCCCCGGTGGTGTAGGAAACGAGGATCTTGCCGGGGTTCGCGCTCTGGATGCTGGCTTCGGCCAGCCTACCCGCGTTGTTGATAAACTCGAACGGATTGTAGCGAACGCTGTATTGATAGGAAGGGGCCTGCTGCGCGCGGGCATGCGCGAGCCAGCAAAATGAAATCGCAGCTCCAACAGCGATTCTGAGAAAGCCTGAATAAGGCATGAGACGACGGGTTCCTGATCCGAGAAAGACTAGGGCGTTTTCAACCTAGAGTAACGGAAGAAAATCCACGATCAAATCTCAAAATTCGGAATTTTCTCAAATTTATTGCAAAATGCCCGCATTTGCCGAAAGCGAATCGGTCGCCGCTGTCTGTTTCGCGGAAAACTCCGCCCTGACAGGGTCAGGTCACAGAGCAGACCCTGTTGAGTCGAAGCGAGTTCCGCGTCCGCTGGTCGTGTCGGATTCCGACTCGGCGACGGCTTGGGCGACGGCGTAGTGATCGGCGTGACTCAGGCTGATCAGGATGCGGGTGATGCCGAGACGCGCCGCGGTTTTCTTGCCTTCGCCGTGGAGAATGACATAGGGCTCGCCGTGTTCTTCGCGGAGGATTTCGATCTCGTTCCAGCCGACGGCGGCGCCGATGCCGGTGCCGAAAGTTTTTGCCACGGCCTCCTTCCCGGCGAAGCGGGCGGCGTAGTGGCGGGCGGGGACTTTCATGCGATCGCAGTAGGCGCGCTCGGCGTCGGTGAAAACACGGGCGAGGAATCGCTCGCCGAATCGCTCGATCGAATCGGCGATGCGTTCGGTTTCCACGATGTCGATGCCGATGCCGTAAATGCGCATGAGAGGTGGGAGAATCGGGTGGATCGCTCAGTTGGCGGCGGCCTCAATGATCATGACGATCCAGAGAATGATCAGAATCAACCAACCGGCGGTCGCGGCGATGGCGACGGTCAGAGCGAGCCACCAGCGGAATCGGCTCCTCGGGATCAGGCTCCCCGGGGTGCGACGATGGCGGATCAGCTGGAAAATGGCCAGGGGACCGGTGAACAGGCTGAGCGGGAGCAGGAAGACGACGAGGGCGAGGGCGACATTGTCATGCAGGGAACGCTTTGCGGAAAAGGCGTCATCGCTTTTCGTTTCCCGGAGTTGGTGGAGGCATGGCATGCACAGGGTGCGCTCTCCCCATTCGACGGCGGCTTTCCGGGAGAGGAAACAGCCGCATTCTTCGCAGACGGTTTCGGCCTGAAGCTCGGGATAGAAGTGGCAGACCGCCTCGCCCTCCTGCGCATGGTGGCCGAGACCCGAAGAGAGAGGGAGGGAATCTGCGGCGGTCAGTCGTGGGAAAGTTTCGAGGACCAGTTCCGTGCGGCAGTGCAGGCAGGTGGCGTCGACGGCATGAGCGCCCGCGTCGAGGGGTGGCTCGATGTCGCGAAGGCACTTGGGGCAGGTGACGGTGGTGGAGGGCACGGTTTCGAAGACAGGAAGGTTGGCCATTCTTCATCCGTCAGGCGAACTTTTTCACGACGCGGGTGGAGCAGATGCGATCGTGAAGCGCCCTTTTCTCTTTGTCGAAGGCGGCCATCCAGTAGGGGAAGGCTCCGAGCAGGGCTCCCAGCAGTTGGAACAGCATGACAAGAAAGAAGCCTCCGGCCATGGCGCCCGGATTGTCTTCCGTGGTGGCGGCGATCCCTCCCATCAGGGCGAAACCGAGGAAGGCTCCAAAGAGGGTGCAGGCCATCCAGATGAAATAGTTGAGCAATGCCCAGCTGAGCCAGCGGCAAATCGATCGGCCGAGCGTCAGCCCCGTCCCATCCGGTCGCACGACCACGGCACCGATCGCCATCTTGCCCAGGGTGGCGCGCTTTTTGACCAGCATCCAGGAATGATAGCCTCCGATCAGAATCAGCATGCCGAGCACGCCCAAGGCATAGCTGATCCCCATGGCGGCGGTCCAGCCGCCGAAGGGATTCTCGGGATCCGGCTGCGCGGTCCCGCCGGAGATCGTCAGCACGATGAAGGGGATCATGCAAATCATGGAGGGCAGATAGACGACCAGACCGTCGATCAGATAGGCGAGCACGCGCCACCAGAAACCGACCGGTTTCAGGCCGGCGATGTCCTCGGGTTCTGAAGGCTTGCGAATGACGCCGCCGGTTTCGCGAAGTTTCTGGAGAAAAGCGTCCTTGTGATCGGGATCGATCCAACTTTCGCCGTAGGGCATGAGTTCGCTCTTGGGAAGCACCTTGGAGGAGTGGGCGCAGACGGCGGTTTCCACGGGATCGGGTGAAATCTCCCCCTCAGCGACCGTTTCCTCCGCCGACGGACGGTAGATCTCTCCGGCGACCTGTCGAAAGGGACGCCACTCGCCCATTCCTTCATGCCACACGAGATCATCGGCGAGAATGGTACCCTTTCGCCCGAGATCGACGAGTTGGGCCCGGTCGGCGGGGCCGTATTTCTGATCGTTGATCGCGTAATACCAGTCCATTTCTCAGGTCGATATCGCCATCGGAATCGTCCGATGAGATGGACTGATCAAAGCAGCGGACGCGAGAGAACGCAATCCGGGAGTCGTGGTCGGAGGCCGGTGATCGGCCCGATCAGCGACCGCGAGTCATCTGGAGGTAGGCAACGATGCCCCGCGCGATGCTGTCGGCCACGGCCTGCCGGTAGCGGGGATCGGTCATGGCGCTTCGTTCGCGATCGTTGCTGATGAATCCGCCTTCCACCAGGATGGCGGGGTGCTGTGTTTTCTTGATGACGACGAAGTTCGCCGTTTTCACGCCGCGATCGACGGCGCCGATATTCCGGATCAGTTCGCCGTGAACGAGATCGGCGAAGAGCTTGCTCTCCGAGCTGTGGTAGTAGGTCTCGATGCCGCTGACCTTGTTCTTGTAGCTCGAATTGAAATGGACGCTGACGAAGATGGAGTCGCGATAGCGGTTGGCGAGAGCGGCGCGGTTGTCGAGCGGGATGAAAGTGTCGTCGGAGCGGGTCATCACGGTGCGAAATCCCATGCTGCGCAGGGTCCGCTCGAGGCGGCGGGAGACATCGAGATTGATGTGCTTTTCGTAGACGAGGGAATCGCTGGCACCCAGGTCCTGTTTCCCGTGTCCGGGATCGATGACGATGGTGTTGAAGGCGGACGCTGTGGAAGTCACGACCAGCAGCAGAAGGCTCAGGCTGAGCCAAAAAAATCGGCCTTTCCAACGGCGGCAATGATGGGTTGTCTGCATGGGATCCTCCTGTAACCTCTCCAATAATTCGAGAAATAAATTATTCTATAATTATCAGCATATTTTAAAAATTTTCAAGACTGAAGCGCCGTGGAAGCGAAAAAACTGGTTCCAGCGGTCGCTAAGCTCACTGTCGCCGTGTGCCTTGGAGCCCCTCCGCGCCAGTGCGGATCCTCCGAGCCTGGCTCTCAGGATGGCGAGAACTCAGCGCCCGGCGCGTGATGAGAAATCACTCGCCCTGCCTCAATAGATCGGCATTCCCGGAGGCCGCTCGGAAAGCTTGTGGAACTCGCGTTCCTCGTAGGGTGTCTGCATTTCTTCTTCGCTGACACCGCCCCGCACGGCGACTTCGCCGGTCTGCTGGTTGGTGATCAACTCGGGTCGGTCGAGACCTTTTTCGCGAAAAGCCTTCTGCTCCGCTTTCCCGCTCGGATCGATCACCGAATAGAAATACTGATGGGGCGCCGCCATGTGGAGCACGTGCAGCTTGCTCTCGTTGTCGATGGCGTGCTGCGGAGGCCGTACCTGCATGAATTCGCCCAGCGTGTAGGTCGCGAGCACCTGCCCGGTGTCATGCTGGGAGAGTCGGAAGTAGATCGAGCGTTTCTGCGCGCCCTCGAAAAACGTCATCAGGGTGTAGTCGCGGTAGGTACCGGCACCCGGGAAGCCGGACGGGACGCCGAAGGTCTGGGGTCCCCACATCACCTGGCCGTCGACGATATTCACGGTTTGCACCCGGGTCTCGAAGTAGCGCTGCAGTGGCGGAAAGTAGACGCGGACCTTGATCCGGTAGAGGCCGGATTCGCTCATCGGGTAGGAGTGATTCACCATCACCTTGATGCGATGCGGTTCTCCGTTGGGCAGGATGAAGGGCTTGGGATTCTGGAGCCCCTGAACGGGAGTGATGAGACGCTGCTTTCCGTCGACCACGCTGAAATCCAGCCAGGGCGTGCCGCTGGGCGGGCCGTCCAACACGATCTCGCGACCGGCACGGTTCACCATGGTGAGCACGCCGGTGACGGGCTCGTGAGTCATGAAGGTTTTTTTGTCGAGTTCCAACCCGATGTCCAGCTGGGCGCGGGCGGTGGCGCCGGAGAACACCAACAGGGCCAGCGTGGCGACGGTGGTCAACCACGGCGCGATGGTGTCGACACGGGAGGTCGGGGATTTCATGAATCGGTCTTCGGGGATGGCGCTTCGCTCTCAGTCGAGGCGTCTTTTTTCTCGGCGGTTTCGGCACCGGTTTCGGCCGGCATGGACTCAGCGTCCGTCGACTTCGCCGCCGGCGCAACCCCTTCCACTGTCTCCGGTGCCGAAGGCGTCTGGGGAGGGCTGCCGACGGGCAGGGGCGGCTCACTGCGCGCGGTGCGGAAACCCGTGGAAAGGTTCGCATCGTCGGCGGTGTTGGCGGAACGACGGACCGTCATCTCGAAGTTTTCCTGATTGGCGAATGAGGCGCCCCGCTTCATCGGCACGCGCTTGTCGGGATAGTCGGGATGGCTATCCCAGGTGGCGGTCCATTCACTGACGTTGCCCGCCAGGTCCCGAACGCCGTAGCGACTCTCATCGGTGGTCACCGCGTCGACCGGCGACCAGTAGCGATAGCCATCGACATTGCCGTCCGCGTCGGCCGACTGATCGGCACCGGAATTGAACAACTTGGTGTCCAGTTCATTGCCCCACGGATAGAGGTTGCCCTCCAGTCCGCGGGCGGCCTTTTCCCATTCCTGCTCGGTAGGCAGCCGATTCCCCCGCCAGCGGGCGTAGGCGTAGGCGTCCCACCAGTCGACATTCGTCACCGGACAGTTGGGATCGATGTCGGCGCCCTTGTAGCGTCCGCCGCGCACCGCCGCCGCATACATTTCGTCCCAATGCGGAGGCTTATGAGTGGTTTTTGATTCCGGTTGATCCGGGTGATTGATCGCTTTCAGGAGGGAAGGATCGGCAGCAATGGCGGCGAGGAATTTCGCGTACTGATCGATGGTGACCTCGTATTCATCGATCCAGAAAGCGGGCAGGTCGATCGATTCGCCGTTCTGGTAAACGAACGGTCCCTCCGGAATCCGGATCATGTTTTCGAAAGTCCTGGCCTCGGGGCGATTTCCCACGAGAAAATACCACATCAACAGACCCGCCACGATGAGGCCGCCGATGGTGACCCCGGAGATGATGGCGCCGCGGTTGTTGCGCTTTTCGATCGTCTCCGCGGGTTCCGGTTCCAGTGCCTCTTCCTCGAGACGGCGGATCGCCCGGCCGAGCACTTCCTCGTCCTTGATGCTGTCGACCCGACCCTGGTTTTCCATGCGTTCCAGCAAATTCACCAGGCGCTTGTCGGCGCGGGCACCCGGTCGCAGAAACGGCTTGAACGCCTGGGAAAGGAGCACCATCTGCGAACCGTCGTCGTCCGGTACGCCGATGCCGGGTTTCACCGGATTCGCGATTCGCGGCTGATTGTCGCCCACCAGGAAAATGGTCTCGGCAGACAGGGGACGAAATTCCATCGCCCCGGTCCTCAGGTAGCGCAGCACGTCGGCCGATACCTTGAGCAGCCGCCACAGGGTCGGCTCATCCACCGATTCCCCCGCCGCGGCCAGTTGGGCTAGGGTATGGCCCGCGATCAATTCCAGGGTGTAGAAGGTGACCCCGCGATTCTGATCGGCCTCGTAGACCAGGGAAATGTTCGGATGCGACACCAGCGCGCGAGCCCGGGCTTCGTGGGCGAAAGTGCCCACCCAGTTCGGGTCGGTGCGATGGCGGCGAAAGAGCGTCTTCAGCGCCACCTTGCGGCCGATCGAAGTCTGTTCCGCCTCGTAGAGGGCCAGATCGTCGTCGTGCTGAATGACGGTGAGGAGACGGTAGTCGCCGAGCTGGGTGCCGAGCGGCAGCAAGCCTTCGGGAAGCATTTCTCCCGCCGGACCCGAATTGTTCGCCAAATCGATCGGCACCGTTTGTTCCTTATCTCCGGCGGCGGCGTCGGACTCCCCCGGGCCGGTCCCGAGTTGTTCGGCGATCCATGTCCGCAACACCTCGTCGTCGACCGGTTTTTGAAACAGCATTTCGGCCGGATCAACCCGCTCGAAATAGGGAGTCATGTCGTCCGCGCCGCAGTAGGCCACCGAGACGCCGGGAAATTTTTCCGTCAACTCGTCGCGGAGGTCGAAAACCGCGTCGCCGTTCTCCTTGGGCACTCCCGCCACGAAGGCCACGAGATCGGTGAGCTTGGCGGCGATCTCCCGGGCACCCTCGACCGTGGCGGCCTGGTGAATGTTCCCCGTGTCGGTCATGACGGACGCCAGGATGGCGTGGAGCGTGTCACGATCGGAGTCTGAAGAATCGAGCAGTAAAACGTTCGGCGATTGGCTCATTCGGAAACGGAGGGAGCGGTGGGGAACAGGGAATTGTCGGGACCGATGGGTGGTTCGGTGAGGGGCGATGGCGGAGCGTTGGGATCGAGACTGTTCAGTTCGGGCGGAAAAGCGGTGGTATCCTGCAATTCATCCCGATAGTAAAGCTCGATGATGTAACCATAGTATTTCCGTTCGCCAAGCTCGCGCTTTTGTTCCTCGGTAAAAGGCGGCTGAAAATAGGTCACTTCGATGGTTTCCCTGCCGTTGTCGATCCAGTCGTAGGGAGGGGTGGGAAACTCCTGGGAAGTGTCCGCCGTAGATGCTTCGGAATTTTCGCCATCCACGAGATCGTAAAAATAGACCAGCATCGCCATCTCCTTCGCGTTGGGGCGCGCGGCGGGATCCGCCTCCACGATGACGCTGAGCACCACTTTTTCTCCCTCCGTCACGGTCTTGTCATGCGCGGCCGTGACGCGTCCGAGTCGGAGAATCGAGGGCGCCTTGGTCGCGCCGCCACGGGAACCGGTCAGCTCGCCCACGGCGATATCGAACCATGGTCCGGCATTTTCCGGGCCCAGTCCCTGCACCTTTTCCCAATAGAGCGAAGAGCGGGGAACGATGCCCATTTCGCCATAGGTCGCCGCGATCTCGGCGAGAACACGGGGATGCTCCGGCAGAATGGCTTCGGCCTGTCGCAGGCTGTCGAGCGCGCCCTGCATGTCGCCGCTGGCGCGTCGCTCGGCGCCGGTTTCGATCAGGCGACCCACCGCGGGATCGTCGACGACCAGGGCGGGAGGACTCTGCAGCGCGGCCTGGGAGAGTACGGTGGAGAGCGGGGCGGGCGTCTCGGGGCCGGTGAATCGCGGGGTGGGCAGCAGGTTTTCGCCCGTGACCGCGGGAGTGGGGCCCGTCATGATGGCCGGATCGCTCGTGGTTTCCGTCGTTCCTCCGGCGGCGATCGTGGCGTTGCTCTTGGACGAACGCGGTGGTGGCGCCTCGTCCGGATCGATCAACTGCGGCATCGGTGGAAGCACGGGGAGACTCGCCGGCGGATCGGTGACCGTGGCGGACGTGGGAGCCAGCGCATTGTCCGGAAACGTGCCGCCGGCGGGAGCGGCGTTGGTGCCGGACAGATCCAATTCCGCGGGAACCGACGCGTCCGGTTGGCTCGTGGCGGCGAGACCGGTGTCTTCCGGGGAGGGTCGAGTCACCACGGCCCAACCCACCGCCAGCACCTGGGCGGCAGCGGCCATGCCGAGCAACCACATCGCGACGGTAAAGGTTTTTCCGGCATCCGGCCGGGCATGGAAGGTGTCTTTCGCCATGAAAACGCCTGAACTGAAAGGACTTTTCGGGAAAACGAAACGGTACGGACCAACCGAGTCACTGTCAATCTCGCCCGGCCGCCTTGCGCCCGGCGCAATCTGCCGCAGTATAGGCGCGAAAACGATGGATCCTTCGTCTCTCCAGCGTGCGAATTCGGCGTTCGGTCTGCGATCCCGCGACTTGTCCCTGTCGCCGGTCGAAGTCGCGCGCGGGCTCTCCCATCTGCCCGGCCTGGTTTTCCTGGATTCCTCCGTTGCCGAAAACGAGGCCTTCCGGCGCGATGCCCGCTTTTCCCTTGTCGCGGCGGAACCGGTCGAACGGGTGAGCGGCGATTTTTTCTCCGGGGCGGATCGCGAGCGCCTTCGTCGCGCTCTCGATCGCTATCGATCGGGGGACGGTCCCGCGCTCGACCTCGGTTTTCCCGCCGGAGGCGCCATCGGGGCGATCGCCTATGACGGCGGGTTTCAGTTCGGTCTCTATCCCGAGGTGCTCATCTACGATCATCGCCGGGAATCCTGGCTGGAATGCGGGCGACTCAGCGAGCGCCTTCGAGAGCCGGGCTCCTTTTCCGATTCGATTCCGGCTGAAACCCTCTCATTTGCCACCGGAACTTCCCGTGAATCTTTTCTCGACTCGGTTCGACGGGCTCAGGAATACATTGCGGCGGGTGACATCTATCAGGTGAATCTCTCGCATCGGTTTCGCGCCCTGCTGCCGAATGCTACCGATGCTCAAGCCTTTTCCCTCTACGAATCGCTTCGCGAATCCTCGCCGGCGCCTTTTGCCGCTTTCCTCGACCTTGGTGGAGGGAGGAGGGTGCTGTCTTCATCGCCCGAGCTTTTCCTCGAGATCAGCGGCAATGCCATCCGCACCCGGCCCATCAAGGGCACCCGGCCTCGCTTTCGCGATCCGGCTCGCGACGAGAAATCCGCCTACGATCTGCTGACGTCGCCCAAGGAAATTGCCGAGTTGATCATGATCACCGACCTGGAGCGGAACGACCTCGGGCAGATCTGTGAATACGGGAGCGTGCAGGCCACCGACCTTCTCAAGCTGGAGCGTTACGCCCAGGTATTCCACCTCGTGTCGACCGTGGAAGGCCGCCTCCGTCCCGGGATCGATCACGTCGAAGCCTTGGCCGCGTGTTTTCCCGGCGGTTCCATCACCGGCGCCCCGAAGAAGCGCGCCCGCGAGATCATCGACGAACTCGAATCCGAGCCTCGCGGTCTTTACACCGGCACCATCGGCATGTTCGGGTTCGATGGCGAAAGCCGTTTCAACATCGCCATCCGCACCGCGATCATCGAGAATGACGAGATCCATTTCCACACCGGCGCCGGCATCGTCGCCGACTCCGTTCCCGAGGCCGAGTATGAGGAAACGCTTCACAAGGCCGCCGGCATTCTCAACGCCTGCGAAACCTCCCCAACCCAATGGGAGAGCCAAGCCTGAGTAGAACGGGTCTTCAGGCCCGTTCTTCGGGGCACGAACGCCGGCCGCTTCTAGGAACGGGCCTGGAGACCCGTTCTACGGTGTTGGCAGGAACGGATCGATCAGGGCCTCCGGCAGAACGTGCGGGGAATCCGAGACTGGCGCGTCCAGAGGAATAGCGAGGTCTCTGAGATCGATTCCCCGTGAGCCGGATTTCGGAGGATGTTCGTGCAACCAAGCTTCCCGGGCGGCGACGCATTCAGCGCATCGGGAGAAAAGCAGGATCACGGTCGCTCCGCAGTAACTGATCTTGGGCTCGGGATTAAAGGTGGGAGTGGCAAACGGAAATTGTTTTTTGGCCACCTCGGAAGGCACCTTTGGTTGGGTGTTTCTTCCCGCGGCAAGACGCTTTCTCGAGTGGACCAGCCGGGTTCCGTGAATCGGGCATTCTGTTCGAAAGCTGGTCCAGTCGATCACTTCAATTTCCGGAAACTCGGGTGGACCACAAGTAGGACGCAAATGACAACGAGACAAGTTCTGGTAGTTCTGATAAGCCGGCTCACCGATCAGGACGCCATTGAGTCCAAAAATGACCAACCCAGCCAGCCCCAAAGAAACTCCGGCGCTCAGTGCCAACCGCGGCCAGTCAATCCGGGGCTTCGCCAAT
>JAGRPB010000106.1 GCA_020439945.1 Verrucomicrobiia bacterium
TAGCGGAATTCGTGAGAATTCCGAAATCGGAGGCAACGGCCGGAATTCTCACGAATTCCGCTACACCTTGGCTCGTTTGCGTTGAGTTCTTTTGGCGCGAAATCGTGGAGCGGGGGAATCGAGGGACCTCCCTGGCCACCCCACGCTCTCGTCCATCCCAACCCGCACGTCGTTCAGCCGCGACGGCTCCCGAGAGCACGCCCGCCACAGCCCCATCCCTGGGTGATCCCATTCTCCAAAGCCGAAAATGCCCTTCCAAGGAAGAAATTATTTGTTATAATTTTCATAACAGACATAATTAACCTGGTTATGAAATTGCGCCGCTTCGGCATCGCCGGTATTGCCCTTACTCTCTATGCCGCTTACGCGGTCTATTCGGGTCGTTTGCACCTGGATTGGTCGCTTCTCGAGGCGCTGCCAGGGAATTGGCGGCAACAGATCGCCGCTCATTGGCCTGGGAGTGGACAGTTTGCCGTGCCGCAGGAGTATTTGGAAATCAAGAAGGCGCAGAGCCGCGCCCGCAACCGCACCTGGACCTTCTCGGACGGGAGCCAGACGGAGGCCGTCCTGTTGTTCGCCGATTCCGCGAATGCCCAGTTCCGGCTCACCCAGGCGCAGGGCGTCGGGCAGGTCCCCCTCAGCGATCTGGGGACCGATGACCAGGAGTGGATACGGTCCCAGATCGAGAAAAAAGGCGTGGATGGCGCCGTCGGGCTGCCGATTCTCCTGAAATCCCACCGATGGCCGGACCAGTGGCGGGCCGGGAATGCGGGAACGCTAAACCGCATCGCCAATACCAACCGCTGGCTGACCACCCACTTCGACATCACCAACGATGCCGGCATCAACCGTGAGTCCCTCCGGTCCATCACCCTCATCTGCGAAGCCGTCGATGGCGCGCTGAACGCCCTGCCCCTGCCGCTGCCGGTGAACTGGGGGCGCCGCGAGGGAGAGCTTCGGAAAATCGTGATCGAGAATGTCGATCCCGACGTGCCACCCACCTGCGCCGGATACTGGGACGGGGCCACCGGCATCGTTCACATCTATGCCGAATTCCTCATCGAGCCGGATCGCCAGCTGGTCGTGTTCGAGTTCGACAAACCGGAAAAGGCGCAGCGCTACGGGGTGATCGTTCACGAGGTCACCCACCAGTCCATGGCCGCCCTGATGTATCTGGGCGTGCCCTCGTGGGTGCCCGAGGGCATCGCCGAATACATGGCCGCCACCCAGTTCGCCCCCGGGGCTTATCATTTCGGCAATACCCACGTGGCCATCCGTCACCACATCAACAAGGATCTGCTCGGCGATCGCATCGTCAAAGACCGGCGCATGAATCTCGTCCATCTCGAAACGCTGATGAATCGCGACAACCCGGAGTGGAATGCCATCGTGGATTCGCGCGAACCCGCCGGCATCCTTCAGTACAATGCCTCGTTGCTGTTGATCGATTATTTCTTTCATCGCGATCACCCGGACGGACAGCACTTCCGTTGCTACCTGGAGGACGTCCTCAGCGGCGTGCCCGAGCCGCTGGCCCGGGATCGTCACCTGCTGCGCGGTCGGAGCTACCGTCAGATTGAGCGAGAGATGCTGGACCTGTGGCGGCCCATGGGCTTCACCATCAATTTCCAGGAGCGCGGCGAACTCAAGGCCGGGGACGTGTTGATCGACTGGGGCGCCGAAGACGTGCAGCGCTCCATCGCCTCCCGCCGCGCGTCGAGGCTTTCATTGTAGAGTAGGTAGAGTAGGGCGGCGGGGTGGGGCCGTCGATGTGGGGTTTCTGCACGCTCCTCCAGGGCTCCGTTGGGGTGAGTGTCCTGGTTCCGGTGGTTCCGCTGTGCTTCACCACCGGCTTACCTTCTTGGTGTCCCTCCGGGCTGGGAATTTTGAACCCTGGATCGCCCTACCTCACCATCGTAGCCTGCGGCCCGGGCTTCTTCTTGTTCGTTTCGGCAATCTTCAGAATTTCCTCGATCTTTTCGTCGGGTAGACCGGTGTTGAGCAGGGCGGCGCCGGCGGCGGCATCGTCCTTTTTTTGCCACTGCAGGTAGACATTGCGGATGGCGGAGAAACGCACGTCCTCGTTGGTGATCGTCTTGGCCCATTCCATGCCGGAATCGGGATCGCGGCGCGACACCACGGAGGCGAAATTACTTCGGGCGCTGTCCTGGGCGGGGCTCGGGGGCTGGGCGTTCAGCCATTCGCCGGCGGCATTGACGTCGCGGTTCGCCCAGGAGTTCATGATGGTCTGGTAGCGTTGGGAGAGATTCTCCGGCGTGGCATCCTCCATCAGGAATTCCGCGCCTTTTTTCGGATTGGCAAAGATCAGGGAGTAGCCGGTGGCAGTGGCCAGTTTGTCCCGTTCCTCGGCGGGCAGCTTTCGCATCCAGTTCATGGCGCCCTCAATGTCGGTCGGCGCCCACTGGGAGAGGACTCCCTGTCGGATCATGTCCTGTAGTTCGGGCTCCATGTTGGCCGATTGCGCGAGGACGCGGTCTCGCGTGGTCGGATCGCCGGCCGCGGCGCTGGTGAGTCCAAAGGCGGCCTGGCGCATGCTCTGGTCGTCGTCGATCTGCCCCAGTCGCTGCAGCGCCTTGTTCACATCCCGGCTCGCCATGCCACGAAAGATGACGTGGAGGTGCATGTCGTTCCCCATGCCTCCCATGATTGGATCGTCGCTGTCCCGCTTTTTCAGATACCACTCCCAGGCCCCGTCGGGATCCTGCTGGGCCCATGATCCGATCACGGAAAAGGTGGCCTGGTTGGCGCCGGGTCCGGAATCTTCGATCAGTTTTTCCGCATAGGCGAGCGCTTCGCGGGGATTCTCTTCCGCCCATCGACCGAGCAGCAGGGATAGGAAGATCTGCTTCTGCTGGAGATCATCGACGCTGGTCTCCACCTCGGCGATAGCGGCCTTCACTTCCTCGGGCGGCAACTCCATCAAGGGGCCAAAAGCGCGAAACATCGCGGAAGGGCTGAACATGAAAGCGCCGCCGGAGCCCAGTTCGCGCTTGGCATTCGCCACGGCGTCATAGGCGCGGCGAGCGGAGGAAGTTTCTTCGTTGGATTCCCCCGAGGAAGCCTTCTCCGAATCGGAGGCAACAGCGGTGCCACTTGTGGCCGATTTCCCATCAGCGTGGGCAGTCGAACCGCCCAGTGTCGTCACCTGTGGCTTCGAGATTCCGGATTGGGGATGATCACTGCCGCTGTGGCGGCCGATGAAGAAAGCGACGCCAATCGACGCCAGCCAGATAACACCGATGATGACACGAGAAGCAGTGGCATTCATGAGAGTGGTAGGGGGGTGGGGTTAACCGCAACGAAATGCCGCATCACCCGCCGCGCGATTTTCCGCACACAGCAAGGTCGGACCGGTGAGTTTTTAACAAAGTGCACCAGCCATGGCCAATGAAAACCCGGGATGAGTGAATGGTGATAAGTGATCAGCGGCACAGGAACCAGGCGTAGTCGCGGGGTGGGAACATGGGTTCATTACCTGAGTGACGTTTTCTCGGCAAAAGGTGACGGGCCGGATCGATTTTTTTCCGCGGGAGATCAATACGTTCCTTTTCCACGCGCCAAGCCCCGTCCAGCCGACACACTCAGCGATACCATCTCCAGCATCTCATCGATCAAGCCCCGGAGGGGCGACCAGACGGAAGCCGGTAGTGAAGCGTAGCGGAACCACCGGACCCCATGCTCCATCCAATGGAGCCCCGGAGGGGCGTCGAGAGAGAGCGGATACAGCGCGGCGCTGTCCACACGCTACCGCGAAAAAAACATCAGCGTTCTTCTGCGCCCGTCAGTGGTTCCCCAAAAAACTGTGCCGCTGTGCCGCTTTTCACTAATCACCAGTCTACTGCTTCTCCTCCCACCTCTCGTAGATCTCGTATTTCCGTAGCTCGGCCTGGTTCACCGTGCCCTTCTTCCTGTCGCTCGCCAACTTGATCCGGCCCATGTAGTGGTATTCACTCTTGGGCGGCTCGGGATCGCCCTCGCGCGGGTAGCTGGGGCGGGTCTCCCACCACGGACCGCTCGGCGGCGCTTTCTGCTTGGTTTCGTCCATCAGTTGCAAAGCCTTCAGGGTCGCCTCGTCCAGCTGACCAGAGATGGGTAGGCGGTTGTTGGCCTGATACTGGTTGATCGCCTTCTGCGTCGAGGGACCGCTCGCCCCGTCCACGGTCGTGTCATATAGCGAGAGTTCCTTGAATGCTTTCTGAGCTTTCTTGAGAATGAGCGAATGGTTGTGGCTGCCCCAGTCGGCGTAGGGCGAATTCTGGAACAGCTCCTCCCGCGTCAGGATCTTGCCATCCTCGAGCGGCGGCGTGGGCGGCGCGAGCCCGGTCTGCTGGATGGTGGGCGACCCCAGAGCCACGCGAAAACCCACAAAGGGCAGCCGGTCCATCTCGGTGTAGATACCGAAACGCATCGAGGCCCGCTCCAGGTCGGGCCCGGTCAGACCGCCCCGCACCACCTTCGCTCCCGGCGGCGGAGTCGGCGCTCCCGTTTCGGCCGGCGAGGGTTGATAGGCGTCGAGACACCACTCTTTCACCCCCGCCGTCATGGCCACCAGATCGTTGGCTCCGGGACCGGTGGAAGCTGATCTGTCATTGCTGTCCACCGAGACCAGCCGGGTCGCCCAGGTGGCGGCGGGATGCGGGTTCGGTCGGCGAAAGCGGATGGGACCGGACGACGCGGCGAACTCCCACTCCACCTCGTAGGGCAGGCGATAGACCAGTCCTTCGGGCAGGCGTCCGGCGGCCTGTTCGGCGGCGGTCAATGCCTCGCAAAAGGCCACGGCATCGGTCCAGGAGAGATTCGCGGCGGCGGCTTCCGGATCGCCCTGCGGCGTGGTGCGCATCACTTTGGCATACTGTCCGGCCGTCACTTCGGACTGGCCGAGCCAGAATCCGGCCACGGCGACCGGGGGATCGTCGGCGCTCGCGGCCTGACCGGGCATGCTCAGCGAATACTCGCCGGGCGCGATCCACATCATCGCCAGTCCCTGAGGATGGAGAAATGACGCGCCGTTGGCGGGCATCTGTCCCGGAGAAAGGGAAGGGGGCAGCTTTTTCTCCATCCGAGCCGGCTCCTGATTGGCGGGACCGGGCACCTCGGCGCCGGGGACCGCCGCGACGGCGCTCGTGGCGCTGTTGTTGGCACTGACGGCGGGGGCCGCGTTCCGGTTGGGCGGAGTCGGTTCGGGAACGGGCGTCGTATTCACCGCCAGAGGGACGACTTTGGCGTCGGCCGGCAGATCGAAGACCAGGCCGGGACCGTTGCGCGGCTGACCGTTCATGGCGGCCAGGTAGGTGGGGCTGTCGAGGTAACGCGCCAGCTCCACCGCGGAAACCTGCCGGTCGCCATCGCTGTCCGCCCCGCCGCGAAAGGCCGTGATAAACCGCTCGGGAAAACGCGGGTCCGCCCGCCCACCGGCCGAACCGGCCACGATGAAAAACGGCGCCGGTTCCCGGAACGACTCGGCGCTCAGAAACTCGGGGCTCGATCCGCTCTCCTGAAGAAAGGGGCTGCGGAATCCACTGTTGATCACGACCAGCAGAGGGTCGTCGTCCAGGTAGTCAGGCAGGTTGCGCAGCGAATCCAGCGGGTAGGCGGAGGTCCGCAACTGTCCGGAGGTGAGATCCCCATCGGGCGTGTCGGAGGTACGAAAGTAAATCTCCGGGCGTCCGCTGGCGGTGATGGTCTCGCCGCTCAGGTAGAGCAGGTGACGCCGGGCCGTGGTGCCGCCGGCGGATTTCTCCGCCAGGCGCAGGACGGCGTCCGTCAGGTCGGCCGCCGTCGGATCCGTCAGGAGGGTGGCGCCGAATCCCCGCTCGTGGAGAAGCTCCGCGACCGCGCGCAATTCCCCGGTCGCGCTGGCCGGGCCGGCGAGCAGCGCCCGGCTTTCCTGATAATACTGAAGGATTCTGTCCCTATCCGCGGCCCGGATGGCCACGGGGTGAGAATCGGCCAGATCGGGACCCAAATCTTCCAATTCGGGGGCGGGTTCGGGGACCGGGTTTTCCGCCTCGATCTCCATCTCCGGGACGACTTCCGTTTTTTGATCGGCCGCTGCGATTGGTGGCGGCGGAGGATTCTCCGGCGACTTGACCCTCTTGGGTGCCGTGAGGAACAGGGTAAGGCCCGTCGCGATGAGGAGACCGGCGATCACTCTCAGGAAGAGAATCGCCGGAGGCTGGAGCTTGAAACCGGAGATGAATTTCATCGCGCTCATCGTCAAAATCCTCCGAACCCTCCAATACCGACCGCGTTGCGGACCCGCGTCCATTTCACGATTTCATCCGCCACGCTATCGCTCGTCTGCTTCCATTCCGGGTCGCTGCTGCCGCTGCCCTGATTACCCGACGAGCTGCCGCCACCGGTGCGCGCGATGTAGGCATCCGCGCCCTTCTTGATGTCGTCCTCGGTGATGCCGACCAGCTTCAGCCGGTTGATGGTGGCACTGTCGATCATCCCCGTCACATCGAGCCGGTGTACCCACTGGAAGTCGTTGATCGCCGTCTGCGTCGCCGCGTTGGTGTTGCCATCGGCCTTCCCATCGAAGTAACCATGCTGCGTCATTCTGCGCTGGGCGATCTCGAGCACGAACTTCTTCAGGTTCGCCGGCGACTCCTGATAATCGGTGCCCACAAAGAGCTGCGATAGCTGGAAGAAATCCTGTCCCTGCGGCACGTTGCGATCCACGTTCGGCTCCTTCTTCGCCAGGACCACGCGGAATCCCAGGTAGGGCGCGCGGAAGTACTTGTCGAACGCCCCGATCCGGACCGAGCTGTCGTTCGAAGTCATGCCCCGCACCACTTGCGTATCGGCGGAGAAAGGGCCGCGCGGATTCTGCTGCTGTTCCGACGGGATGCCCGGCAGAAAGGCGTCGCCGCACCATTCCAGCACGTTCTCCTCCAGGTCGTAAAAGCCCCGCGAATTGCCCGCGCCCCGGCCCACGGCCTGCAGCGTCTCCGGCTTGACCGTGGCCTGCCACCATTCAGGTCCGCTCAGGTCATCCCGGCGCGTCACCCCTTTGATGCCGTAGCAGGCCAGCTCCCACTCCGCCTCCCACGGCAGCCGATACTCCATGCCCTCAGGCAGCATCCTCGCCTGTTGCTCATGCCGCGTCAGTTCCCGGCAGAAATTGACCGCGTCCTTCCAGCTCACGTTGGTGACGGGGTTCAGTGGACCTTTATTCTCGCTGAGGTTTTCGCCCATGATTCGTTGGTAGAATTCCTGATCCACCTCATACAGCTGCATCCACACCGGTTCCTCCAGCTCGATGCGTCCCTCTTTGAGCAGGGCCGTAGTCTGCGCGCTGGCGTTGGCGTCGCTGACCTTGAAGTGGGTGGCATTCACCCGGCGAAATTTCATGCCCAGGGAGTTCTCGAAATCCAGGCCGAGGACCGGTGCCCCAACGTTCGGGTTTGAAGGTGTGACCGCATTGTTCCCGAATTCTGGTACAGTGGGATTGAATTCGGGAGCCGGCTCATCTCGACGTTTCATTCTGTTCTCGGTCATCTTGTCGGGATGGGGCATGACCAGATCGGGATTGAGAGTGAAGATGAAATCTCCTTCCGCCAGCTTCGGGCGAGGGTCTTTTCCATACTGGGGAGTCTGCTTGCCACCCGATTGCTCGTTGATCGTGTCGGCAAGGTAGCGGGACAGATCGCTGGCTGTCATGTAGCCGTCCGGGCTGTATTGGTCGGCCGTGCCGTTGGTCAGCGCCTCCACCAGCAGATCGCAGAAGACGCTCTGGTCCGGCACGGTCTGGTTGGCGCTGCCCGAGGTGATGAACTGCCGAACCGGGTGCGCCATTTTCATCGCCACTGCGGGTGGAATCACCGCGCGCTGCTGGGTGAACAGCGAGCCCGAGAAACAGGAATCGAAAATGAAGAGCGCGTGCTTGGTGAGAATCTCCGCCGCCAGGGTGTGGATATTACTCAACGGATAGGATTCGCGTCGAAATCCCTGCGGATCTGCCTTGTTGTCAGGCGCCTTTCGGCCCACCAGAAAACCGACGGGCTGACCGTCGATATCTTCCAGATTGATGCCGTGTCCCGCGTAATAGAAAAGCAGGCGATTGTTTTTCTGGGCGGGATTCTGCCCATATTGATTGACGAAATTCTTGAAAGCCAGATCCATCTCATCGCGGCTGGGATTCAGGAGCAGGGTCACGTCGAACCCATGCAATTCGAGCGCCGAACTGACGCGTTCGATGTCTTTTTCCACTCCCGGCAGATCGGGCATCCGGGGATCGTCGTATTCGCTGATCCCGATGACGAGGGCGTAGCTCCCTTCGTAGAACAGGACATTCTCACCCGTCTCGGTGGTTACGACTCTCGGTGGGTGATTCATGGGGGCCACCGTGGTCGATGGCGCGGAGATGCTGACATTCACGGGCAAGCCGCGGCTCACGCCAGTCTCTGGCGAAGGAACCTCAGCCGGGGGCGCTGTAGGCGGTGCCGACGGGGGCAGCGTCGGATTCAGCGAATCGGCGGCGGCCACGGTGAGAGGAGCGTCGGGCACCTTCGCGTCCAGGTGTCGCTTGGCGCCAACCACGCACAAGACGATGCCCACGAAGATTCCACCGATTTCCGCCCAGGGCGCGCGTCCCCGGGACGATCTGGAGGTGACAGTGATACTCATGCTTCGGTTCCAATTTTCGGAGTATAGGCAGACTACTCTGACCCGTTAGTCAGCACAAAATGCGCCGGGTAGGCAACCAGAAAACGGCAAAGTTTCCGGCGCAGTTGGCTGTGTGGGGATGAGCGAACCACGCGCCGAAGGGGCGGAACGGGAATCGACGGAGTGAAGGGCGGCACAGCGGACCCTCATTCTGTCAGCTCATACCCGATTCGGGCGACTCCCACATTCTTGAGAATGGGAAACTTTTCCGTGTCCACCTTTGTGGGCACGCCGCGCTGGGGTAGCGTCATCGAGTCGATCTTCATCGCTTCCACCTTGGCGGCTCCGTCGGCCGCGCCTTCCTCGATGGAGTCGATCGAGGCATAAACCACGATTCTTTCGAGACCGGCGGGGGGCGTCGTTTCCCAGGAAACGACCTGGGACTCCTGGGCTCCGATCTTTCCGCTGTCGCCAGTCGTTCCCGGGAAAAGTTCACTCACATAGCCGTCCGAACTGACATGCATGGCGCGGACGAAGACATCGCGATCGGTTTCCATGACCAGTTTCGCCTTTGAGCCGATGGACACGTGGGGTTGAATGGTCACGTCCAGCTTTCCGCCGTTCGGAAGCGGGATCGTATCATGCGCGGTCTGTGGCCTGTCTCCCTTCAGGAAAAACCAGCCACCACCGGCCGCCAGCAGGGCTGCCGCTCCGATCCCGATCCACTTGGCCGCGCCGCCGCTGCCACCCGATGACTGGCGCGCCGCTTTCGTCGCGGTGACAGGCTGCCGCGTGCCGGGAACCAGTCGCCGCAGCGCATCGGAGAGCAACTCCACATCGTGATGGAAATCGCGGCCCGGTCGCACCGGCATGGTCTGGAAATCCGCGAGTCGCTGAATTTCCTCCGGCAGATCGGCTTTCCGGGGGCTGCGCGCGTTTCCGATCGGCACCGGGATGATCTTCGTCCCCGCTTCGAGCGCCATCCGGATCTCGCTCCTCACCATGTCGTCGCCGTCCTCGCGCCGGCGCAGCTCCTCCGTCCACTCTTCACCGATCACCGCGAGCAGCACATCACATTCCTCGATCTGTTTGGTCAATTTCAGCCGCCATTCTTCCCCACCATGGATGCCCTCCACATCCAGAAAGATGTTTTCCGCGCCAAATTCCTCAGCCAGGTGGTCGTAGATACGCCCGGTTGGATGTTCGCTGTCTTTTCGACGATAGGAGATGAAAACCTTCACGGGGGTGAGTTATCCACGATCCTATCCGGGAATCGAGCGAAAACCGAGTCGGGAGGGCGTCAGGAGTCTGGCGCGAGGCACCACTCCTGACTTCTCACCATCAACTTTTCACTCCTCCACTCACCCTTTCCGCGTCGAGAGCGTCCAGGTCGAGATCAGGATCAACACCGCACCTCCGATCTGCAACGGGGCGAAGCGTTCGTCGAAAAACGCCAGTCCGCCGATCGCCGTCAGCAGGGGCCACAGCATCTGCAGAGACGCGCCCGTGCTGACCGCGAGACAGCGGAAGCCCTCGTTCATCGACAACTGGCCGAAGCCCGCCGCAATCGCCGCCAGCACCAGCAGGGTCCAGTCCGTGCCCGCCAGACCGGGCAGGTAGCCGACCGTGAATGGCAGGATGGGGAGAATGATCCACGCGCATTGCGCCAGGTAGATCGTGCCGATGGAATGCCGCACTGTGAGCTGGCGCACCAACACCACCGAGACCGCCGCCGTCACCGCGCCGCCCAAGGCGACCGCCTCATGCACGCCAAAGGTCCACGGCGTGCCCGCGATGTTGGGGCCCGTGAGCAGGACGATGCCGCCAAACGCGATCCCCAGCCACACCAGCCGCCGCCAGGTGAGGAGTTCGCCCAGGAAAATCGCCGCGATCGCCGACGCGAAGATCACGTAGGTATTGCAGAAAAGCGTGGCCTTTCCCGCCCCGAGCGCCGGCACCGTCCAGTAGTAGGCCGCCGTGCCCAGCAGACCCGTCAGGCCGCGCGCGATGAGCAGCCGCTCCGTGAATACCGGCGCGATCCGCGTCGGCCGGCGGCCGCGAAACACCGTCAGCACGATGACGATGCCCACGCCCGCGCGGAACAGCAGCGGCAGGATGGCCGGCAACTCGCGATTGCTCCCGAGGTATTTCAGGAGCAGCGAATTCGCCGTGAAACCCGTCACCGAGAGCAGCATGAAGATCACGCCGCGCCGGGTGAGATGGGCGGGTAGGGGTGGTTCGGAGTAGCTGGGCGTTTTCATGAAAAGCGAGGTCAACCGGTCGAGGTCGGCTCGCGGGAGAAAACGCCTGATGGATCCGATGGAGAGAAGTGAGTCGTTTCCGGGAAAAACTTCGGAGTGGAAACGGCGGGCGGGATCCGGGCGCTGACGGGTGAGAGAAGACCTCGAGACGGTGAATCAGCGGCGCAGCCAAATCAGCCAGCGGACGTCGATCGCTGCGACGCCGATGGCAAAAGGCTTTGACTTGCTAATTCGTGAGGTCATCACACGGAGAATGCGCGGCGCCACAGTGGCGGGGAGCGCATCAGGAGGTTCCATCCGAACCTCTGGATTGCAAGCGGGATGTTTGGGGCGAATCCGAACGCGATCCCCCTGGGGAGGATAGAGGCTTCCGATCAATGGGACGAGCGCGGCAACGTCCAGGGGTGGAAATCAGACCAGGTTGACTGGAAACGGCAGTTTCTCCCAACACCGCGTCTGGAAACAGTGTCGCCTGTGCAGCCGCATAGAGGTCAAGTCAGGGGTGAATTCCCGAGCCGCGCTTCGTCCCATGTCTCGAAAAAAATTGAAAAAGTTGGGCCTCATTTCCGTGATTGGACAATATTGGAAAAGGTCTTTTCGCCGATTCCTTTGACGAGGATCAAATACGAGGAGTTTTTGAACGGTCTAGCGGCGATGATGCGATCCGCGGTGGTTTCTCCCACGCCGGGCAATTGCATCAAGTCCTCCTTCTTGCCGGAGTTGAGCAATCGCGTCAGGGCACCTTTCTTCGATCCCGAAAGGGTTTTGAGCATTGCTTCGGCGGTCTTCAGCGAGGCTTGATCGGAGTCTTCGCCGGCTGATGCCTTGGGTTTGGGTTCACCAAGACTCGGCTCTGGGCTGATCACCAACTGCGCGGCTAAAAACGCTCCAACAAGTAACATCGGGAAGATGCGATCGGGAAATGAGAAGCGGCGGTGAAAACGAAATGACATGGACAACAAAGTGGTCTCCGATCTGCTTATAAACTTTCGATAGGGTTGGCCAGCCAAAATGCGAAAAAATGTCGACGGGATTTGAGTGGTCTCGGATGCCTGGGAAAGTCCGAAACCTGTTCCTGAAATATTTTACGGAAGCGAGTCCGCCCGCCGTCGTCCAATTTGGGGCGGCCAACTTGTTTGTGCCGGCAGGAAACACTTGACGGCATTGGTGAAATGTTTTCTTATTGAAATTGTGATGGATTCCGAAAATTCAAACCCTGCGGTTCATCCCAGTCGGGCATTTACGCTCTGGACCGGAAAGACCGAAACGCCCGAGCCCTCTCCAAATCGGGCATTTACTCTGTGGGCAAACCAACCCGAAACGCCGGCGCCCCAATGGAGTCGCGCGTTTACTCTGTGGACCCAGAAAGTCCCAGTCACCCCCGCTCCTGAAGCAGCGGCCGAACCCGTGGAAGAAACCGTGTCCCCGGAGACCGACGAGACATCCGCCGCCGTCGCTCCGACCCCGGCAACGCCTCAGCCCCCGCAGAAAAGCGGCGGCAGTGCCTTTGGCGCGGGACTCCTGGGGTTCGCCTCCGCCGCCGTCGTGGCGCTGATTTTCGGCATCCTCGCTCACGATTTCCGCGACGACCTGAGGGACCTCCGCCGCAGCCTCAAAAAGCAGAACGACGAGTTGGCCGACGCCAATGCCTCGCTTGAGAAGAAACTCGTGGGTGAAGACCGCGCCCTGACCGACCGCATCGAGCAGCTCGAGAAAGAAAAAGCCGCCCTGCAGAAACAACTGGCCGACGCCCAGGCCGCGTACAGCAAACGGTTCAACGACGCGGAAAAGCAGATCAAAGATGAGTTCGCCAAGGTCTCGGCCAACGCCGAATCCATGCAGATGGCCTACACCGCCGCGGACGGTAAGATCGCGGGCGAAGTGGCCAAACTGACCGCGGAGAAAGCCGAGCTGGAGAAAAAGATCTCCGCCACCGGCAAGAGTCTCGCCGAGCACATCGGGCAGTGGAACGCCAGCCGCGCCGCCCTCGAGAAATCTCTCGACGAGGCCAATCAAAAACTGACCGGTGATCTGGCCAAGCTCGCCACCGCCAAGTCCGAGTTGGAAAAGAAAACCGTCGCCACCGACCAGGCGATCGAAGGCCGCGTCACCAAGCTCAACGAAGAGAAAGCCGCCCTGCAGCAGCAACTCGCCGGTGAACAGAAGAAAGTTCAGGACTTGCATGGCGAGGTGCAGACCTTGGAAAGCAGTCTCGCCAAGCAGAAGGCGAACCTCGACAAGGTTCTGGGTGCCTTGGCCGGACTGGCATCGGGCGGTGGGGCGAGCGATTGAACTCGGGGACTTCCCATCGTCTTTCGAAGCAGATTCCCACCAGATCGGGAAACGCTTCCCTCCAAACCGTCGCCGGAGAATGGCGGCGGTTTTTTTTTTGGATGAGCCTGTGACGCATCCCGGCGACCGGGGATGGCGTAATCTCGGATCAAAGGCGCTCTCTTGCCTCGCCGTTCACGGTTCCCGGTGAAAAGCCCCGGAGACTCGAGATCCGGTTTTCGCCGCATTGAGCCGCTCGGCGAGAGAAAAAAGGCCTTGCGCAGTTTCCTGCACCAATTTAAACAAGTGTTTGAAACGCGAACTCACGGACATGTCCGAACCTCAAACCACGTCCCCTGACGCTGGCGCAGACACGGCGCCGGCTCAACAGGAAACTCGCGACCGCATCCTCGATGCGGCTGAGAGGCTTTTTTCCGAACACGGTTTTCAGGCCGTTTCCCTGAGACAGATCACCAGCACCGCCGGCGTCAATGTGGCTTCGGTGAATTATCACTTCGGTTCTCGCGAGGCGCTGGTCTCGGAGGTGCTGGCCCGGGTGCTCGATCCGATCAATCGCGAGCGCCTACGTCTTCTCGGAGAGTTCGAGGCCGAGGCGGGGGGCGAGCCGGTCCCGATCGAAAGGATCGTCGAAGCCGCCTACCGGCCGATCGTTATCGACATGCCGAAAAGCCACGAGGCCACCCGCCGCTTTCTCAGGTTGGCCGGGCAATGCCTGGGTGGTCAGACCGACGAATATCCGGAGACGATCAAGCGGGTGTTCAGCGAGATCGTCGACCGTTTCCTGGCGGCCTTTACCCGCACGCTGCCTCACCTGGAACCGGCGGATATCCTTTGGCGGATGCATTTCGCGGCCGGAACTCTGCTCTATGCGCTCACGAAAGACGAGCAGCTCGTGGTGATGTCCAACGGCGAGATTCCGCGAATTGATCCGGAAGAAACGATGGCCCAGTTGATGGCCTGGGCGGTGGCGGGCATGACGGCCCCGGCGCCGGCCAGGCGTGCGGAGGCAACGAAGCCCGGCAGTAAAGAGGGTATGGTGGGCGTGGTAACCCTGTTGAGTGCGGGGCTGCTGGGCCTGCTCGGCGTTGGTTGTGCCGCCACCTCGCCGCCGAATGCGGATGCCTTGGCCGATGTCGGGGCCGTGCCCGAAGATTGGCAAGCGGACAGCGAAAGTCCGTCGCGGGACGACAAGAATCCCGGTGTCCTGATTGCGGACAGCGATTGGGTGGCGAGTTTCGGCGACGAGAAACTGGAGTCACTGGTCGATCAGGCGCTGGTCAACAATCGTGACCTCAAAGCCGCCGCCGCCCGCATCGAGATCGCCCAGGCCAATGCGCGCATCGCCGGCGCGGACCTGTATCCGCAGGCGCAGGGACTGTTCCGAGGTTCCCGCAAAAAACAGAATTTCATCGGCTTTCCCTTTGGCGATTTCGGAGGTGGTGATTCCTCGGGCGGGGGAGAGAGCGCCGTCTTTTCCAACCTGAACAACGAGTTCGGTCTCGCGCTGGATCTCAGTTGGGAAATCGATCTGTGGGGGCGGATCCGCGCCGGGCAATCGGCGATGATTTCGGAAGCCGAAGCGGTGGAGGCGGACCGCGCCGCCGCCGAGTTGTCTATCGCCGGGCAGGTGGCAAAGTCTTGGTTCGCGCTCCAGGAAGCGCAGGAACAGGTGAACCTGGCAGAGGCGGCGGTCGAGGTCTTTCAGGACACGGAGCGCGCCATTCGTGACCGGTTCGAGGCGGGCATCGCGAATGAAGGGCAGAACCTGGCTTCTCAGCTGAGACTCGCCATGGTCGATGTGGAAACGGCCCGGGAAAAACGGGAACAGCGCAAGGAAGAGGTCGAGCGCCTGGCGCGCCGTATCGAATTGCTGCTCGGCAAATACCCGGGCGCGAAGCTGAAGAGCGGTCGCGATCTGCCCGCGGTGCCGTCCGCGCCTCCGGCCGGCATGCCGGCGGTATTGCTCGACCGGCGCCCCGATCTGTTGGCATCCGAGCGACGGCTCGCCTCGGCCGATCGCCGCCTCGTCGAGGCCAAGCGCGCCCTGTTTCCCTCCATCTCGCTCACCGGGAGCACCGGCACTTCTTCGGAACAGATCGATGATTTGCTGAATAGCGATTTCAGCATCTGGAGCATCGCCGGCAGCGCGGCTCAGCCGCTCTTGGTGGGCGGACGCCTCCGCCAGGGCATCAAGCTGAAGCGGGCGGAAGTCGAAAAGGCGGCCGCCGAATTCGAGCAGACCGCCCTCACCGCCTTTGGCGAGGTGGAAAATGCCCTCGCCGCCGAGCAGTATCTCGCCAAGCGCCAGCAGGCGCTCGACAGCGCGGTGGATTTGGCGAAGGAAGCCTTCGAGCGTTCCAGCGAAGAATTCACCGACGGCACCGGAGACATTCTCACCATGCTCACCGCGCAGCAGCGTTACTTCCAGCAACGGGTGCAATTCATCGCCATCAAGCGCATGCGTCTCGAGAACCGCGTCGATCTCCATCTCGCCCTCGGCGGTGGGTTTGTGGCCCCGCCCAGGAAAATCGCCGAGCCCCCGCCTGACGAGGCCTGATCGCAAATCCATCCCTTTCCGTTTGCCCGCTTCCTCTCCTCCCGCCTCATGAAAAAGTTTTTCCGCCTCCTGATCGGCATCGGGATCGTCGCGTTCGGCGTCGCGGTCGTGGCCCTGCTGGTCGCCACCAAACCGGAGGCCAAGAAGGAATCCGCCCAGCGGCCGCCCACGGTCGTCCATGTGGTGCCGATCACCTTCGGCGATCTCTCGGTGCCGCTGCCCTCGCAGGGCCTTATCAGCCCGAAGCGACGCACCACGGTCGCGGCCGAAGTCGGCGGTCGGGTCGTCGGCGTTTCGGACAAGTTCGAAGCCGGCTTGTCGTTTGAAGCAGGCGAGGTCCTGCTCACCATCGAGGACGCCGACTATCAGTCCGCGCTCGCCGAAGCCAGGGCACGGCTGGCCGACGCGAAGCTGGCTTACGAGACCGAGCAGGCCCGCGCCGACCAGGCTTTGAAGGATTGGGAAAAGCTCGGCCGGACCGGGGTACCCAGCGATCTCACCTTGCGCAAACCCCAGTTGGAAAGCGCCCTGGCCGCCATCGCCGCAGCCGAAAAGGCGGTGGAAAAAGCGGAGCGTGACGTCGCCCGCACCGAGGTGAAGGCGCCTTTCGCCGGTCGCCTTGCCCGGACCGACGTCGAGCTGGGGGCCTACCTGAGCCCGGGCATGCCGGTCGCGGAGATTTTCACCACCAATTCGTGGGAGGTCCGTCTGCCTCTGCCGGTGGACGATTGGAATCTGCTGGAGCGCAATGCCGAGGGAGAGGTGACCGGTCGGGTCGAACTCTCCGCAAGAATCGGAGGCGAGGAGAAGGATTTTTCCGGCATGGTGGTGCGGACGGAAGGCGAGGTCGAGCGCGACAGTCGTTCCATCTACGTGGTCGCCGAAATCCCCGGTGAGACCGGCAACGACCTGCTTCAGCCGGGACTCTTCGTGGAGGCGACCATCGCGGGCAGGGTGTTGGAGGATGTGGCCCGGGTTCCCTTTCGCGCCTTTGTCGATCGCGATCAGGTGGCCATTGTGGACATGGAGAAAGAGGTCATCGACCGACGCCAGGTCAGGGTTGAGCGGCGAATGGAAAACGACGTCATCGTATCGGCGGGCTTGGAGCCCGGGGATTGGGTGTCGATCACCCAACTGTCGGATCTGGTCAGCGGTATGCCGGTGAAACCGGAAAAGGCGGAAATCTCCCAATCGACTGTGGAACCCGCCCTAAGCACGACAAAACCCTGAACGGATCCGGCTGCGTTGGTGAGTTGGTTTTAGTGGTATGGAAAAAGCGATTTACTGGTTCACGCGCAATCATGTCGCGGCGAATTTCCTGATGATCGTGGTGGTCATCTGGGGCGCTTCCACGTGGCCGAAGCTCAAGAAGGAGATCTTTCCCGAGACCTCGCTCGACACCATCGCCGTGAAGGTGCCGTATCCCAATGCCACACCGGACGAGGTCGAGAAAGGCATCGTTGTTCCTATCGAGGAAGCGATCCAGGACGTCGATGGCATTGACCGCATCCGCTCCACCGCCGCCCTGGGCATGGGTGTCGTGACCGTGGAAGTCGCCAATGGCTATGATGTTCGCAACGTCATGGACGACGTGAAGACCCGCGTCGATGCCATCCAGAATCTCGCCGAAGACGCCGAGGAACCGATACTGGAAGAGATCGTTCTGAAATCCCAGGTCATGAGCATCGCCGTGTCCGCCGATACCGATGAGAAGACCTTGCGGAACATGGCGGAAAAGGTTCGTGACGGTCTGCTCGTCTGGGATGAGGGACCGACCCGGATCACTCAGGCATCGCTCGCCGGCGTGCGGAATTACGAGATATCCCTCGAGATTTCCGAGGAGACTCTGCGCCAGTATGGCCTCACTTTCGACGAAGTGGCCGCGGCGGTAAGCAAGTCCTCGCTCGATCTGCCGGGCGGCTCGGTTCGCACCGGGGCGGGGGAGGTGCTCATCCGTACCGAGGCTCGCCGCTACTACGCGCCGGATTTTGCGGACATCACCGTGGTCACCCGGCCGGATGGCTCGGTGGTGAAACTCTCCGACATCGCCGTGATCCGCGACGCCTTTGAGGAGACCGATGTCGAGAGTCGCTTCGACGGCGATCCCGTCGTGTTGATCAATGTCTTTCGTGTTGGCAACGAAGATACTCTCAAGGTGGCCGAAACCGTGAAACGCTTCGTCAAGGAAATCGCGCCCACCATGGTGCCGCCGGGCGTTTCCCTGGAGATCTGGAAAGACGATTCGCTCTATTTGAAAGGCCGCATGAACCTGCTGGGCAAAAACGGGGTCGCCGGTCTCATTCTCGTCGCCATCGTGCTGGCGCTGTTTTTGCGGCCCAGCCTGGCCCTGCTCGTCGCCGTCGGTATTCCCGTCTCGTTCGCCGGCGCCGTCGGCCTGATGCCCTACCTCGGCATCTCGATCAACATGATCTCGCTCTTCGCGTTCATCCTCGTGCTCGGGATCGTGGTGGACGACGCCATCGTCATCGGGGAAAACGTCTACCGGCGCATCCGTAACGGCGAGGATCCCCATGAGGCGGCGCCCAAGGGAACCCACGAAGTGGGCGTGGTGGTCATCTTCGGCGTGCTCACCACCATGGCGGCGTTTACGCCCATGTTGGGATTGTCGGGAGTGAGCGGCAAGATCTGGCCGAATATCCCGCTCATCGTCATACCGGTGCTGATGTTTTCCCTGCTCCAGTCGAAGCTCATCCTGCCCTCGCACCTCGCCCTGCTGAAACCCCACGATCCCGATTCACGACCGGGACCGATCCTCCGGTTCCAGCGCTTTTTCTCGCGCGGGCTGGAGACTTTCGTGGACAAGATTTACCGGCCGGTGCTGCACTTCGCCCTGGAGTATCGCTACCTGGTGCTCGTTGGTTTTATTACCATCTTCGTCATGACCATGGCGTCGGTCATCACCGGGCACGTGAAGTTCCAGTTTTTCCCCGAGGTGGAGGCCGACATCGTCACCGCCAAGCTGACCCTGCCGAAAGGGGTTCCCTTTGAGGACACCAGGCGGGCCGTCCAGCGGATCGAGGCCGCCGCCGAAAAGCTGGACGAAGCCTTCGACACCAAGCTCGTGCGCCACATGCTGGCCAGCGCCGGGACGCAGCCCTTTCAGATCGGGTTCGATGCGGTCGCCGGCGTGCCGACCTCCACCAATCTCGGCGAGGTAACCATCGAACTCACTCCATCGGCCGAGCGCGAGATCACCGGCCAGCAGATCGTCTCGAAATGGCGCGAACTCACCGGCGGCATTCCCGGAGCGGTGGAGTTGAGCTTCCGGACCGAGGCCGCCGGCGGCGGCAACGCCATCGACCTCGAAGTCTCGGGACCGAACCTGAAGGATCTCGAACTGGCGACCGAGGAGATCAAGGAAACGCTGGAGAACTACGACGGCGTCATCGATATCTCCGACAGCAACCTGGCGGGCAAGCAGGAACTCAAGCTCGCCATCCTCCCCGGCGCCGAGGCTCTCGGCCTGCGTTTGGAGGACGTGGCCCGCCAGGTGCGCCAGGGATTCTACGGCGACGAAATCCAGCGCCTCCAGCGGGGCCGGAACGAGGTCAAAGTCTTCGTCCGCTATCCCCGCGACGAGCGGAAATCCCTCGCCGACCTCGACCGCGTCAAGATCCGCGCCCCCTCCGGCGCCGAGGTGCCCTTTTCCGAGGTGGCCGTCGCGAAATTTGGCCGCAGCGCCTCCGCCATCGA
>JAGRPB010000008.1 GCA_020439945.1 Verrucomicrobiia bacterium
GGGATTCCGGCCATCCATGGCAGACGCGGTTTCGCGATCCCGTACCGGCGCAGGGAAATCGAACTCCCGATCGCGGCGCTCAACGGAATCACGAAAGCCATCGGTCCCTTGGTGAGAAACCCCAGGCCGAGGCAGAGAAAAAACATCCAGCCCCAGAACAGGGGGCGATGATTGGGTTCTCCGAACAGGTTTTCGGGTCGCGAGCGCACGAGGCAGAAAATCGACGCCGTGATCCAGAAGGTGAGGTGCATGTCCGGAGTGAGCGTTCGCCCGAGAAACAGAAATAGCGGTGACGAGGCGAGGATGATGAGGGCGTAGCGTTCGACGACGCGATCCTGAAACAACCGGCGGGCAATTCCCAGCGTCAGGAACAGCGTGGCGATGGCGGAAAGTGCCGAAGGCAGCCGGGCGGCGATTTCGCTGGCTCCGAAAACTTTCTGCGAAATCGCGGTGAACCAGTAGATCATCGGGGGTTTCTGAAAATGAGGAATACCGTTGAGTGAAGGCACGATCCAATCGCCTCCCGGTTCCGCCATCTCCCTGCCGATTTCGGCGTAGCGTCCCTCGTCCGGTTCCAGCAGGGGATAACTTCCGAGTTGGGTCAGGAATACGATGGAGAGGCCCGTCAGGAGCATGGCGGTTTTGACTCCGCTTCCGCTTCCGCGCCCCCTTCCCGTTTCGGAGTCGGGCGGGGATTTTTCCCCTGATGTTTCCAGGATCGGAAAGCGCCGGCGCGAGAACCACCAGACTCCCAGCAGGTCGAGCGCGGGCCGCCACAGCATCACCCGGAGGCCGTAATGGGTTTGACCTCCCTGGCGCTCCCGGTGATCGACGGGGCATTCTTCGATCCGGTTTCCCGCCGCTTTCGCCAAGGCGGGAATGAATGAGTAGAGAGTGCGAATCGGAATCAACGAATCGACCACGCTTCGCCGAAATACCTTGAGGGCACATCCCGAGTCCGTGACTCCATCGTCGAGGATGGATCGACGGATCCGGTTCGCCAGTCGTGACATCCAACGTCGGAGCCGGCTGTCCCGCCGGTCGACGCGAACCCCGGAGACCAGATCCGCTCCGCTGCTTTCCAGTCTCTCGATCATGGCCGGGATGTCGCCCGGATTGTTCTGGCCATCGCCATCGAGAGTCACCAGGATCTCTCCTCTGGCCATGCGAAGTCCGTGGTAGAGCGCCGGCGCCTGTCCGCAATTCCGGGAAAAAGCGAGTATCCGAACTCGCCCGTCGCGCTCGGAGATCTTTCGGAGGATCTCGCCCGTCCGGTCCGTGCTTCCATCGTTGATGGCAATGATCTCGCAGCGCTTTCCGGGCATGCTTGAGAGTGCCAGGAGGCAATGATCGAGAACCGGCTCGACGTTTTCTTCCTCATTGTGAAATGGCACCACGATGCTGATGTGGCAGGCATTTCCAAGAGACGGTTTTGCCATGCCGGGTTGAACCGGGTGTCCCGTTTGGGGCGTCCGGGAGGTTTCGGCAGGCTCGGAAAGATTGCTCGCGATCACCCCGGGAATATAGCAACCTACCGGTTATCGACTGATTAGCCGATCGACCCCAATTTGCCCACCTGAGATAATGATTCGGTAACCTGATCAAGAAGCTGTGATGCCAGATTGCCGGCTTGTCGTTTTCCAACTTTTGCCGCCATTGCCCGACTCATTTCCAACGAAACTCCTCACGAATTCCATTATTCTCGCGGTGCTGGGCCTCTGTTCGCCCGCTGGTGCGCAGGAACTCCTCGATTCCACCACCGCCAAGCGCCTCATTCCCGCGACCGCCGCGCCCGAGGGTTCTCTGGAGATCTCGGTCGCCACCGAGTATGCCACTCTCAATTTCGACTACTCCCGGTTTAACGATGCGGGTGATCTTTTCGAGTTTCGGGCCCACGAGTTCCACACCTGGACGACGGATATCGAGATCGTCTTTGGTCTGCTCGAAGACCTCGAACTGACCGCCACGCTTCCACTCGTTCGGGCGAATTTCGAGGCCGCCGACAAAGATACGATCAGTCGCCGGCGGGAACGGAGTGAATTCGGAATCGGAGACGTCGAGATCGCGGCCAGCTACGGATTCGAATCGGAGGACGAGACGCTTCTCGCGCTGGTTTCTCTCGGCGCGGAGTTGCCCACCAACACGCTGGGATCATTTTTCGGAGGCGGGACCTCGGCCGGAATCGGAGTGGTCGAGGTGGAAAAATACTTTGGAGGATTCGGATGGGTTTGCGGCATCGAGACTCACCTCGAGGACCGGGACTGGACGCACGAATTCAGGGCCGGCGTCGCACTGGTCCCGACTCGCGATCTTTTCTGGCAGGCAATCTTCGCCCGCAATCCCTCCGAGGGAATCGATCGGATCGAGACCAACCTGGAGTATCTGGTTTCCGAAGAGCTCTCTCTGGAGTGTCTCTTTTCTCAGGAGATTTCCGGCAAAGAGAGGGAAACCATTGTCGGGATCGGAGTCACGTTCTTTTTCGAAAGTGCCGGCGAAGACGATTGATCCACTTGCGGGAGCCAGACGAGTAGACAGGGTCAGGTCCGCGACCTAACCCTCTTGAGTCTCGGCGGCGGGAGCGGAGTAGGACGGAATGCTCCAGCCGAATTTCCCGAAAAGGCCGGCGTAGGCGGCGACAAACCCGAGGGCGAGACCGACGATGACGGCGTTGCGGGGTGAGATCTTGCCGCTCTTGGCCAGACCGAGGAGTGAGCCGAGGCCGAGCCAGAGGATCACTTTCAGGATGACCCAGACGGGGAAACCGTAGCCGTATTTGGCCACCATGCCGAAGCCGGAAATCAGGATCAGGATGAGGCCGACGCCGTGAAGGATGGCGACCATCTTCACCCGCGGCGCCTGTTGGTTGCCGTAGGTGAGAAATCCGCCGATGCCGGCGAAGAGGCAGAGAATGCCGATGACGTGGATGATTTTGTAAAACTCGGGAGACATGATGGTGGGTGGAGATGGAGATGAAACTCCCTTCAGACTAGCCAACTCTGGGACCTTGGAAAGGGCGAATTCGCGGGCGTGAGCGGGTTGAATGTTTCCGAAACTTGATCTCAACGGGGACAAAATGGCGACGGCTTCCCAATCTTTCATTAATGCGAAATTTTGCAAAAAAGCATTGCAATTATGAAAATTTATAGACAGGGTGAGGCAGTGCTCAACCAATTCACCTGCCATGAAATTCGACCATCGTTCCTCTCTGTCTCTGCTCATCCTTCTCGCCGTCACCGCCTTGTCGCCCTCGTTTCTCCGGGCCGCGGACCGACCTGACCTGGTGGCGAATCCGTTTTTTGAAGTCAGTCAATCCAATGAATCGTCGCTCAACGACGCGATTCGCTACCTCCCGCGCCTCGGTCGCGGCTACGAGGATGCGCTTCCGGAACTCAGCGCCCTCCAGGAGCATCTGCTGGTCCACGAGCGGAAAATGCGTGGCGAAGGTTTGCCGGAATCACACCGGCGGCAGTTCGCGGCAAACTACCAGGCCATCGTGACGGCCATCGTGGATGACCGCATCACCATGGCCTATGGTCGCGAGCTGCTCGACGTGCATCGTCAGTTGCTCGACAAGGCTTATGCCTGGCAGCGCCGCCTGAATCCGGATCCGCACTACGGCGAGGTGATCATCCTCGGCCTGGAAGAGATCCGCGATGAGTTGGTGAACAATGCGGAACCCCTCGCCGTCGTTCCGGAATGCGTTCGCACTCCGATCATCAAAGGGCACCTGCTCTGGATCGAGGAACTGATCCACAGCAGTTGCCACTGCCGCGCCCTGAACGCCGGCGAGCTGAATCGGCTCCGCATCAAGGCGGCCCGCCTGGAACGTTTCGAGTTCGCCTACAAGCGCAATGGTCACCTCACCTGCGTGGAGCGCGAGCAACTGCACGAGAGGCTCCTGGACCTCAACCGCGAGCTTTTCGATTCCCTGCGGTTCTGAAAACCTTTCCCGGGCGCGATTCGGGGGTTGCCACGGGGGGCGGGATTGGGGTTTTCTTTGCGGCTCGATCCTGTTTACTTTAAAAGATCATCGTGCCCCTGATTTTCCCGGAGATTTTTGAAAACAAACGCCGCCGCCGACGGCTCGTGTCGAGTGGTCTGCTGGCGGCGTTTCTCGTTTCGCTTTCGGGAACGGTGTTGATGGCTCAGGAGGCCGGGTTCACAGTGGCGAATGTTTCGGTCGATCCAGTTCCGGTCGATCCGATTCCGCAGAATTTCGAGCTGTGGCAGGACAGCGAAGGCTTTCTCTGGCAATTGAATCGGCAGGGGGCGCTGGGGTCGGGGGACACCGCCTATTTTCAGACGGCGATGGCCCTTTTCATCAAGGGACAATCGTTTTCGCCGAGCGAGGCGACACGTCTCGATGGCGGCGAGGCCGGTGATGATGGCGCTCGCGTGGTGTTGTCGCAGAAAGGCGATGAACTGACGATCACTCGCGACCTGTGGTTCGATCGTGAGCGTGCCGGAGTGCGGGTCCTGGACGTGTTCGAAAACACGGGATCGAGAACGGCGACCTTTCGGATCGACCTGAAGACGGCTTACCAGAATCCGTGGCAGGACCTGCACGGAACCGAGGGGCGCATTCTCGGCGCAAAACCGGGCGCGGGTCTGGGCGGTCGGGATTTCGGCGTGGTGGTGAAATTCAGCGCGGCGGAGGGCCGGCATGACACCTTGATCGTCACCTCCAGCGAACGCGACGCGCAACAGCCGATGATTTCCTTTGCCTCGAATCTTCGCGAGGTGACCTTGTCCTACGATCTCGAGATAGAGCCCGGCAAGAAGGCGGCGTTGCTCCACTGGGTGGCGCAGCGAAATCTCCAGGCCCCGGGCGATGCCGGGGAGGCGCTGAGACCATTTTACCAACGTCGTCAGCTGATGAATCCGGCGGTGACGGAGGCGCAGGCCGCGATGGTGAGAAATTTCGAAGCGCAGTCGTTTCCCAAACCGGGCGTTACGCCATTCGACCTCGAGGGGCTGGTCAGTCTCAACGCGGTGACGGAATCGCTCGGCGTGGTGCGGCGGAACGAGGACGTGCTCTGGATTTCATCCGACAATCAACTGACCGGCAAGGTCAACGAAAAGGCGAGCCTGCGGGTGGCGACGGAATGGGGCGAACGCGAGACGCCGATCGCCAAGGTGGCGGCGATCCAGGGTGGCAGCGGCCTGGGACGCACGCCGCGGGTGTTCCTGCGCGATGGTCGGGTCTGGGCGGGAAAAGTGACGCCGACGGACCTGACAATGAAGATTGCGGAAGGCTGGGAGGTGGAGGAATTGCAGCCGGAGGAAATCTCGCTGCTGCTCCTGGCGGTCGGCGCCGACGACGGGCGGCCTCCGAAGGGAGCGGGAGTGTTCGTGGAATTGCGCAGCGGTGACGTGCTCGCGGCGAAGGAAACGGAAGGGCAATCGCTCCGCATTCTGACCCCGTGGGGCGAGGACAGTGTGTCGTTCGAGCAGGTCCGGGAGCTTTCCTACTCGTCCGGTTCGTCGGCACCGCGATTCCGGTTGCTCCGTTCCGATGGCTCCCTGCTCACGGTCTTCCTGGGCAGCGACGATCTCGCGTTGGCGGAAGCCGGATCCTCCGCCGGAGAATCCGGCGCCGCGCTGGTGATTTCTCCCGTGGCGGTGGCCGGGGCCTGGAAGCCGGGCCAGAGAGTGGGACGTGCCGCCGGTGATCCGGCCGACGAGTGGTTCGACCTGGAGGATGCGGTGACTTCCCTGGGGCGGCAACTTCCGGATTCCGCCGTCCTCTTGTCGGGCAACAACCTGCTGGCCGGGCGGCTCGCGATGGAGCGGCTCAACCTCGTCTCGGGCACGGCGGTCACGCCGATCGATCCGGCGGAAATCGTCATGATGCGGCGATCGCTGGACACCGAATCCGACGCGGCTCCGGTTTTCGAAATCGAGTTGTCGGGCGGAGAAGTTCTCACCGGTCGACTGCGGGAACGACTGTTTGAAATCGAGAGCGGCGAGAAACGCTGGCGGGTGCCGGCGGCTCATTTCATCGCCTACCGTGTCAACGAAGCGCCGAGTGCCTGATTCCGAGGAAGCCGATGACACTCCGCCACCCTGTTCGCCCCATCGTTGCTGCCGCCGTCCTGTGGCTGACGATCAGCTGGACGTTGTCCGCCAAGGCACAGATTCGAATCTTCGGGAACAATCCTCCCATCGGCCAGGGCGGGGGAGCCCCGGGAGCGGCGATTCCGGGAGCGGCGCCGACGGTGCGCGGCGAAAAGCTGGTGCCGGCGGCGATGAACGTGATCACCGACAAGCAGGGCAACAGCTGGAACCTGGAACAGAATGGCACGCTCGGCCGGGTCGGCAACTCGATGGTCAACAGCGGCCTGACGCTCCTGATCAACAACCAGCAGTTCTACACCTACCAGCCGATGATGACGGCCGACGGCAGCGAGTTCGTGCTCTTGAATCGGCCCAACTCCGGCTTGCCGGGCCTTCAGATCCTCCGTCGCATCCGGGTGATGGAAAAAGAAGGGGCGCTCCGCTTTCTTGAAGTGCTCACCAACAGCAACGCCAATGCCATCACCGTGAGCGTGGCCCTGCGGACGAACTTTTCCGGCAATTACAAGACCTACCTCACCGACCAGGGAAACAGCGGGGTGACCACACTCGGTCAGCGGGAGAGCGCGATCCTGGTCACGCCCGGATCGAACCAGTCGAACCGCGCCTTCGCCTTCACGCTCTGCGATCCGAAAAGCCCGGTGAAGCCGACCATTTCCAGTCAGAACAAGTACGGGCTGACCTTTCAATACAATCTCACCATTCCCGGCGGACAGACGGTCGCCATCGCCCACGCCGTGTCCCAGTTGCCGACGCCACGCGAGTTCGATCGGCAGGCGCTGGCGAAAGTCTTCCGTCCCGTGTCGATCGATCGCCTGATGGGGACGATCCCGCGGGAATTCCGGCCGCTCATGGTCAATGACGGCGGCAGCACCGACTGGTCGGGCGAATCCATGCTTCGTGGCGGCGCGGTTGCCGACCTGGGCGTGGATCGCGGGCGCCGGGATGTCCTCGCGCTTGGCGAACGGACGAGGCTGATTGGCTCCGCCAACTGCGCCGGTTTGAAAGTGGTGACGGCCTATGGCGAGGCGGAAGTCCCCTTCGAAACCGTCGCCGCCGTGGTGGGAGGAAATCGGGGACGACGCGACGTTTCCCGCGTGATGCTGAGGGACGGCCAGGTATTTTCCGGAGAAATCGAGGCGGCCGATCTGCGTTTTTCCATGGCCAGCGGGGGCAAGATGAATCTCCAGATCCCGAGTCTCGATCGGCTCGTCTGCGCCAAGGCGGATGCCGATGGGAGCTGGGACGCCGACGCGGTCGCGATGGTGGAAACCTACGGCGGCGACCGGCTGGCGGCGAATGGCAGCGAGGTTCCGATGCTGGAGGGCATGACACCTTGGGGACCGCTGGCCTTCTCGCTGGATGAAATCGTCTGGCTGGCCCCGATGGAGGACGAACCGGTGGGGCACTATGTGGAATTCAAGAACGGCACCCGCTGCTACCTGTTTCTCGCCGGGGCACCGCTACGTCTTCAGTCAGATGTGTTCGGTGCCTGCGAACTGGATTCCGCCCAGGTGAAAGCCGTGGTGACGCGTGCCGCCCTCGATCGCGCTCGCGAAGCCGAGGAGCAGGGGCGGGCCGGCGCACTTTTCGCGGAGATGGGCTCTGATGCCGATTCCCAGCCGCCGACGCTGCATCCCTACGTGCTCGCGGCTGGAGGGCAACGTATCGTGGGCGACCTGGGCGAGTCCTCGCTTCACGTGCTGACGCACAGCGAGACCGTGCCGGTGGCGCCGCGGGAAATTCGCCGCATGGTGAACCTGACCGCCGCTGAAGGAGGGCAACCGGACGCGGCGGGGCCGGTTTTCCGGATCGAACTCTGGGGTGGGGGCGTGCTGGCCGGCTACCTCGGCGAGAGCGATCTGGAAATGCAGGTTCGCGGCGCATCATGGCGACTGCCGCTGACCGATTTGCGCGAGCTGGTGACACCGGTGCCGCGTCTCACCGAGGGCGCGCAGCAGGACATCGCGCGGCTGATTCGCGAACTCGGTTCCGACGACTGGCAGACCCGGGAAAAAGCGACCGAGGAATTGCAGAGTTTCGGCTATCTCGCCCAATCGATCCTGCGCGAGGAACTCCGGACCAATCCGGATCCCGAAGTGCAGCGCCGGCTGGAGCGCATTCTCCTGAGCATTCAATGAACGAAGGAATCAACACCGCAGAGTCACCGGGATCACGCGAGGCTTGGGAAAACGCCTTTCGCGTTATCTTCCCGGCTGGATTTGCCGCCGGTTGGCGTGACGGTTGCGACATGAGAATGAATGAATTGAAGGGAGCCCGAATCCCGTCCGAAATTGGATCGTATCCAACAGGGTTAAGATGACAATCGAACAGGGTCAGATCGAACTGAACCAGGCCGCGGAACAGGTCCGCCGGCGGGTGGGGCGAAACGCCTTTCTCGCGTGGCTCTGGCGCGGACGCTGGATCGTGCCCCTCGTCGCCCTGGTGTTGGTGCTGGCGCTGCGCCTCGGTGCGGGTGTGCGAGGCGGAGAATGGGCTCCGGTGTTGGGAGTGATCGCCGTTTACGCCGCCATTGGAGCGGCGTGGTCGTGGGCGCGTCGGCCTCTGCCTTTGCGGGCCCTGGCGCTTTGGGACGAGCGCGGAGGACGGAAGGATCTGTTTTCGTCCGCATGGGCGTTCCTGGCCGACAACGCCGGCGGCGTGGATTCGATGGAGGAAGGCCGGAAAATGCACGTGAACCGGGCGATGACCGCTTTGCCCGAGGCCCGGAAACACCTCGCTGATGATCTTCCGTCTCCGAAGATCGGCGGCGGCTGGCTGCTGACGATCGCCGTGCTGGCTTTTGCCTTCACGCCCTGGCTGCGACCTCAGATCGCGCCGGGCGAGGACATTCTCTCCGACGAAATGACCGCCGAAGCCGAGCGTCAGTCCGCCGAATTGGCGAAGGAGGAAGACGAGATCGACAAGATCACCGGGCTGACCGAGGAGGAAAAGAAGGAAGTCGAAAAACTCCGGGAAGCGGTCGATGGCGCGGCCGAGGACCTGGCCGACAGCGAGGGTAAGACGGCGCGGGAAGTGCTCGAAGGCCTGGAATCGCGGGCGCGGGCGGCGGAACGCCTCGCCGAGAAACTCGGTGCGGCTTCGGAAGATTGGGCATCGGAAGAGATGCTCCGGGAAATGAGTCAGCACGCCGACACCGCCGACCTGGCGGCATCGATCAAGGACAAGAGCGCCGAGGGCGCCGCCGACGAGAGCGACAAGCTCGCCGCCATGCTGGAGGAGCCGGAGCTGAAACTGGAGACCCAGGAACGGATGACGTCGACCCTCGAAATGACGATGGCGAAAGCGACCGAGGATGACGCCAAGAAACCGGTCGGAGAGCGGGTGGGAAACGCCTCGCGGAAAATGCAGGACAAGCAGCCGGCGACGGCGGGACGGGAATTCGCCGAGTTGGCGAAGCATTTCCGCCGGGTGAAGGAACGCGAGGAAGCCGAGGAGAAATTGCGCGAACTGGCCGACAAGCTTCGCGACGCCGGAAACTCCATCAGCGGCAGCAAGATGGAGAAAATGCAGCAACTCGCGTCGAGCGGCCAGCAGGGTGGTAAGAATCCCGATGGCAGCCAGGCGCTGCAGCCACTTTCCCAGAGCCCGACGCCCAACACGCCGGGTATGACGCCGATGACCCCCACGCCGCAACCGGGGCAGCAATCCCAGGGCGGTCAGCAGCAGAGCATCGGTACGAACATGCCCATCCCGGGAATGCAGAATCCGCAGGGGCAGGGCCAGCAACAGGGGCAGCAGGGGGGACAACCCGCGCCGGTCCCTGGCACCGGTCAGCAGGGACAGATGCAACAGGGGCTCGCCGCCGGACAGGGGCAGCAGCCGGGAGGGCAGCAACCGGGCATGGGCCTGATGGCGCCGATTCCGGGGCAGCAACCGGGCGCAGGGATGCCGGGAGCCTCGCTGGGCGCGGGAGCCTCGGCGGCGATGGGCGCGAACGGCGGCAACCAGGCCGGCACGGGAACGATGGGGCTCGGCAACCAGGAAACCGAGGCGATGAAGGCGGCCCAGGATGCGAAGGTGGTGACCCAGACCAATAACGACGGAGATTCCACGGTGCGGGCGATCGAAGGGCAGACCCGGACCGAACAGGCCCAGCGCGATCAGCAGGACATGATCGTGAATTTCATCGAAGTGGAGGAAGAGGCGCTCGACGAGGCCGCGCTGCCGCTCTCGCGTCGCGAGCACGTGCTCCGCTATTTCACCGCGCTTCGGGAAGAGTTCGAGAAATCGGAATGATTTCCCGGACTCGTCTCCGCCACCCAACTTTCCGTCATTTTTTCCATGAAGACCAGCGAACAACTCGAATCCGAACTCAGCGAATTCAAAACCCGCTTTGACAACCTGAAGGACGAAATCCAGAAGAGCATCGTCGGCTATGACGAACTGCTGACCGATATCCTCGTCGCCATTTTTTCCCAGGGACATGTGCTGCTGGAAGGGGTGCCCGGACTCGGAAAGACCTACCTGGTGCGGACGCTTTCCAAGGTGCTGGGACTGGAGCCGGGACGCGTCCAGTGCACGCCCGACCTGATGCCGGCGGACATCTTGGGAACCCACATCGTCAACGAGAACGAAGAGGGTCGCCGCGTGCTTCACTTCGAAAAGGGGCCGGTGTTCGCCAATCTCATCCTGGTCGACGAAATCAACCGCGCCACGCCGAAGACCCAGGCCGCGCTGCTGGAGGTGATGCAGGAACACGCCGTGACCGCCGGCGGCGAACGCCACACCATGCCGGAACCGTTTTTCGTGATGGCGACGCAGAACCCGATGGAGATGGAGGGCACCTACCCGCTGCCGGAAGCCCAGCTCGACCGTTTCATGTTCAAGCTTCGGGTTCCGTTTCCGGGCAAGGAGGCTCTGGTCGAGATCTCAAAGCGGACCACGGGATTCAAGGAGCCGGAGCTGGATTCGGTAATGACGGGAACCGAACTCGCCAAGTTCCAGGAAAGCCTGACCCATGTGCCGGTGGCCGATCATGTGACGGCCTACGCGGCGCAGCTGATTCTCGCCACGCATCCCGAGGATACGGACACCTCGGATCGGGTGAAACGCTACGTCAGCTACGGCTCGAGCCCGCGCGGCCTCCAGGCGCTGATCCGCGGGGCTCGTGTTCACGCGGTGCTCGATGGCCGGACGGCGGTTTCGACCGACGATCTGCGCCGGGCGGCGCTGCCATCCTTGCGGCACCGCGTCATCTTGAATTTCGAGGGCGAAGCCGAATCGGTCGACGTGGACGGTCTGCTGCGAGACCTGATGGATTCGGTTCCGATGCCATCCCAGGCGGCGGCATGAGCGAACGGCGTTCCGATTTCCTCCGAACTCCCGTCGAAACAGGCGGTCGCTTTCGAATCGGTTAACCGAATTCACTTGCTGTGCGTGATTCCACCGACACCCGCTTCCCGACCGAGCGACGTTTTCGTCGCCGCGGCGGTTGTTGGTGGGCGGGAGTTGCGATCTTGTTGAGTCTCGCCGGTTCGAGGGCACAGGAGGCCGGTCAGTCGGCTCCCCCGGCTCCGCCGACGACGGAGGCGTCAGCGGAGACAGAGAGCTTCGAAAAGCAGTCGCTCGCTCTGAGGACCGCGCTTCACTACGATCCGTCGCTGGATTCTCCGCTCAAGTCGCTGGTCAGTCTGTATCGCAACGCGGATCGATTGGAGGAACTCGTCGGCCTGTATCGCGGTCACATCAGCCAGTATCCCGAAGACGCCGGGGCCAAGGCGGTCCTGATCCGCATTCTTCGGGAGCTGAATCGGGCGGAAGCCGACGAGATGGCGCAGAGCGCGGTGCAGGTCCATCCGGACAACGCCCTCCTGAATTTCCTCCTTTATGAACTGCGGGCGCGACGGGAGGATCCGAGAGCGCTGGAATCGTTGGTCCGCGCCATCGATCTGGAAACGAAATTGAATCGCCGCGACGCCTGGGCGGAGATTCTTCTCGAGGAAGCGGGCGATGGGGCCGGCCGCCAACTGGCCCAGGCGCATCTCGAGAAACTGCGCGCCGCCGAGGGACACACGGCCGAGAGTTTGCTGACCCTGGCCGAGCGGATGCACCGCTACGAATTCAACGACCTCGCCTTCGCCACGCTCCAGGATGCCGCCAAGCTGAAACCGGATCCCGAGACGGGCGTGGAGATCGAGATTCTGACCGCCAAAGTCCAGTCGGCCCTGGGCGATCGCGACGCGGCGGGAAATCGTCTCGACGCCCTGCTCGCCCGCCTGGCACCGGACTACTGGCGGCGAGTGGAAATCATGAGTCTGCGCGTCGGCATGTTGTCGAGTGAAGCCGACCGGCGCCGTCTCCTAGCGGAAGCGAAGGCTCGCTACGAAGCGAATGCCCCGAGTGAATCGTCCGTGCTCGAGTATGCGGAGTTGCTGGCGGTGAATGAGCGTCGGCGCGAAGCCGTGAAACTGCTCCAACAGGCGACCGAAGAATTGCCGCAGTCCGAGCGTATCGAACGCCGCCTGCTCGGCCTGTTGGAGCAACTCAACGATCAGAAGGCGCTCCAGGCTTATCTCAATCAGCGGGTGGCCCGTTTTCCGGATCGCACCGACCTGCGTTATCGATTGGTGAAAACGCTCTATGCGCTCGGGCGGAAAGACGAGGCCAAACCGCACCTCGATGAGGTGCTGAAACAGCTCGAACCGGCGGAGGCGGATCGGCGACTGCTCGACCTGGCGCGTCATCTGCGTCGGGGGAATCTCTACCAGGCGGCGGCGGAACTTTACCAGCGCATCATCGATGCCCAGCCCGATCGCTTCGATGTGATTCGCGAACTGGCGGAAACGCACCTGGCCCTGGAGGACCGGGTGGCGGCGCGTCGTGTTTTGCAAAACCTGCCGGTCACCGACGCCACCATCGAGAATTTCCTCGACCTGATCCAGTTCATGATTGCCGAGGAATTCCTCTCGGAGGCGCGCCAGGCGCTGGAAACCCGCTTGGACCAGTCGCCCAACTCCCTGGACCTGCGGTTGCAATTGTCGACGGTCCTCTCCAAGAGCGGTGACCAGAACCAGGCCGATACGATCATCGATCAGGCTCGGGAACTGACCGATACCCCGGCGCGCTACCGGGCCTGGCTGGAGTCGGCGTTGGAGGCGCATGAGTTGTTCGGGGACGTGGAAGGCTTTTTCGATGCCGAGCAATTCCGCCTGTTGAGCGGTGAAAATACCGAGAAATGGTCAGCCGACCGGATCGAAAAATTCCTCACTTTCTGCGAACTGGGCGAGGAACGGCAGCTCGAGGATCGAGTCACCCAGGCGCTTCGGAATCAACTCGCCGATGCGGGATTGCCGGGCGAACTGAAGCTCCGGTTGCGACGTCTGCTGGTGAAGTCGCTCGAGCGCAGTCCCGAAAGGGCGGGGGAAACCGAGCAACAACTCCAGCAGCTCGCCAAGGAAGATCCCTCGCGGGCCGGGGAATATGATCTGCGGCGGGCTCTTCTCTACCACAGCCTGCAGCGGACCGACCTCGCCGGTGAAGCGCTGGAATCGGTGAATGTGGGGGCGGTCGAGGATCCCAAGCTGCTGAAGGCGGCCTACCTGGTTTTCGTCGAATACGGCATGCCGGAGGCGGCCCGACGTTGTCTCGAAAAAGTGACCCAGCGCGAGCCCTCGGATTTCGTCAGTTGGGAGAAACGGCTCAGTCTTCTCGCGGCGATGGGGGAGGAAGAAGAACTGCGCAAGGCCATCCGTTCGCTGCTGGCGGGCGGGGACCGGATCAAGCTCGGACCGGACTCAATCCAGGCGCTCCACCTGCATCTGCTCGATTCCCTCTGGCGCTCGGTGTCCCGCCTGATCGCCACGGGTTCTCCGGAATCCTTCGCCGAATCCCTGCCTCTGCTCGATTCGGTCGAGCGCGAGGCGCATAGCTCCAATGATCGGCTCTGGTCGCTGTGGGCTCGCGCCTATGTTCTGAACGGTCTCAGACGAACGGATGCGAGGGATTCCGTCATTCAGGAGTTCACGGCCCTGGCGGGGCGCGAGGGAGGAAGCGTGGAAGAGATCTCGATCAGTTTTCCCGATGGTCTGGCCATTTCGCTCAAGGCAGCGGTCGATCTGCTGCATGGCAACCCGGGAACATCGCGGACGGCAGGCATTGGCTCGACCGACGGACCGCTGGGGCGGAGCGAGGTGGCTTGGGCGTTCGAGACAGATCCGCGATCGAAGATTCTCCAGCTTGCCACCGTCGCGGGCAAGGAGGCGTCCGACCTTTTCGTGCTCGACGACCAGGGGACGATCTACCGGGTCGATCGCACGACGGGAAAGCTGATCTGGCGTGAACGTTTTGGGATTCCCGAAGTAACTGAGACCGATTCCCCGGCTCCGGGATCGCAAAACCGGGGCGGCATCACCATTTCCAATTCCTACTACCAGATCCAGCAGCAGGGCGGTTCGATCACCGTCCAGCAACTGATGGCGCCCTACCAGGCGGTGTCCCTCGGTGGGGCGGCACAGTCGGGCGGTCAGAATCTGCGACTGGTCAAGCTGCCTCGGGAAATGAAAATCGATGCCGAGGGGCGCCTGCTCCTTCCGGCGGGCCGAATCCTCGAGGCGCGCGATATCGCGGATGGAAGCCTGCTGTGGAGTGCGGACCTGAGTCTCGTCAGCGATTTGACCGGAGAAACCGGCGAGCCGGGAACGGCCAAAGCCGAGATGCGTCTCGAGCTGACTCCCGAGCGAGTCATCGCGTTTCTCCCCGAATCCTCGACCGTCGCGGCGATCGATCTCGCCAGCGGCAAACTCGTATGGGTCCGCCGCATCGATGATGCCGATCCCGCGGGCGGCGATGGAGGACTGTTCAGCCTGAATGCCGGGGCGTCTTATCATGACGGTAAACTCTTTGTCTACGGCAGGGAAAGTGTCGTCCTCGATGTCGAGGATGGATCGGTCATCTGGCGATTCGATGGGGGAGACGTCCGCACCTTTCCCATTTCATTGAAGGAACCGTCGACGGATGCGCCGGAAGAAAAGATGGATGCGAGTGGGGCTGGCGGCGGCGTTCTATCCTCCTCGCGACCCGGTTATCTCGACCATCTCACGCCGCCGGATGGACGCGCCGACGCGGTGAAACGTTTTCTCCAGTATCAGGGAGCGCTGGTGGCTCCCGCGGTCCATTGGTCGGCGGCGCGACTGTCGCAGTCGAGTGCCGCGATGGCCGAGATCGTGCCGGGCGATCGCCTGCTTCTTTTCGGCGAGTCCGGACTGCGTTCGATTTCGCTGAAACTGCCCCTGGCTTCCACCTTTCTCCCGGCCCGCGGCGTTTACCTGGGGAATTCGGGTTCGGAAGCCTGGTTTCTCGACGGTGAGTTGCTTCGTCGACTCGACCTGTCCTCGGGTCGGTCCTCCACGCTGTCTCTCGCCCCGATTCAGGGAGAGGGGAAATCCGCGCGGGCCGTACTCTCGGGAGGGCGGGTCTACGCGATCGGGGACTCGGGCATTCGCGTTCACAATGCCTGGTCGGGCGAACTGATCGCCGCCTGGCAATGGCCGCCCGATCTGCAGAGCTACCGCAATCGCCTGGCGAAGAACGATTCCGCCGGTGGCATCTCGGGCAATCCGGACGACCAGCGACTCGACGTCTGGCAGGGAATGATCCGGCCCGGAGTCACCGCGGTTTCCTACTGCCTTCCGATCCGTGATCTGGTGGATCGCGACACTCTCTTCGCCCTTGCGGGCGACAGCGCGGTGGTCGCCTTGCGGAATCTCGAGGAAACTCCGAAAGCGAAGCCGCAGACGGAAGCGCCCGCCGCCCAGCCACAACCTTCGCCGGCGGCCCCACCATCGCAACCCAGTGCCGACAAACCGAAAGCGCCCGGCGCGCCGTGATCTGAATTCATGCCCGATTCCTCCACACGCTCTTCCGAAGAAATCTTCGACGCCGACTTTCTCGATCGGCTTCGCGCGCTCTTCCTGCGGCTGAGAAAACGTCGCCAGCTCAGGAAGAAAGGCATTCAATCCACTCCCGCGACCGGATTCACCCGCGAGTTCAAGGACTTCCGCCATTACACGCCGGATGACGACTACCGTGCGATCGACTGGCGGCTCTACGCGCGGTTGGAGCGTTTGTTCATTCGGCTCTACGAGGAGGTCCAGGAATTTCACATTCACATCCTCGTCGACACCAGCGCCTCGATGAAGACGCCGTTCGGCGAGAAACGACTCACCGCCCTCAAACTCGGCGTGGCCCTTTCCTATCTCGGGCTCGTGGGCCAACATCGTGTCAGCCTCTACCAGATGGGCGAGCGGGTCATCGAGGGGCTGCCGCCTCAGAAAGGGCAGGGGAACATCCAGCGGATCATCGATTACGCGCGCCGCCTCGAGTTCGGTGGCCTCACCGATCTCGAACGCTGCTTCACCGAATTCCAACCTTCCCGCCGCCGCTACGGCATCCTGTTTGTCCTCTCGGACCTGTATGGCCGTGGGGTTGACGAGGCGCGCGAGGCCATCCGGCACGCCGCGACCTGGCCGGGCGAGACGCATTTCATCCACATCTTTCACCCGTGGGAGCAGCATCCCGATCTGGATGGCGAAATCGAACTCGTCGACGTGGAAACGCAGGAGCATCGCCGGCTCTGGTTCACCCGGCGCGATCGCCGGAAATACGAGGAGCGCTTCGAACTTTTTCTGAAGGAAATCGAGCACGGCTGCAAGGCCCGCCAAATCGACTACCAGCGCTGGCGGACCGACCTGCCGTTCGAGGAGTTGTTCCTCGATCTACTCTCTCGGGGATCGGCCCTCGCGTCCGGCTCGTGATTCTCCTTCCCTCTTCCCGTCCGTCTGCATGCAGTTTCTCAATCCTGGATTCCTCTGGCTCTCGTTGCTCGCGATCATTCCGATCGCGCTCTACCTGTTTCGCCGGAAGTCCAAGCGGGTCGATGTCAGCACGCTGGTGTTTTTCAAGACGCTGGCCCGCGAGCACCAGGAATCGGCCTGGTTGCGGCGATTGAAAAAAATCGTCTCACTGCTCCTGACCCTGGCCTTGCTGCTCGGCGCCATTTTTGCCCTTTCGCGGCTCATCCTGTCACCGGTCAGCGACGAGGGCTACCGCACGGTCGTCGTTCTTCTGGACCGCTCCGCTTCGATGGCGGCTGTGGATGACTCGGGCATCAGTCGATTGGATCGAGCGAAAGAAATCGTCGCCGCCCGGCTCGAGAGCGTGCCGGAAGATGTCGGCGTGGCCCTGATCGGCTACGACACGCGACCCGAGGTGATTCAGCCCCGCACGCTGAAACGGCGCGAACTCCTTTCCCGGCTCGACCAGATCACCGTGCGGCCGGTGGCTCAGCAGACCCGTAGCGCTCTGGATGCGGCCATCGTCCTGGCCCGTCTCGAGACACCCGCGCTCATCTGGCACGTCACGGACTCTCCGGAAGTGGCGGTGAGATCGGTGTCCACCGAACCCGTGACCGGGGGACCGGATGCCGAGTTGGCCGAGAATGGTACAGCAAGCGAGGCAGAAACCTCCTCGGCAGAAAGTGACGACGACGAATCCGATCCCCTGGCCGATGCCGAGAGCGCGCTCGAATTGCCTGACAACGTCGATCTGGAACGGATCGGTGTGGCCTTGGAAAAGCCGGTCAATGCGGGGATCACCGCCTTCCGAATCCGTCCCGTGCCGTTGGAACACGGACGATTCGAAGCCTACGTGCAGGTTTCGCTGAACGCGGATGCGCCGGAGCCCGTGACCGGCAAGCTCGATGTCTTTGTCGGTGCTGCTCTGGTACAGCCGCGCGAGGTCGACCTCAATCCGGGTGACCGGATCGGATTGATCCTGAAGCTGGAGGGTGCCGAGGACCAGATGCTGCGACTGAAACTGTCGGTGGACGGCGATTGCCTCGCGACCGACAACGAGGTGATCGAGCCCTTGCCGAACAGCCGACCGATCGTGGTGGCCTGGGTCCGTCCGAAGAATGAATCCGATCCCTTTCAACCTGATCTATACACCCAGTTCGCTCTCCGGGCCTTTCTCGATGACTACGATTTTGAGATCCTGGCGTTGGAGCCGGAAGCCTGGCCGAGCGCTCGCGAAAGTGTCGACGTGGCCATCTTCGACGACTGCGTGCCGGAGCAATGGCCGGACAACATGCCCGTCGTGCTGATCAATCCGCCGGGCGACGCCGGACCAATCCAGATTCGTCGTCTGGACGCGGGCGTGCCGCACGAATCGGTTCGCGTTGCCAATGACCAGCATCCCGTGCTTTTCCGCGTCAGCAGCGGTCGCGTCTCCGTGACGCAGACGGCCGTCTTCGACATCGCCGGTTCGCTGGAGCCGCTCTGGTTTGCGGGCGACGAACCGCTTCTCGCCGCCGGCGATGTGAAAGGTCAGCGCTTCGTGGTGATGGGATTTTCACCGGGGCGTTCGGAACGCCTGCCGCTGACGGCATCGTTTCCTTTGTTGATCGGGAATGCGTTGCTCTGGTGCGCCGAGTCCGCACCGGGTATCACCGAAAAACTGGTCGAATCGCCCACCGGCGGGGTGGTTCCCGTGAAAGGGCAGAGCGTCACCTGGACCCGTTGGGAGGATGGAGGTTTGAAAAGGGCCAGCGCGGATCTCCAGGGTGGCTTGCTCGAACTCGATCGCGTGGGAGTCTGGGAAACCGACACCGGTCAGCGTGGCGCCGCCCATCTGCTGAGCCGCGCGGAGACGGATCTTCGCGGTCGCGACGCTTCTTCGACGGGAACCGAAAACGAGACCCTCGTCACCCAGAGCGGCTGGCTTTCCGGCGACGTCACCTGGATGCTCCTGGTACTGATCGCCTTTGTCCTCATTCTCGAAAGCTACCTCTTCCACCGTCACGCCGTTTACTGATCCGCTTCCTACCACTCGATCACTCTCCACCGATCGCTGATTACTGATTACTGATTACTGATTACTGATTACTGATTACTGATTACTGACTACTCTTCCTGAATGGACTGGCTTCATCCCAAGCTCCTGCTGCTCGCAATCCCGGCTCTGCTGCTGCTTTTCTGGTTCGATGCCCTGTCGACGCATCCCATGTCGATGCGGCGGCGGCGCTGGTTATTGATCGTGCGCGCCCTCCTGGTGATCCTGGCCCTGCTATGCCTGGCGTCGCCCGCCCGGGTTCTGGAGAGTCGCCAGCAATCCGCGATCTTCGTGCTCGACCACTCGCGTAGCGAGGGCGAGGAAGGCATCAAGCGCGTTTACGAAACGGCGAGGGAAATCGCCAAGGATCTGCCGAGCGACGTCAGCATCGGTTACGTGGCGGCCGGAGGTGATGCCGAGGTGATGCGTTATCCGGATGGCGAGGGCGAACGTCTGCCGCCCGAGGAACCGCGGATCGATTTGCTCGAAAAACTCGGTTCGCGCACCGACCTGTCGCGGGCGATTGGTTTGGCCAAGGGGATTTTTCCCAGCGGATCGAGCCGCCACCTGATTCTCGTCACCGATGGCCAGGAAACTTCCGGAAATCTCGAGGAAACGGCTCGCGAAGCCGCCGTTTCCGGGATTCGTCTCCACGCGATCGGTGTCAGCGGTGATCCCCGACCCGACGTGAGGGTCACCCGCGTGACCAGTTCGCAGTCGCGACTCAATGAAGGCGCCACCCTCGATCTCACCGCCACCATCGAGAGTTCACTGGCGGGCGATGGAAGACTTCGCCTCTTCGAGAACGGACTTGAGGTCGAGAGCCGTGACATCACGGTCGAGCCCGGAAAGGTCGAATCGTTCACTTTCCGCCGGACGCCGGAAAAGCGGAACATCTACAATTACCGCGTCGCCGTCGAGGGCTTCGAAGGTGAGGACGCGATTCCCGAAAACAACGAAGCCCTCACCATCGTCGATGTGCGGGGCAAACCGCTCCTGCTCTACGTCGAGGGCGAGGAAAAAGAGAGTCGCTATCTCGTCGAAGCCATGGCGCGCGAGGGAATCCGGCTCGATGCGCGCACGCCCGACGGCTTGCCGCAGAGTTTGCGGGAGTTGGCCGGTTATGACGGCATCATCGTCTCCGACGTGCCGGCCCACGAGATCGGCGAGGCCCGCATGGCGGCGATCCGGGACTATGTCGACAAGCTTGGCGGTGGATTCGTCATGATCGGCGGGATGAACTCCTTCGGCGTGGGAGGTTACTACCGCACTCCGATCGAGGAGATCCTGCCGGTGAAACTCAAGGCACCCGACCAGGAGGAATTCCAGTCCTCGGCGCTTGCCCTGGTGATGGACCGTTCCGGTTCCATGTCCGGTCAGAAAATCGAGATCTGCAAATCGGCCTCCATCGCCACCGCCGAACTGCTGAGCAGCAAGGATTACATCGGTGTCTACGCCTTCGATTCCCAGGTGCACGAGATCGTGCCGATGACGCGCGTCAGTTCGACCAGCGCGATCACCAACCAGATCAACATGCTGAGCGCCGGTGGCGGAACGAACGTGTATCCGGGGATGGCCCGCGCTCGGGAAGCGCTCAATGGCGTGAAGGCCAAGATCAAGCACATGATCGTTCTCACCGACGGCCAGACCTCCGGTTCCGGTTACCAGGCGCTCGCCTCTCAATGCCACGCCGAGGGCATCACCATCTCCACCGTGGCCGTGGGCGCCGGGGCCCAGGTCGGCCTGCTCCAGGCGATCGCCGCGGCGGGAGGCGGGCAGTCCTACATCACGATGGATCCGACCGCGATCACCCGCATTTTCACACAGGACACCATGGTCCACACCGGTCGGATGATCCGGGAGGAAGCCTTCGAGCCGCAGATGGTCGAGAAGAACCCCATGCTGAAGAATTTCGACCAGAGCACCGCGCCGCCGTTGCTCGGTTACGTGAAAACCAATCGCAAGGCCACGTCGCAGATTCCCCTGGTGACCGATGCCGGCGATCCACTGCTCGCCCACTGGCGATACGGTCTTGGAAAAGTCACCGCCTTCACCTCCGACTGCAAAAGCCGATGGGCGGCGCTCTGGGTGAGTCAGTGGCCCGGCTACAGCCAACTCTGGGCGCAGATCCTGCGCGAGACCGCCCGCGCCCCACAGGGACAGAACATGGATCTGAGGCTGGAGGAAGAGGGCGAAAAGGTTCGCGTCTTTGTCGATCTCCTCGCCGATTCCGGTACCCGGAAAAACGACGCCGAGGTCGAGGCGGATGTCTATTTCGTTCCCGCTCATTCGCTGGGATCGACCATGCGGTTGCTTTCCACTGAGCCTCTCGAACAGGACGGGCCGGGACTCTACGTTGCCAGTTTTCGCCCCACCGATGCCGGCGTCTATCTCGTCCGCGCCCGCAGCGGAGCCCAGATGGTCTCGGCCGGCTACGTGCACAATCCCTCGGGCGAAGTGGCCACCGGTCAGATCAACGAAGGGGTGCTTCGCGAGGCCGCGGAAATCACCGGTGGCACCTATCTGACAGCACCCGACGAAAAACTTGAACTGACTGGTTCCGATGTTTCCCGTTATGTCGAGCTGTGGCCCTTGTTCCTGAAGCTCTTCATTCTCCTGTTCTTCGTCGATGTCGCCATCCGGCGCTGGGAGAACCTGATGGGCCTGTGGGAACAGGCAACCGGGTGGTTCGGCGGAAAGCGGCGTCCGGCGTGAACCGATGGCTGAGTGATCGATTCAACAGGGTCGAATCGGTGATCTTACCCTGTTGAGTGACGTTCAGGATGAGGTCGTTCCGACAGCGCGGTCAGCGACCGCGCCTACAGAGAGCGCCAGTTTGCAGGCTGATTGTGGGCGCGATCGTTGATCGCATTGGTAACGTGTTTTCAGGATTTCGGTTCAATGACGACGTCGTCGATTTGCACCGTTCCCTCGCCCTCGAGTAGTTCGAACGCGAAGGTGACGTCCTTGCTGCCCCTGACGGCGGTAAAGGTCGACGAGTACTCGTGCCACTGACCATCAGACTTGACCTCGATGGTCCGATACGTCGAGGAACCATCAGAGCGAGTGCCGCGAAACTGGAGGCCTCTTCCCTTGTAGTTCTCGCTGCGATATCGAAATTGGTAATTCAGGTCCGACAAGTCGCGAGTGTTCAATTCCTGAGACACAGCGACGACTCGATTGTCCTTTGCCTCGATGCTGAGAACCCGGTTTCCCTCAATTTCTTCAAACTTGCGATCCCCTTTCCATGCGGTGGATGAGTCCATGGCGCCATCCTTGACGAGGTTCTCCGCCAGGCAGAGCGCTGGTAAGAAAACAGCGATTGAGAGAATCTTTTTCATGGAGGTTCCTTTCTTTGGATGTTGTGCAGCTATTTGATCTGCCCATTCAGATAAGGATATTGACCCTTCCGATCAAGCTCAATCGTGTCGTTATCCAGTGACCTTGCCTTCGCTTCGGAGGAAATTTTGGCGATCTTGGAAATTCGGTGGGTGTTGGGTTGGTGTAAACGGTGCTTCCGTTTACTGATCACGCCAATGCGTCAAGTTCCACCCACTTCCGCTCTTCCCACGATCGGATCCCGGCTTCGGCGAGTTGGACTCCCTTGGCGCCCTCCATCAGGTCCCAGGGGAAGGGCGCGTCTTCGACGACGTGTCGGATGAACTTTTCCCACTGGATCTTGAAGGCGTTGTCGAACTCGATGGCGTCGGGAACTTCCTGCCAGTGATCGTAGAAGTTGAGCGGTTGCTCGATGTCGGGATTCCACACCGGCTTCGGTGTGGCGCCGAGCGGCTGGACCCAGCACTTGCGCAGGCCGGCGACGGCGGAGCCATGGGTGCCATCGATCTCCATGGTGAACAGGTCGTCGCGGCGGACGCGGACGTCCCAGCTGGAGTTGAACTGCGCGACGATGGGGCCCTTCTCGTTTTCGATCTCAAAGGTCGCATAGCAGGCGTCGTCGGCGGTGCAGGCGTAGGGGTTGCCATGTTCGTCGATGCGTTCGGGCAGGTGGGTGGCACCGAGGCAACTGACGGATTTCACCGGGCCGAAGAGATTGTCGAGCACGTAGCGCCAGTGGCAGAGCATGTCGATGATGATGCCGCCGCCGTCTTCCTTGCGGTAGTTCCACGAGGGGCGCTGGGCGGGTTGGTTCTCGTCGTGGCCGGTGAAGACCCAGTAGCCGAATTCGCCACGGACGGAGAGAATGCGTCCGAAGAATCCCTGGTCGATCAGGGTCTGGACTTTTCGCAATCCGGGCAGCCAGAGCTTGTCCTGGACGACGCCGTTCTTGACCCCCGCATCGCGGCAGACCTGGGCGAGGCGGACCGCTTCGGCGAGTTCCGTGGCCGTCGGTTTCTCGCAGTAGATCGCCTTGCCGGCGGCGGCGGCCATTTCCACGAAACGGGCTCGATGAAGGGTGGAGGAGGCGTCGAAGAAGATTGCGTTGTGATCGTCGGCCAATGCCGCGTCGAGATCGGTCGTCCAGCGGGCGACGTCGTGAGCGCCAGCCAGGCGTTGGAGTTTCTCTTCGTTGCGACCCGTCAGGATGGGATCGACCTGGACGCGTGATCCGTCGGAGAGAACGACGCCACCTTGGTCGCGAATGCCGAGAATCGAACGAACCAGGTGCTGGTTGGTGCCCATGCGTCCGGTGACGCCGTTGAGGATGATGCCGATGGATTTCATTTTGGGAAGTAGATGTGGCTTCAGCCGCATTTTTTGAATCGACTGAAGTCGATTCTATGTTGGTTCAGGTATGTCGTAGATAGGTTTCTTTGACCTTCTCTAGAAATTCGTCCTGATCACTCTCCCACCAGCGGGTGGAGAAGATCTCGACTTCGTTGAATCCCGTGAATCCCGTCGCCTCGACCATGGCGCGGATTCCTGGGAGGTCGATGCAGCCTTCACCCATGAGGCCCCGGTCGGTGAGCAGGTGACGGGTTGGAGTCATCCAGTCGCAGATGTGGAAGGCGAAAAGCCGATCAAGTTCTCCCGTGTTCTGGATCTGTCGCGGCAGGGTGTCGTCCCACCAGACATGGTAGACATCGACCGCGATGCCAACGAGAGGATGATCGAGCCGGTCACAGGCTTCGTGGGCCTGGGCCATGGTGTTGATGGCGGAGCGATCGTCGGCATACATGGGGTGCAGCGGTTCGATGGCGAGCTTGATCCCGGCGGCTTCGGCTTCGGGGAGAATGGCGGCGATGCCATCGACGATCTGGGAACGGGAATCCTCCAGAGATTGACCGATGGCGGCGCCGCAGACCAGCACGATCATCGGCGCGCCGATGGCGGAGGCTTCTTCGATGGCCCGTCGGTTATCATCGATCGCCTCCCGCCTTTTCGCTTCAGAGAGCGCGGGAAAAAAACCGCCGCGGCAGAGCGAAACGACCTCAAGCCCCGAATCGGCGAGCTGGCGTCCGACCGTGTTCGGATCGCGGCCTTCCAGTGTGTCTCGCCAGACGGTGATTCCGGCGATTCCCGCCTTCGCGTAGCGGTCCATGGCGGTCTCGATGTTCCACGGCTTGGTGGTGGCCGTGTGAACGCATAGCCGGGAAAAATCGGTGAGGGGGCGGGGAGACATCATGAGAGGTTTCAGGAAATGGCCTTTTTTCTCCCATCGAGGTAGAACAACAGGGACTCAAATAGCATTTTTTCGACATCATTGTGGTGCTATTTTGTGAGCCCACCGATGAAAGGACTGCGTCCCCTGCTTTTGGAAGACCTCCAGATCGCCGCCCCGGGTCTCACCGTGTTGCGCCTCTGCGTGAATCGTCATCTGCCGGAAACCCATTGGGTCAGGAGTCACCGTCATCGCTATGCCCAGATCCTGGCTTACCTCTCCGGCTCGGGATGGCAATTGGTGGAAGAAGAACGCATCCCGGTTTCCACGGGAAGGATTATCGGGATACCGGCCGGGGTTTCCCATGCCTTCGAGAAAGAAAGGGCCCGCTCGCCCCTGTGCCTCGTGGTGGATCTGAAAATGGAGAGCAATCGCCTTGCGAAGTTACAGACGCGGATTCTCAATGCGGAGGCGCGGGCGGAGATCCAGAGTTGCCTTACCTGGCTCGCAAAGCAGCGAAGCGAGCGGGGGATGCTTCGAGTCCGCGAGGCTGGCGTGGTGCTGCAAGTGGCGGGATTATTGGCGGAGTCGTTGGCGACTTCCGGATCCGGAGAGCTCTCCTCCGGTCGGGGAGCGTCTTCCCGATTTGTGGAACGGGTCCGAAAATACCTTTGCGCCACGGAGCCGGACATTTGGAACGGAGAGGCGGTGGCCGAGGCACTCGACATGCAGCGAGATCACCTCAACCGACTTCTAAAACAGGAGTGTGGCCTTACCGCCGGTCAATTGATCGCCGAGCATCGGCTCGATCTCGCTCGCCGCGGGTTGGAGTCGTCCGGACGTGAAATCCAGGAAGTCGCCGTCTCCGTTGGCATGTTGGATCGAAACTATTTCGCACGCTGGTTCCGCAAGCAGACCGGCCTGACTCCCTCGGTCTGGCGTCGCCGGCACGGGCGATAGTGGGGAAGCAAGCGAAGTCTCCATTCGCCCGCAGTCACTCGTCCGGTGCCCAATGACGGGTGATTTCCTGCCAGGTTGGGCCGGGATTGATCGGCAACTCCTGGAGCCGTTCCTGGCGATGGATCACTTTCTCGAAGGAGTCGGCGATGATTTCTCCAATCTGCCAGAGCGCCTGCCGGAAATCGGCTTTCTCGGCGGCTTCCCGCATCTCGGGATAGGTGAGCCCACCGGCCGTCCGGCTCAGTTCGGGATCACAGGTGAGCTGTCCGCTTGCACCTCGGTCGAGGGAGTATTGACGGATCAGCCGGGGATTCCTCGCGCTCTGGTGTCGGCGGTTTTCCGCCATGACGGACCTCAGCAGGGGCTCGAGTTCCGGGCGCCAGCCATCGGGGACGTGGGCGCCGAGCCGGCCCTGGCGCTGGGCGCATCTCATGTAGTGGGCCTGCACGGATTCGACCGGTGTATTGACCAGGTCGCCGAGAAGGACGGGCCAGTCGAGGCGCAGTTCGTCACGACCGATGTCGTTGAACGAGATCAGATCCTGCACCGGGCGGTTGGTCGCGGTGTATTGACCGTCGATCAGATCGAGGTGAATGCCCTGGATGACCGCTTTGATCAAGCCATCGCCGGTGACGTGAGTCAGCCAACCGAGAACGTAGGCGAGGGCATGGTGCCCCGGGCCGAACAGTTCGACGGCGTCCCCGGCGGCATCGGCGAGGTAGTCGAGAAAACCGCTGAGTGGGATCTTGAGCGCGGCGTCGGATGGGGACCAGCCGAGAATCAGGTGGGAGCGACCGTAGAAAGTGTCCTGGATTTCGCGCGGCGTGATTTCGCGACCGTCGAAGGAAAGCGTCCACGGTTTCACCGGTCCACCGGTGAGGGGACTTCGCTCCAGTTTTTGAGTGCCGTGTCCGACACCTTGGCCGGTATCCACGCAGATCGCGGCGGGCACGGTTTGGATATCGCAACCGAGGTAGGCGCCGGTCAGGTAGGTGGCAAAGTGGCGCCGGATCAGCGGCACCACGGGCAACCGTCGGGCCGCCGCGGCTTTCTCCGCCAGGATCGCGTAGGTAACGTGACCGATGATGCCGCTCATGATTTCAGCCTACCGGTTTGGTTTCATCAAGGCCAGTCCGGAACGACGGCGAAGATGCGGTCTTGAACAAGCGGCGTCCATATCCGAGAAACGGTCATGAAGTTTCATCCCTTCCGCCTTGTCCGTTGCTGGATCGTCATGCTGGCAATGATGCCAGTAATCTCCTTTGCGGCCGATGAACGCCCGAATATCGTCTGGATTTTTGTCGAGGATCAGAACGGGTGGTATGGCTGCTACGGAGACGACACCGTGCCGACACCGAATCTCGACGCGCTGGCGGCCAGGGGCATTCGTTTCGATCGGGCATACATGACGGCGGGCGTTTGTTCGGCCTGTCGTTCGGCCATCGCGCTGGGTGCGATGCAGACGTCGCTCGGGGTTCACAACCACCGGAGTTCGCGGCAGCGCGTGCCGGAAGAAGTGATCCACCTGCCGGATGGCGTGAAAACCGTCTATGAACTGATGCGAGAGGCGGGCTACCATGTCTGCAGCAGCAAGGGCAAAAACGATTTCAATTTCGTGTTCGACCTCGGGGATCTCTACGACGCGACTCCGAGCAAGATGGGGCCTTTCGCCGGATGGCGGAAAGCGCCGAAGGGGAAGCCGTTCTTCGCCCAGATCCAACTCAAGGGCGGGAAGAACACGGGGCAGTTCAAGGGCTGCGATCCAAAGCAAAATAGCGATCAGCATCCCCACACCGATCCGGAGGTGATGAATGTCGCGCCCTACTATCCCGATCATCCCGTTTTTCGGAGGGAATATGCCCATCACTACGACACGATTCGCCAGACCGATGACGAGGTTGGGGAAATCATCGCGTCGCTCAAGGAAGATGGCCTGATGGAGAACACGGTCGTCTTCTATTGGACCGATCATGGTTTCCGCGCGCCGCGGCACAAGCAATGGCTCTATGAGGGCGGCATCCGGGTGCCGCTCCTGGTTGCCGGACCGGGAATCGAGCAGGGAAGCAGCCGGGGCGACCTGGTGAGCGGGATCGATATTACGGTGAGCACCTTGGGAATGGCGGGTGTGGATCGCCCCGAGTGGATGGAAGGTCGCGACCTTTTCGCCGCCGATTTTCAGTCGCGGGATTTTGTGGTTTCAGCCCGCGACCGGTGCGACTACACCATCGAGCGGGTGAGGGCGGTGACGACGAATCGCTTCAAGTATCTCCGCAATTTCCTGACCGATCGCCCGTTCATGCAGCCACAGTACCGGGACGGTCGCGATTATATCGAGGTTCCTCGACAGCTGCACCAGGAAGGAAAGCTCGACGAGGTTCAGGATTTCATGTGGTCGGAAACGAGATTGCCGGAGGAATTCTACGATCTTGAGAACGATCCCGATGAGATTCACAACCTGGTGGAGGATCCGGCCTTCGCCGCCGAATTGGCCCGGCATCGTGAGATCCTGGCGAAATGGATCGCGGAAACCGACGACCAGGGACAATATCCCGAGTCGATCGATTCGCTGCGCGGCGTTCTTACCCAGTGGGACGATGTCGCGGTGAATCCCGAGTACGAGGCAGCCCGGAAAAAGAACGCGACGCTGGAGTCAAAGTCCGGGAACAAGTGACCACAACCGTGATTGCTGCCCGATTACCTGCGTGCGTTGAGACACGGATTTCACGCCATGATCTCGTGGTTCACTTTCCCTTTCGTGTCGGTGAGGCGAAAATCGCGGCCGGCATAGTGGTAGGTGAGCTTGTGGTGATCGAGGCCCAGCAGGTGGAGAATCGTCGCGTGGAGATCGTGGAAATCCATGACGCCTTCGACCGCCTCCTGACCGATCTCGTCGGTGGCGCCGTGGACATGCCCGCCTTTGACGCCGCCGCCTGCCATCCAGAACGTGAAACCGGACCCGTTGTGGCCGCGACCTCCGTCGTTGTCCTCGTTGGCGCCGCGACCGAATTCTCCACCCCAGACGATCAGGGTATCCCGCAACAGGTCGCGCTGTTTCAGGTCGGATAGCAGTCCGGCGATCGGTTTGTCGATGGCCGCACCGCGATCGAGAACGCCGGGCCCCACGTTGCCGTGGTGATCCCAGCCGTTCGCGGTCAGTTGGATGAAACGAACGCCACGTTCCGCCAAACGTCTGGCCATCAGGCATTGCCGACCGAAATTCGCCGAGACGCCATCATTGATGCCGTAGAGATCAAACATCGAGTCGGGCTCCGAGTCGAGATCCAGGGTTTCGGGAACGGATGTCTGCATCTTGAAAGCCATCTCGTAGCTCTGGATGACGCCTTCGACTTCGGGATTTCCGGGGATCTTCTCGAGCAGTCGGCGATTCGATCGATTGATGAAATCGAGCTGGCGACGCTGATCGTCGCGAGTGAGACGATCGTTGTAGAGATTCGGGACGCTTCCCGCGCCGCCGCCGATGCGCGTGCCCTGGAAGGTGGCCGGGAGAAAGGCAGAACCGTAGTTGCCGGCGCCGCCGAGGTTGGCGATGGGATCGATGGTGATGAAGCCGGGCAGGTCTTCCGCTTCCGACCCGAGTCCGTAGACGATCCAGCTTCCCATCGAGGGGCGCACGAACATCTCGTTTCCGGTGTGCAGTCGGACCACCGCCTGGTGATGGCCGTTGGTGCCGATACTCATGCCATTGAGCAGGCAGAGATCATCGGCGTGCTTCGACAATTCCGGGAACGCTTCGGAAATCATGAGCCCGCTTTCCCCGGCTGGAGAAAAGTTCAGGGCCGGAGGCAGCAGGCGACCAGATCCTCCGGCTCGGGCGAGTTCCGGCTTGTAGTCGAAGGTTTCATGGTGGCTCGGCCCGCCGTTCATGAAGAGGAAAATCACGCGCTTGGCCGTGGCCGGGTGATGGCCATCGTGAGGAGCCAGGGGATTGACGCCGGAGGCGGAAAAGGCCGACCAGCGAGGCAGAAGCGCGCTCAGCGCCAGCGATCCAAACGCGGGCCCGGAAGAGGCGAGAAAGTGGCGGCGGGAAAACATGGGTTTCAAATTCGGGTTGAATTCCTGGTGCCTCGTCGAAGCCCGGCTGATTCAAAAAACATAGCGAAACTCGGCTGAGGCGAAGAGAGCCTGGATCAAGGTCGACCAGCGATACCCCTCGGGATCATCGAGGCCTCCCGTGTCGAGATGCTTCATCAGGTCATCGGCGTCCTGATGTTCATCGGCGGAGGGTTTGCGACCCAGGATCAGGCGGTAGGCAAAATCCATCCTTTCGGATTCTGACGAGTTGGATTCGATCACCCGATCGGCGGTCTCGCGGGCGCAGTCCTCCACAAAGCGGCTGTTCATGAAAAACAGCGATTGTGGTGGCGCCGTGGTCACATGCCTCTGGCCGGCGATGGAACTGGGATCGGGGAAGTCGAAGACCCCGTATTCATCAGGCAGAAAGTCGCGGATCACCGGGAGGTAAAGGCTGCGATAGGGCGAATCGAAACCGATCTCTCCCCGCGTTTTTCCGCGGCCACGACTGCCGTTGCCGGCGAGGACACCGGGGGCGGGCGGTTCGAGTTGGAGCCGACCCGCCACCTGGAGCAGGCTGTCACGGAGCGGTTCGAGTTCGAGTCGACGCGGAGAACTTCGCCAGTAAAGGGCGTTGTCGGGATCCTTTTCGTAGGCGGCATCCTGCGGATCGCTGCTCAACTGGTAGGTGCGGCTGAGCATCAGGGTGCGGATCAATCGCTTCACCGACCAATCCTCCTCGATGAAGCGGATCGCGAGATGATCGAGCAGTTCGGGGTGAGTCGGTTCGCGGCCGGTGACCCCGAAATTGTCCACCGTTTCCACCAGGCCCCTGCCGAACAGATGTTGCCAGACCCGATTCGCCATCACTCGGGCCGTCAGGGGATTTTCCGGAGAGGCAATCCACTGTGCCAGTTGCAGGCGTCCGCTGGCCTCTTCCGGAATCTCGGGGAATTTTGGCAGCGAGGGAATCCGGATGTCGCCGCGTGGGGGAGTTTCTCCCAGGTCCCAGGCCATGCCGCCTTCCCGCAGGGCGCAATCGACGGGTTTTCCGTCGCGCATGCCCATCGCCCATTGTGGCTCGATTTCAAAGGGTGGGGGAGCCTGACCACCGAACTGACGAAGATCGCTCATGGAATGGATCCCGGCTGGAACCGAACGGACGCGGTCGACGGGCGTGGCGAGGTCGGTGGGAAGACTCACCAGCATCTCGGGATCGACGTAGCCGTAGCCCGCGTGGTCGCCGACGTGGGGGGTGCCCGAGTAGGTCCAGGAACTGTAGAAAATTCCGGCCATGGCGTAGTAGTCCATCTGGGCGACCGGGTCGTATTTGTGATCGTGGCACCGGGCGCAGGCGATACTCAGGCCGAGAAATCCGCGAGTGGTGGCGTCGATCTGGTCGTCAATCTGGTCGAGAACGAAGGCCTCGTTGGTACCCATGTTGATGGCCAGCGAACCGAGAGTGAGAAAGCCGGTTCCCAGAACCTGATCGCGGCGTTGCTCCACCGTATCGGCGGGCAACAGGTCGCCGGCGATCTGTTCGGCGATGAAACGGCGATAGGATTTGTCTTCGTTGAAGGATTTCACCACCCAGTCCCGATATCGCCAGGCATAGACGAAGGGCGCGTTCCAGGTCCGGCCGACGCTGTCCGCGTAGCGCGCCACATCCAGCCAGTGGCGGCCCCAGCGTTCTCCGAATTGTGGGCGGGAAAGGTAGTCGTCGACCACGCGGGCGAACGCCTCCGGATCGGGCGCCGGATCGGCGAGAAAGCGATCGATTTCCTCGAGACTCGGAGGAAGCCCGGTCAGATCAAAGGCCGCGCGGCGGATCAGGGTGAGGCGGTCGGCACCCGGATTGGGGCGAAGGCCTTCCGTGGCAAGTCGAGCGGCGATGAACCGGTCGAGATCATCAAGTGGCCACGAGCCGAAGGAATTTTCCGGCAGGGCGGGGCGAACGAGTGGCTGGAAAGACCAGGGGATTTCCCCTTCCTCCACCTCCGCGCCGCGGGTGTTCCCCGTCAGCACGAACAAGCCGAGCGCCAGCAGGATGGAGTGTCCGGCTTTCATGGGTGGAAAAGATTCGAGGCCGGATGAATCTGGGAAACGGAATCAGCTGCGACGGCCCTGGCTGGATTTCCATCCGATCCATTCATCGAGAGTCACCGCTTCGTCGCTGTTCGAATCGGCCTGGTCAAACCAGCCTTTCTCGCGTTCGCGCTGATCCCGGGACAATTCATAGTTTTTCATCGACACCCATTCGTCGAAAGTGACGGCGCGATCACCGTCCTTGTCGTAGGCGCCGTAGATCCGGGTCCATTGATTGACCTCGCGGTCTGAGGCGGTCGATGCCGAGGATTCGCTGTCGCGGGCGCTTTCGCGAGAACCTTCACCCTCGCGCGGCCGATCGCCGTCGCGGGCGCCTTCCCGAGAGCCTTCACCCTCGCGGGGTCGGTCGCCATCACCGTCGCGTCGCATTTCCCGTTCACTGGCGCCTTCGCCGTCACGAGCGCCTTCACGGGGCCGATCTCCATCGCGGGCGCCCTCCCGGGATTTCTCACCTTCCGCCGGACCCTCACCATCACGAGCACCTTCACGGGGCCGATCCCCATCGCGAGCGCCTTCCCGGGAATCACCACCTTCCGCCGGGCGATCGCCATCACGGGCGCCTTCGCGAGGCCGGTCCCCGTCGCGTTGCATTTCACGACTTCCGGAGCCTTCGCCGTCGCGGGCGTTGTTGCGACCTTCGCCTCCGCTTTGGCTCGCCAGTTTGACATCCCGAATGCCGGACGCTTTCAGGGTGTCAATCACCGCATTGACGGTTTGGAAAGGCGTGTTCGAATCTGCCGTTACCAGGGCGCTGCTTCCCGACTGGCCGCGCAGGGCGTTGCGGAACTCGGCCATGGTGGAGTATTTTCGATCACCGATGGTGACACCGTCGCGATAGACTTTGACCTCGTGATCGGCGGCCGATGTTGTGGCCGCTTCTCCATCACGGGCCCCCTCGCGAGTGCCGTCTCGTGATCCTTCGCGGGGGCGATCCCCATCGCGGGCACCCTCGCGAGGACGGTCTCCGTCACGCGCACCCTCGCGAGGACGGTCACCATCCCGAGCGCCTTCTCGCGGGCGATCCCCGTCGCGGGCCCCTTCACGAGAGCGTTCGGCGTTTTCAGTTTCTCCGTCGCGGGCGCCTTCACGCCCACCCTCCCGTTCGCCGTCGGCTCGGGCGGAAGTGAAGGTGGTCAGGGCGATGGCAATGGCGAAGGCGCCGGCCGCGAATTGGAGGAAGAGACTGCGAGAGTGGGGTTTGGCAATCATGGTGAGACGATGTTCGAGTTCAGATTTGCGGGAAACGAAAGGAACCAGGGCGGGACAGACCTGCGGGGCGCGTCCGAGTTGAAGCGCCTTGATCAGCGCTTTGCCGTAGTCGCGGCGCTGAACCGGAGAGAGCCCGCGCAAGGCGGCGCGATCGCAGAGCACTTCCCGATCCGCGAGAAAGCGGCGGCCGGCGAACCAGACCAACGGATTGAACCAGTGGAGACACTGGACGGCGAGCACGATCCAGTTGATGAGCAGATCGCCGCGGCGCACGTGGGCGAGTTCGTGAAGGAGGATGCCACGGATCTCCGTCTCGGAATAGCGATCCTCGAGATCGGCAGGCACGATGAGATGGCTCTCGCGCAGGAATCCGAAGACCGCGACGCCGGAACCTGCCGGAGCGGCGACCAGGCGAAGACGGCGAATCACCCCGGATTGCCTGGCGCATTCGTGGTAGAGCTTTCGGAGCGCTTCGCTGCTCACCAGCGGAAGTCGAACGATCCGGCGATGAACTTTGCGCTGACGGACGAGCGCCGCCGCGAGCAGTCCAAGTGCGACACCCGCCCACACGATGGCGGCGGTGTTTTTCCAACTGGGTTGAAAGCGGGAAGCTTTCGGCGCGGCGGGAACCTTGGTTTCGGATTCAGAAAACGAAACGGCAGCCGTGACCAGCGTCGCCGATTCGCCCGTGGCCACCGTCGCCGCCTCGGACGCAGGCGAATTGGCCGCCGGATAGAGATTGTGAACGCTCAATTGACTCGGGGGCGCGAAAGGCAGCAGCAGTCGGACTCCCACCACGGTCCAGAGCGCGACGCGGAGAGTGGGGGCGAGTTGTCGTCCGAGGGCCAGGAAAAGCAGCAGGAAGGCGACCATGAGAAGGCTCGCCTCCAGTGAATTTCCGGCCACCCATCGAGCGGCGCGGGTGAGGGAATCAATCAGCGTTTCCATCGGGGGTTCCTCCTTCTTCCAGGATGCGTTTCAGGTGGGCGATCTCCTCGTCGGAATAGTTCGACTGCTCGACGAAGTTGGCGAGAAAGGGAGCGAGCTTGCCGTTGAACACCCGATCGATGAACTGCCGGCTCGCGGCCTGTTCGCAGGTTTTCTCGTCGACCGCGGGCCGGTAGAGATACTCGCGGCCCTGCTTTTCAAAATCGAGCGCCCCTTTCTGGACGAGTCTGCGAATCAGCGTCTGGATGGTCTTCGGTTTCCAATCCGTTTCGTCTTCCAGTTCCGCAATGATCTCGCCGGATGTCGCTTCTCCGCGCGCCCAGAAAACGCGCATCACCACCCATTCGGAGTCGGAAATCTTCGGAATCTCGGGCAGCTTTGTCATCAACGGGTGCGTGAAATCTTACAGATGTAATCCGTTTTTAGATTACATCTGTAATCCTGGCAAGAAAAAAGGAGGCGCCACTGAAAATTTTTTTGGTCCTGACAGAAGAGGGCTTTCGCTCCGACGTTTAAAAATGGCCAATTTGCTAAGCCATGATCGTCACCGTTTCGCCGTCGATGCGGGCAGTGGCTCCGAAAGTCAGCGGTTCGTTGTCATCGATGTGGCCGGCGGGAAAACTGGTCACGACCGGCACACCGAGATCGCAGAGACGATCCTTCAGGACCGCCTCCAGCGTGATGCCGTCGGGACCGGGATCGCCCTCGGTGAAAGCGCCGAGAATGAAGCCGGCACAGCGTTCCAGCCATCCGGCCTGTCGCAGGGAAGTCAGCACGCGATCCACCCGGTAGGGTCGCTCACCCACATCCTCGAGAAACAGCAGGCAACCGTCGATCGGCGGCGCATGGGGAGTGCCGACCAGGGCCCCGAGCACCGCGAGGTTTCCGCCGATGAGGCGCCCCTCGGCTGAGCCGGAAACCAGGGACTCGATTTCCCAGGTTTCAGGGGAGTCGCGACCTTCGAGGGTGGCAAACCACTCCTCCCGTACCCGGTCGCTCGCACCGGTCAGCGAGGCAACCATGGGACCGTGAATCGAGCGCACTCCGGCGCGTGCCCAGAGAGCATGCAGCGCTGTGATGTCGCTGAATCCGACGAGGAGCTTGTTCGCCTCGGCGACCTCTGAGGGATCGAGGTCGGGCAGAAGTCGCGTCGCTCCGTAGCCGCCGCGGGCGCAAACGATGGCATCGATTTCGGGATTGCGGATGGCTTCCTGTAGCTCCGCCAGTCGACGTTCGTCGGAGCCGGCAAAATAACCCGTCCGGGAAAAGAGACCCTCGTCGAACACGACTTCGTAGCGTTCCCGCAAGATGCCTAGCCCGATCTCGAATCGTTCCCGGTCGAACGGCCCCGACGGCGCCACGACGGCCAACCGGGCTCCCTTCTGAACGGGGTGTGGCATGGGGAACGGTTTGGCGGATCTCATGAATCTTTCTTTTCCTCTACTTTATTTTCGACAGCGGAGCAACGTCGAGGGCGGATGGGTGAGCCGGTAATCCTGATATCCGTCCCTTTCGGAAAGGCGAGTCTTGGAGCTTGTCTAAGACCATGTCACCCGTCCTCGAAACTCTCGCCGCGTTGGTCCGGATCAACAGCGTCAATCCGGAATGGGGTGGTCCCGGCGAGAAAGAAATGGTGGCTCATCTGGAGCGTTCCTTCGCTGAGGTTGATCTGGAAACCATCACCGAAGAGGTTCTGCCGGGTCGTTCCAATCTGATCGTTCGAGTTCCGGGGCGCGATCCGCATCGATGCGTGCTCCTGGAAGCCCATCTCGACACCGTTTCCGTGGCGGACATGACGATCCCGCCTTTCGATCCGGTCATCTCCGATGGCAGGCTTTTCGGGCGCGGCGCTTGTGATGTGAAAGGTGGGCTGGCGGCGATGATGCAGGCCGTTCGAGACCTGGCGGAATCCGGAACTCCGCCTCCGTGTGAGGTGATCTTCGCCGCGGTCATTGACGAGGAACATCACTATCGCGGGGTGACGGCGCTGATCGAATGGCTGAGGAGGCGGGGGAGACCGCTGCCCGAGGCGGCGGTCGTCGCGGAACCCACCGAGCTTCGCGTGGTCCGTGCCAACAAGGGCGTGCTCAGATTCCGGGTCATCACTCGCGGCAAGTCTGCCCACAGTGCCAAGCCTCATCTCGGTCGCAATGCCATCGTGGCCATGGCGCCGGTGATCGAGCTGTTGGATCGCGAGGCGGCTCGATTGGCTCGGGAATCCGATCACCCGTTGCTGGGACCGGCGACCCTTTCCATCGGTGTCATCGAGGGCGGAGCCCAGGTGAATTTTGTCCCGGAGCATTGTGCCGTTTCGATCGATCGCCGATTGCTACCGGGAGAGAGCGGTGAGTTCGTGCTCGATCACCTCGAGAATCTCCTGGGGGAACTGCGCGCCGATCATCCCGATCTTGAGGTGGAGATCGAGCGGCCGCCGCAATTGGTCGACGAAGCCATGGAGACGCCAGTCGATTCACCGGTGGTCGCCACCGCATCGGCCGTCCTGAAGAATCTCGGGGAAAACGCCGAGCCGGTGGGCGTGCCATTCGGTTGCGATTGCACCAAGCTGTCGCGGGCCGGCATCCCCAGCGTCATCTTCGGGCCGGGATCGATCGACCAGGCCCATGGCGCCGTGGAATTCGTCGAGACGGCCCAAGTGGAAAAGGCCGTCGAATTTTATCGAGACTTTGTCTTCAATTTTGGAAGCTGAGAGCCATTCAATCGTAAATCAGCCATGATGGAGACCGGGGAGCAGGCAGGTAGCATGGGATTCCAATCCCGTGCTTGTCCCCGCGGGATTGTATCCCGCGAGTCACTTCGTGGAAGTTGGGCGGGATGCAATCCCACCCGGACAGGCACGGCTTGAAAAGCCATGCTACGGAATACTCAAACCCATTTCGCATCGAGATTCACCCATCCAACCCTGTTGAGTCCACGACTTGACCCTCTTTGATCTGTCATGACTTCCGATCGCCATACCTCCAACCGCCGTGAATTCCTCAAGTTATCCGGAGCCCTCGCTGCCGGTTCTATCGGGGTTTCCTGTTCGAAATCGAAACCATCGAAGGTCGAGTTCGATCCGGCAGGCTGGATCGATGCCCACGTTCACATCTGGTCACCGGATCTCGATCAATGGCCGTTGGGGAAGGGGTTCATCGCGGAGCGCATGAAACCGCCGAGTTTCACGCCCGAGGAGTTGTTCGCCGAATGCCGACCAGAAGGCGTGTCCCGAATCGTGCTGATCCAGATGAGTTTTTATCGTTTCGACAACCGCTACATGTTGCGTGCCATGCGCGATTATCCCGGTGTGTTCGCCGGCGTGGCGGTGGTCGATGCGGAAGATCCGGAAGTGGAGAAAACGATGCGGGATCTGAAAGGGCAGGGGGTCCGGGGATTCCGGATTCGGGCGACGGCCGAGACGGTGGCGGAATGGCCGAGCAACGACGGGATGAAACGGATGTGGCGCGTCGGAGCAGAAGAAGGTTTGTCGATGTGTTGCCTGGCGGACGCGGATTCGTTGCCGGGCATTCATCAGATGTGCGAGTTGTTCCCCCAGACGCCGGTGGTGATCGATCACTGCGGACGCATCGGCACCAGCGGAACGATCGAACCCGCCGATGTCGACCATCTGTGCGCCCTGGCGACTTTTCCCACCGTGCAGGTGAAGACGTCGGCATTCTACGCGCTCGGGAAGAAGGAGGCGCCGCACACCGATCTCGGGCCGATGATTCGGCGGCTTCGCGACGCTTTCGGCGCCGAGCGACTCATGTGGGCGAGCGATTGTCCCTACCAGGTTCAGAACGGCCACACTTATCACGATTCCATCGCCCTGATTCGCGATCGCTTGGATTTCCTGAGTGAGGAGGAAAAAAACTGGATCCTCCGTGACACGGCTGAGAGGGTGTTTTTCACCTGAGCGTGGAACGAAGCGAGCCGAGCAGGCGATCGATATCGTCCGCCTGATTGTATCCGTGGATGGAAATGCGCAGTCGTCCGGCCTGGTGCATGACGTGAATGTTTTCCGCCAGCAAGGCGGCGTGAATCTCCTCGTCGCGCTGATGCTGAAAGGAAACGATGCCGGAGGAGGCGTCAGGCTGGAATGGTGACATGGTCTTGATCCCAAGCTCGGCCAGTCCCTCGTGGAGTCGCGCCACGATCGGATCGGCGTGCGCGGCGATCGCCTCGATACCGATGCTGTCGAGGTAGTCGAGCGAGGCGGAGAGCGCGTAGATGGCGGGAAAGCTCGGCATTCCCACCGCGAAACTGTCGGCGCCTGGTTTCGGTTCGACTCGGGTAAATCGATCGGCGTCGAAGGCGTTGACCAGATGATACCAGCCCCCGGCGCGGGCGGTGACTTTTTCGGAAGAGGTTCTCGGCACGGCGACGACCGCTCCGCCGTGAGTTCCCAGGAGCCACTTGTAGGTGCTGCCGATGAGGCAGTCAGCGTCTTGACAATCCAGCACGATTCTTCCCGCGGCCTGGGTCACGTCGACCGAGAGGATGGCTTGCGGGGCGCGTTCTCTCACCAGGTCGCGAAGCGGCGCCCAGGGAATCCGGTAGCCGGTGAGAAAGCTCACCAGCGAGACCTGAACCAGGCGCGTGCGTTCGCTGAGAAGCGCGGCGAGATCGTCCAGCTCCAGCATCCCGTCCCGGTTTTTCCACAGGTGGACCGTCGGGTTGCCGGGCAAGCTCAGCCACGGAGTGGCGCCGGCGGGGAATTCGAGGTCGGTGATGACGATTTCATCGGCGGACTCCGGCGCTATTGCGGTGGCCAGCAGGTTGTAGGCTTCGGAGCTCGAGGAGCAGAAAGCGATTTCCTCTTCCTCGAATCCAAGGACATTCGCGGCGCGCTGGCGGCAGGTGTCGTATTCCGCGAAGAGATGATCCCGGCACTCCATGCCGAGAGACTTGTGCTCGAAATAGTGATTCAGCGCCTCTCGCGCCGGAAGGGGCGGGATTCCTTCAGCGGCGGTATTCAGATAGGCCTTTCCTTCGATCGAGGGGAAATCGGCGCGGCGGGTTTCAGGCGTCAGCATACCTCTTCTATGACCGGTCGCGGGCGAATTGACAATCGGTGATTGTCTCCAACCGACACTTGAAACTCACGCCTCAAACGGGTCGCCCGAATCGTCGTTCAGGTCTTCGGGGAGTTCGCTGTCGACCACATTGAAGACGGCCGCCACCGAGGCAAAGGCGTCGTCCTCATCGTCACCGGCAACCTCGATATCGACCATCGCCCCGAGCGAGGCACAGAGCATGAGGATGCTGAAGATGCTTCGCGCATCCGCCATCTGTTCGTTCACCTTGAGCTTGACCGAAGAGCGAAACGATTGGGCGCGTTTCACGAGCTGGGCGGCGATGCGGAGATGCAGCCCTTCTTTCCATGGGATTTCAAAGCGGGCACGCTTCATGCGAAAAGATCGGTGCGAACCCCCGTTTTCTCTCTGGCATTTTTGCGCCAAGACAGATCGCCGACCCGGTGACGCTTAGGGGTTTCAATTCACTTGCTTGTCGGCCTGCAGGTAGGCGAGCAGGTCCAGCACCTGATCTTTGCTGAGCACGTTGATCAGGCTGGGCGGCATGGGTGAGACATTCGGTCCCGCAGGATTACGATAGAGGTCGGCGATGACGCGCGACGGATGGATGATCGATTCCAGCATCGCCTTCGGATCAAACCGTCCGCCGATTCCGCTGAGATCGGGCCCGATGACTGCCTGGTTGGTCGCTGGGTCGCTCGCCATTCGATGGCAGGCGACGCAGGCGGCCGCGTGGTAGGCGCGCTTTCCGGATTCGAGATCGCGATTCCCGAGCGGCTGGGACAGCTCGGTGGCGAAGTCGTCGAGGGTCCAGTTCTGAACAAATTTCGCGGGATAGAGGGAGATTTCCGGCTGCGGAATCTCGGGCTTGGCGGGTTCGAGGAGATCCGCCAGCGCGGTTCGCTCTTCCTCGGTGAGCGCGGCGACGGCTTCCTTCCGCAAGTCTTCCCCGGTGCGGATCCACCAGCGGCCCCCGGGCCAGGTTTCGAAGCGGCGAAGCGCTTCCAAGTAGCGACGCCGCTGGTCGGTGTTCCAGCCATCCTCGATGTATCGAAGAAAAACGAGGTAGTGCGACCAGTCCCGGGTGTCGTCCGAAGATTCCAGGAGGCCGAGGGTTCTCCCGATCATGCCCGTCGCGCCGAGATAGACGAGCAGCTCGCAGAGTTCGTGATTCACCGGCCTTGCCTCTCCCGGATAGAGCGAATCGAGTGTTGCGATCATTTTCGCCCGGGTGGAATCGTTCGGCTCTCCCTGGCGAATGAAACTGAGCTGTATGGCGCGGAGCAGAGTCAACAGGGTTGGGTCGTCAACCTGACCCTCTTTGATGGCTTCGCAGGCGGCGTCCAGCAATTCGCCCTGTTGAGCGGCGTCATCGACTCTGGCCAGGGCGAGCAGGCCGGTCGGCGATCGCTTCCCGAGAACTTGCCTTCGCCATTCGGCGACGGGCTGGTTTTCCAAGGCGACCCGGGCGGCGAAGCGGATGAAGCGTTCGGGATGATCGAGATTCGCCAAGGCAAGTCGGGTGCCGGCGTCACCGGTTTTCGTATGCCAGCGTTCGAGTTCGTGACGGAGTTCCCGCAGTTTTTTCGCCTCGGGATCGGGAGCGGGCGCTTCCCATTTCGGGGCATCGATTTCACCGGTCCAGCGGACCCGGTAGAGGGCCGACTGGGTGCGTCGGCCGCCGGTGATGAACCAGAGGGCGCCGTCGTGAAAAGCGAACGCGGTCAGGTTGAGCGGACGACCAGAGAGGAAGGTTTCCTTTTCTCCCGTGTAGCTGGCGCCATCGGGCGTGAGATGAATGGCGAGGAGTCGACCGTAGGACCAATCGGCGATGAAGAAGGCCTCGCGCCATTTTTCGGGAAAGTCTGACTCATAAGCAAAGCCAACCCCGGTGGGCGAGCCGAGCCCGATATCGCAGGCGGCGGGGAGGGAGTCGGGATAGTAGGCCGGCCACTTCCCGGTGCCGCGCCGCCATCCATATTCGCCGCCGCTGACGATGTGGAGCACTCGGGTCGGTTTGTACCAGGCCAGTCCGGCATCCCATTCGCTGTCGGCATCATAGACGAACATTTCGCCATCGCGGTTGAAGTCCATGTCGAGCGCGTTGCGCAGCCCGCCGCAGAGTCGTTCGAACTTCGAGCCATCCTTGTCGGTGCGCAGGATGTAGCCGGCGGGAGCGGGAATACGGTTCCAGCTGTCGTCCCAGGGATTGAGAATGAGCTGGTCTTCGCCCCAGTTTTTGAAAGGGGAATCGGGCGCTTCGTCTTTGGGATCCAGCCAGGGATCGTTGCCGTGAACCAGGTAGATCATGCCATCGGGACCGAGCCGGAGATGGTTGCGTCCGTGGCCGACTCCGCCGCCGGTGGCGAGCAGGAGCTTCACCTCGTCGAAACGATCGTCGCCGGTGGTGTCGCGAAGCCGGTAGAATCCCTTTGAATCGTTCGCGTTGGCGTAGAGGGCGCCGTGGGCCCAGAGCAGACCGCGGCATTCTTCGAGGGTTTCCTCCACCACGTCGGCCGCGACGACCTCGGCCCCGTTGTCGCTGAAAGTCAGCCGGAGAATGCCCTTTTGCTCCATCCCGAGATAGGCGCGGCCGCGATCGTCGAAGCACATCCCGATCCAGGAATCCTCGTCGGGACCGGCGGCGCGGATCAGGTCGATGGCGAAGCCCTCCGGGGCTTGAATGGTGGTGGGTGGCGTCACCGTCGAGGGATCGCCCGGTTTCGCCATTTTCCAACTATCATAAGCTTCAACACGCGGAACCGGCGTGAGCCCTTGGGGCGCTTCCTTTTCTTCCGCGAGTAGGGGAGCGGCGGTGGTCACAAAAATCAGACCAAGCGTGATCGCGGGAGAGACCGGGAACTTCATGTTCCGATAGGCTAGCAGGCCCTGTTTGTCTCGATCACCATGAAAACGCGATTTTTTGCGCCATTCGTCATCCTCATTGTTACCGGTTTGCTGGTCGGCCTGAGCCTTCCCGACCGCGCGGCGGAATCCGCGGCCTATCCGTGGAAAGCCGCCGTGGCCACGGTCGACATTACTCCCGAGCCGGGAACCTGGATGGCCGGTTACGCGGCGCGGAAGGGACCATCCGAAAAAATTCTCCAGCCGATTCACGCGAAAGCCTTGGCGATCGAGGATGCGGATGGCGGGCGCTTCGTGTTCGTGACTTTCGATCTTATCGGGATTCCGCGACCGTTTCGCGATGCCGTCGAGAAACTGGCGGGCGAGAAATACGGGCTCGCTCCGGAGGCGATTCTGCTCAACGCCTCGCATACCCACAGCGGTCCCATGATTCGACTCTACCAGCCGCCGAAGGGCGGGGGAGAAGAGCGGGCTCCCTACGCCAACGTTCCGGACGAGGAGCAGGAATTGCGGGTTCGGCAGACCCGGGAATACAACAAAAAGCTGCTGGCGGCGGTGGATCAACTGCTCGGCGAGTCCCTGGAAAACCTCCAGCCGGCAACCCTGGCGTGGTCGCATGCCCGTTGCGGTTTCGCCATGAATCGACGGACGCCCGGGGGCCCCGGGGAATGGAAAAACTCGCCGAACCCCGAAGGTCCGGTGGATCACGAGGTGCCGGTGCTGCAGGTGCGGGCCACGGACGACGCGAAAACCTTGAAAGCGGTGATGTTCGGTTATGCCTGTCACGCCACGGTCTTGTCTCTCATGGAAATCAGCGGCGACTGGCCCGGCTACGCGCAACGGTATTTCGAGGAGGATCATCCCGGAACCGTCGCCCTGTTTCTCAACGGTTGTTCCGGCGATCAGAATCCGTATCCGCGTCGGCTCCTCCACTACGCCGAGCGGCATGGGCGCAACATGGCGACCTCGATCGAGGCCGCGCTGGAGACACCCTCAAAACCGATGGCGGGACCGATCCGGTCGGCGCTGAAGTGGCCGGAGATTCCCTATCAGCAGCCGCCGACCCGCGCCGAATTGGAGGAAAAGGCAAAATCGAAGGATCGCTACGATGCCCGGCACGGTCAGTTCCTGCTCGATGTGCTCGACACGGCCGGCGGTTTCCCAAAAAGTTATCCTGTTCCCGTGCAGGTCGTGAAATTCGGGAACGATCTCACCCTTGCCGCGATCGGCGGTGAGGTGGTGGTCGATTATTCCCTGCGATTGAAGAAGGAACTCGGAGAGGCCACCGGCGGCGCCCCGGTTTGGGTGGCCGGGTATTCCAACGACGTGATGACCTACATCCCCAGCAAGCGGGTTCTCGAGGAAGGCGGCTACGAGGGCGGCGGCGCCATGCGTTACGTCCGTTCGACCGTTCATCCGGCCCCGTGGGATCCCAGCATCGAGGAGCGCCTGGTGGGGGCGGCGGAAGAGTTGGAAGCGGGGTTGCGGAAGGAGGAGTGACCCCGTCGTTGCCGCTTTCCAGCTTGCTCGGAGCGGTGGCGGGACAAAGATGTGCCATGATTCTCCAATTCGGTGCCGGGAACTTTCTACGGGCTTTCGTCGACCTTTTCGCGACTCAGCTGAATCGTGATCCGGCCACCGAGATCGGTCCCGTGGTGGTTGTGCAATCGACGGGTCGCGAGCGTGCCGATGCGTTGAATCGCGTCGGATGTCGCTATCACGTGGTGATTCGCGGCTTTCGAAAGGGCGCCCTGGTTGATGCCATCGAAAACGTCGACGCCATCCGCGAAGTGCTCCATGCCGGCACCCAGTGGTCGGGGGTGCTGGATGTCGCAAAGGACGCCTCGCTCTCGATGATCGTTTCGAACACCACCGAGGCTGGTCTTTCGCTTGATCCGGCCGACAACCCCGGGTTCGATGGTGTTCCCCTCTCGTTTCCTGCCAAATTGCTCGCGGTCCTGCTGGTCCGGTTTGCGGCAGGGGGATCGGCGCCATGGATTCTGCCCTGCGAGCTGGTCGAGAACAATGCCACCGTTCTTCGCGAACTCGTGCTGGAGCAGGCCGCCCGCTGGTCGGTGGCGGAGGATGCGCTCGCCTGGATCCGGGAGGAATGTCGCTGGGTAAACACGCTCGTCGATCGCATCGTGCCGGGAACGCCGGTTGGCCATCCGTTGCTGGCCGAGGATCCACTGCTTTTGAGCGCGGAACCGTTCGCCTTCTGGGCCATTGAATTGTCGGACGTTTCCGCGCGCGAGTTCCCCCTGAAATCCCATCCCGCCGTCGCCATCGCCGCGGACATCGGTCCCTTTGCCCTGCGAAAAGTGCGGGTTCTCAATGGCGCCCATTCCGCGATGGTGTGTCGCGCTCAGGGCACAGAGGTGGAGACGGTGCGGGAATTCGTGGAACATCCCCAATTGGGGCCTTGGCTGGAAGAATTGCTTTTTGGCGAGATCGTTCCCGTTCTTGAGGGACGCTGCGACGATCCCGCCAAGTTCGCCAGGGAAACGCTGGATCGGTTTCGCAATCCGTTTCTCGAACATCGCCTCGCCGCCATCGCATTGAATCACGAGGCCAAGGTCGCGGTTAGACTCCGGCCGACCCTGGAGGAATACCGCGAAAAATTCGGGAAAGCTCCCGTGCGGCTGAGCGAGATTCTGCGTTGATCCCGCTGAAAACCCTGTGGTTCCTGAGCCGGTGAAACTCCCTCAATCCATCTCCGCATTCTTTCTCATGATCGTGGTAGGCGCGGCAAGCGCGTTTGCCGTCGATCCCGTGATCGTGCTCGATCTGCCTGGCTCCGGGACGGATCCTGATGCGATCGACTATGCCGGTTTGCCTACCTTGCCAGGTGAGCGCGGGATCGTGCGGCCCTATGGCGATGAACTCCAGTTCCAGCTCCACAACTACCTAGCGTTCTGGAAAGGGAGATTCTGGTGCGCCTGGAGCAATGGCCCGGTGGTCGAGGATGTTCCCGGACAGGAGGTCTGGTATGCGACCAGCGACGATGGGCTGACGTGGAACGAGCCGGCGACTCTGACCGGGCCACCGGAAGAGGGGCACGCCTACATCGCCCGAGGACTTTGGGAGAGAGAGGGGGAGTTACTGGCCTTGGCTGCTTACTTCAAGGGAAAGGGCGCCTTCGGTGTCGACAAGGAACTGGTCCTGCAGGCTTGGGCATGGGACGAAGCCTCGGGCGCGTGGCAGTTTCGTGAGAAGCTTTTCGACAACGCGATCAACAACTTCGCGCCGCAGCGTTTGCCGAACTCCGGCGACTGGATCCTGACCCGGCGCGATTCGCGGTTCAATGTCTCGGTGTTGGTTGGCGGGGTGCGGTCGCTGACGGACTGGCAATCCTTTCCCGTTGTCGGCGTCCGGGATGTCGAAGGATTTCGGCCCGACGAACCCATTTTCTGGCCGAGCGGAGGCGACACGCTTTTCGCTCTTTACCGGGACAACAGCGGATCGCAGCGGCTGTTTCACTCCCTGTCACAGGATGGAGGGAAAACCTGGGGAAGGCCGGTCATGACCAATTTCCCGAACGCCACCAGCAAGCTGTATTCCCTCAAGACAAGCCGCGGTTATCGCGTCCTCGTTTCCAATGCCAATCCCAAGCTGGCGCGAAGGGAATTGCACCTGTCCGTCAGCCGGGATGGCGAGGTATTCACTCGCATGGCGCGGCTCGACATTCCCGCTCCCGAGCAGACTCCCAATCTCGGTAAACTCTGGCCGAAATTCCGCAAGGGCGTCGCCAGTCTCCAGTATCCCCACATGATCGAACACGACGAACATCTCTACATTGCATTCTCACGCTACAAGTGGCAGACCGAAGTCTTCCGAGTGTCGCTGAAGGAGATTGATGAATTGCTCCGCTGAGGAAGGGAAGCTCGGGCGGACGGTGTGGCTTGGGCGGACACGGAGGTCCGCCGTCCAGGTTTTAGAGAAAGGAAAATGCGACCGGTTCCCGCTTTTCCGAGGACAACTCCGCCGCTTCCACGACGGCCAACGCTTTGGCGGCTTCGATGGGAGTGATGACTTCGGGCTGCTTCCCGTGGCGCACGCAGTCGGCGAAATAGGCGATCTCCCGCTGGAGGGCGCCGATGACTTGACCCTGTTGAGTCGGCCAGTAGACCGTGTCTGGTTGTTTCGTGCCGGCGCCATCGGTGATGCTGAGTCCGGTGTGGCCGCAGTCGATGGTCAGCTTTCCCTCGGTGCCGATGATCTCGAAGGTGGCGTCAATCACCGTGGGCACAGATTCGGGAAGGCACCAGGCCGTTTCCACCACGCCGACGGCGTCGTCGCCAAAGTTCAGCATCGCCCAGCCGAGATCCGGATAGCGATGGCCGCTGTGGCTGACGTTCCGGGCGTAGATCGTATCCGGCGCGCGACCGCCGAGAAACCACATCATGAGGTCGACATCGTGAATGCCGTCACCGACCAGAGGCGAAATCTTGTCGAGCCGGATGTTCCCCGGTGCCTTGGGTAGGTTCCGCTTGGCGTGCATCGAGATGATGCGGCCGATCCGCCCCGCGTCGATGGCTTCCTTGGCCAGGGTGACCCGTGGATCGAAGCGACAGATGTGACCGACCATCAGCGACCCTGGCGCCGATTCGACGGCGGCGAGAATCTCTCGGCACTGGGCTGAGGTTGCGGCCATCGGCTTCTCGAGAAGCACGTGCTTGCCGGCCGCCAGCGCGGCTAGGGCGATTTCGTGATGATCGAGCCAGTGGGTGGTGATACTGACCACGTCGATCTCGGGATTGGCGAGGAGATCGCGGAAGTCGGGAAAGGCGTGGCTTTCATCGATCCCAAGATCGGCGGCAGCTTCCGCGAGTCGCTCGGGGTTGCGATTGGAAATGGCGACCAGTTCGCTGCCCGGGAGCGATTGGAGGACGCGGGCGTGCACCCGGCCGAAGCGGCCGATGCCGATGATGCCCCAGCGGAGTTGGCGAGTCATGGGAGGGATCGAGTGGTGAGGATCGGGGATCGCGGCGCCATTGCGGGACCATTTCCGGCCGATCGATACTGGCAATTTCACCGACCCTTGCCCACCATGACGGAAAAATCGAGTCTCTTCCCATGATCGATCGCGCCATCGCCAGCCTCCTCGTTCTTTTCACCGGTCTTTTCGTCACCGCCGCCGCTGCTCAAGACGGTGCCGATGGCACGAAGCCGAAATACAACGTCCTTTTCATCATCTCCGACGACCTCACCTACACGGCGCTGTCCTGCTACGGCAACGAGGTCTGCCACACGCCGAACATTGATGCCATCGCCGCCCAGGGCGTCCGCTTCACCCGCGCCTACTGCCAGGGGACCTACTGCGGGCCGTCGCGGGCCTCCTTCATGTCCGGCTACTACCCGCATGCGACCGGGGTGCTCGGTTACACCAACCCACGACCCCAGATCGGCGATCGCGCGACCTGGCCGCAGTATTTCAGGAATCACGGTGCCTACACCGCCCGGGTCAGCAAGGTCTTCCACATGGGCATCCCGGGCGGAGTCCAGTACGGTGGCGACGGGAGAGATCACGATCACTACAACGGGGCCGATGATGAACTCTCGTGGACGGAGCGTTTCAACAGTCCCGGGCCCGAGGGGATGGCGGCGGGATCGGGTGAAACGCTCGAAGGAAATCCCGACGGGAAAAAGCCCGTCGTCGGCGGCAACACCTTCGTGGTGGTCGAGGCCGATGGCGGTGACGACATTCACTCCGACGGAAAAACCGCGCGGAAAGCCGTCGAGTTGATCCAAAAGCACAAGGACGAACGCTTCTGGCTCGGGATCGGGTTCGTCCGTCCCCACGTGCCCTTCGTGTCACCGTGGAAATATCACTCCGCCTTCAAGCCCTACGACAAGATGGAATTGCCGCCGAAAGTCGAAGGCGACTGGGATGACATTCCCAAGCCCGGGATCAACTACAAGACCAGTGAGAACATGAAGATGGATCTCCGGCGCCAGAAGAAGGCCATGGGAGGCTACTATGCGGCGGTCAGTTTCATGGACGCCCAGGTCGGCAAGGTCATGGATGCGTTGAAGGAGGCGGGGATCGAGGACGAGACCATCGTCATCTTCACCAGCGATCACGGCTACCACCTCGGCGAGCACGATTTCTGGGCCAAGGTCAGCCTTCGCGACGAATCCGCCGGCGTCCCGCTCATCATCAAGGTTCCCGGCAAGGAACCGGCCGTCTGCGAATCCTTCGTCGAATTGATCGACCTCTATCCCACGACAGCCGCGCTGTGCGGATTGCCTGCGCAGGATCGACTCCAGGGAAAAGATATCTCACCCCTGCTCGACGACCCGAAACGGGAAGTCCGCGCCGCCGCCTTCAGTGTCGCCCCGATGCGGAAGGGCTTCCTCCTCCGCGAGCGCGACTGGGCCTACATCCAGTACGGCGAGAATGCCGAGAACGGGATCGAACTCTTCGACGTTCACGCCGATCCCGAGGGCTACACCAACCTCGTGGATGATCCTGCACAGGCCGAGCGTGTCACCGCATTCAAGGCCAAAATGGCCGCGAAGTTGAAAGAGGTGCGGGAGAATGATTTGGAGGTGCCCTGAATTATACTTGACTCCAAGTGGCGAGCCAGTTTCAACACGCGAGTGGTGTGAATGGGATCTTTTACCCTTTTTCTACCTAAGAAGTGAAGCTATCGATTGGATAGGAACCGAGAGGGAGGTTCGAACGAAATCGGAGTAAAGCGAAAATGCGGAGCGACAGAATCTGAAAGTCTACCCTCTCGAAATTTTGGATAGGCTCCAGAGAAGACGCCTATCGCCGCTCCATCGGATTCTAACGACGATGCCACATACAAGCGTACAAAGAAATCTTGAAACTGCCATATGGTTTCTTGGGTCGGCATATCTCCGCAATCTGAATAGTAGGTGGTCGGAATTGGTTCAAGGTTCGAGCAGAGCAATTCATACGCCTCCACGACTTTCGAATTGATGGTTTTTGATCTGATGCTAGGTCCGATAATCGGCTGGATCGGACGGTAGGTGGAGAGTGACACTTGGCGTTCAATCCACAACTTTGGAGCGGAGCCAATTGCGGCTACTGCAGAATCAAATTCCTTCGTTGGATGGTGTTCGGAAAAATAGGCGATGATCCCGACGATTGCGAGAATACCTGAAACTCCTATTAGGAAGAATATTCCGGTTTTTTTCATTCGATGCCGTGCCGGAACAATGTTAGGGCAATTTTTTTTAAACGTTCATATTCCCGGCAATGTTCTCAGATATGTCTGGGACTTCGTTGTCCAAGCAGCGGGTCGGAAACCAAGGCTAGTTGCTTGCATCCGATTTTCCTATCGTTCCGATTGGCATGCGGTCCCAATCTTCGGAAACCGGTGAGAAAGGTATGTGCTCCAAAACCGCTTCGAATTCCTCATCGTTTGCTCTGGAGGCTCGTTCGCGGACATAGTCGAGTTCACGAATCACCGACAATTTTTCTGACGCGGCGGTGGCGAAAAACTGATCGATGCTGAATCCTTCGGCGGAACTCAGGCTTTCGACCTGTTGCCGAAGGTATTCGGGAATTTCGATGGTGATCTTGCTCATGGCGTCTGGATCAATCGGACAAACTCTCGGGGCTCCATCACCTGAATTCCAAGCGCGCGAGCCGGGGCCAGATCCCGCAGATTGCCGGTGACAAGGTAGGAGACGTTAGCGGCGATGGCAAGCTCCACCAGCATGTCGTCATCCGGATCAGGTAGAAAGGGACGCCACCGGAAGAAAACGCGCTGCTCTTCGGCTCGCGAGCAGATCTGGTTGAGAACGATATCAATCTGGGCTGACGTGAGATGTGGAATCAAGCCCGGACGCTTGCAGACTTCTTCGTATTCCATCACCAGCGGTACCGAAATCACGGGAACAATTTCGCGACGGTGAATGGCGAGAAGGATGGCATGCGACGCGCCGGTAGTGCTTCGCATCGCCGCAATGAGGACGTTGGTGTCGAGAACCATCCGCATCTGGCAAGTCTAACTGGAAAGGGAAGGCTGTGGGAAGAGATTCTTTTTGGACACCGCCTCAAAATATGGGAGGGAAAGGGACTTTCTGGCATGACCCCAATCCACCACATCCTCGCCCATCCGGGCAGCGCGCATAAGGACGACTTCCTTGCCTGTTGCGTGCTGCTGCACTTTCACCCGGTCGCCATCGAGCGTCGCGAGCCGACGGAGGCCGATTTGGCCGATCCCGGCATCGCGGTGGTGGATGTGGGAGGGGAACACGCGCCTGAGCGATCGAACTTCGATCATCACCAGTTTCCTAGGGACGAGCCGCCTACCTGCGCGCTGAGCCTCGTGCTGAAGCACTTCGGACTCTACGAGGACGCACGGGAGTTCTGCGACTGGCTGGAACCGGCCGAATGGTTGGATTGCCGGGGACCTGTGGACACGGCGAAATGGATGGGCGCGCCGCGCGAGGCGATCACGAAGCTGGTCTCGCCGATGGACGTGACGCTGCTGCGGCGTTTCGCGGCGACTACGGAGCTGACGGAAGCGAGTCCTCTCTGGCAGGTGATGCGGATGATCGGCGAGGATCTCGTCGTTTTCATCGAGACGCTGCGGGAGCGGCTCGCCTTCATCGCCAAGAATGCCGAGTTCTGGACCATCGAAGGACCGCAGGGTCCATTCGAGGTCCTGTTCATGCCGCGGACCGAGCCATTGCCGGATGAGCCGTCGTCAGGTTTGCCGCGCTTCATCGGGCGAACGGGAAAAGACGATTCGGTGATCGCGATGGTCTATCCGGACCGGCGCGGTGAAGGCTACGGATTGAGCCGCCATCGCGACAGTCAGCGGATGGATTTCGCGCCGCTGGAGGACGCCTGCGAGGATGTGCATTTCGCGCACAAGCGCGGTTTCGTGGCCAAGACCTCGGCAACGGACCCGGAGCGCCTGCGGGAGTTGTTGGCGATGGCGCAGGTGTAGAATCGACTTCAGTCGATTTTTGGGAGGCGGCTGAAGCCACCTCTACGTGAGGCAGCGTGGATACTAGCGATCCAGATTCACTCCCAGCACCCAGGCCGGACTGCCGCCGCATGCGTAGGTCTTCAACGGCTCTAGCTTTCCGGAATCAGGATCGCGGGCGTAGACGACGAGTTTCGCCGAGCCCTGGCCGGCGGCGACGAGGTAGCGCTGATTTTCGACCGGCATGAGATTGAAGGAACGCGGCGTCTTCTCCGTCGCGGTCTGGCCGAGCGAGGTGAGTTCGCCGGACGCGGGATCGATTCGGAAGGCGGCGATGCTGTCATGCCCGCGATTCGAGGCATAGACGAAGCGACCGTCTTCGGTGATCTCGATATCGGCGCAGCTGCCCTTGGCGGGATCCCAGTCCGCCGGGTGGGTGGAAACGGTTTGCCGGCTGGCGAGCGTTCCCTTTTTTGCGTCGTAGTCACAGAGGGTCACACTCTTGCCCTGCTCATTGACGAGGTAGACCCATTTGTCATTGGGATGAAACTGGAGGTGGCGCGGGCCGTCGCCCTCCCCGGCGATCATGGCTGGCGGATCGTTGAGCGAAAGCTGGCCGGTATCGGGATGAAAGTGAAACTGGTCCACGCGGTTGAGTTCGACGGGGTGAGGACTGAAGGCGAAGCGATTGTCGGGCGAGGTCTGGATGCAATGCGCCTTTTTTCCCACATCGATGACGCAAACCGGATCGCCGGTGACGACGCCATCCTTGATCGCACTCACGCTCACGAGACCTTCGCCGTAGTAGGCGGCCAGCAGCCATCGCCCGGTCTTGTCGGGATACACGTAGGCGGCCGAGCCAGAGGCGGGCGCGGTGCCCACGACGTTGAGTGCGCCGGTCTTGGGATCGATGGCCAGGGTGGCGAATTGGCTGGCGCTGCGGACGGAGGCATAAATGAATCGGCCGTCCGGGCTAAGGGCGAGGCATCCCGGGGCGCCGTCGAGTTCGACTTCGCCGAAGCGCGTCAGGTCGCCGCTGGTTTCATCGAGCGAAAACACGGCGACGCGTTTTTCCTGGCTCTCGGACACGTAAACGACGGTTCCTGCGAAGACGGAGGTGTGGAGCGCGAATGTGAGGCATCCAAAAGCAAGGAAGAGTCGGGAAGTCATGGACCGAAGATAGGGTGGGTATTCGGTCGGGGTCGATGCGAAAGGAAAGGCGTGAATGCGCGGCGGGGGAGGAATCATCCGGGATTGGCTTTCGATGAAAAAGCCGGTAAACGAAGAGCGTCATGAAACCAGCCTTTGTCGGAATCGCTTCCCTGTTCGTCGTTTCGTCGGTCGCCTCAGCCGTGGAATACGAAAAGGATATCATGCCCATTTTCATGGAGAAATGTGCGGACTGTCACAGCAACGAATCGGGCAAGGCGAAGGGCGGGCTGAAGTTCGACGATCCGGCGCACTTCCACGGTCGTTTCGAGAAGAACAGCGTCGTGGTGCCGGGTGACTGGGACGCGAGTTACCTGTTCCTGACCCTGTTTCGACCCGCCGACGACAAGGAAGCCATGCCGCCGAAGGGAAAAGGGGAGCGATTGACGCGCGACGAGGTGACCCTGGTGATGCAGTGGATTTCCGAAGGCGCGCCGATCAATGGAGAGCGTGGCGAACGCGGTGAAATGCCGGAAAACCTCGCCGACCTGCTCCAGGATCTTCCGCCGAGCGCGGGTGGGACCGCCGGAACGAATATGAAGCCATCCCTGGCCGATGACGCTTTGCCGGCCCGTCCGGTGGAACAGGATTGGACCAACGCCGAGGGACGAACCATCCGGGCGGCATTGCTGGGAGTCGATGGCGAGGTGGCTCTGCTGAAGACCCCGGACGGACGAGTGCATCGCTATCCGATCGCGAATCTGTCGGAGGAAAGCCGGAAGAAGCTGGAAAGATAATAGTTCCGCCTTACCTCGGCATCTTGCGATGGATTGCTGGAATCGGAGCCGAACCCAGTCGATGATGAGTCGGCCGATTGGCCGGATCGACCCACGATGGATCAAGCTCTGAACGAAAGAATTTCGCATGAAATCCGACGCCTCACCACTGAGCGCGGCGTGAAGAAGTCGATCTGCCCGTCGGAAGTGGCCCGGGCGCTGGCCGATGGAGAGGGTGATGAATCGTGGCGGAACTGGATGGAGGCGGTGCGGAAGACGGCCGCGATACTGGTGGACCATGGAGAGATCGTGGTGACCCAGAAAGGGAAGCCGATCGATCCGGAGTCGGCGAAAGGTCCGATACGGCTGGCGGTGGCACCGGGGAAGGAGGTCGAGCGTACCTGATGTTCCTCGCAGCGATCGATTTCTCTCCGGTGCATGTCGGCATCGCCCTGATCGGTGCCTTTTCGCTCGGGGTTTCGAAGACCGGATTTCCTGGGCTGGCGATCATCAATGTGCTCATCATCGCGGAGCTGTTCGGTGCCCGCGAGTCGGTCGGCATCATCCTGCCACTCCTGATCGTGTGCGATCTGATCGTTTATCCGATGTTTCGGAAATACGCCAGCTGGCGGCAGATCTGGCCGCTGTTTCCACCGGCGTTGATCGGGTTGCTGGGCGGGGTGTGGCTGCTGGCCCGGATTGGAAATGCGACCGCCAAGCCCATCATCGGGGGGATCATCCTGACCATGATCGCCCTCCAGTTGATCCGCGAATACCGGCGAAGTTTTCTCGAACACCTGCCGGACTCGAAGCCCTTCCTCTGGATCACGGGCGCCGGCATCGGAATCTCCACCATGCTGGCCAACGCGGCGGGACCGGTCTACTCGATCTACGCGCTGGTTCACCGGATGAAGAAGGAGGATTTCCTCGGCATCGGGGCGCGCTTTTTCATGCTGATCAATTTCCTGAAGTTCCCCATTCTCGCCTTCGGGATTCCCGGGGTGGGGCAGTTGGCCCTGATCAATGCGCAATCGCTCAAGCTCGACCTGATGCTGTTACCGGGAATCGTTGGCGGCATCCTGCTGGGCCGGAAGCTGATCGCCCTGGTGCCGCAGCGTGTTTTTGAATGGTTGCTCTACGCCTTTTCGCTGGTGGCGGGGCTTCGCATGGTGCTGAGTTGAGCGTTTCTCCGGCTTCCCCATGATTTTCCAGATCCTGCGCGATATCTGCCTGCCCATCCTGTTGGTGATGGGCGTGGGGTGGGGTATCGACCGAAAATTCCGGCTCAGCCTGGAGACGCTGGTAAAGCTGAATCTCTACCTGTTCGTCCCCGCGTTCATTTTCACCCGGCTGTCGACCTCGCAACTGAACGACGCCATCGGGCTCAAAGTCATCGCCTTCACCGTGAGCGTGATCCTGGTGATGGGAGTGATCAGCTGGATCGTGGCGCGCGATCGGCGGGAACGCATCGCCATGCAGCTCGGGACGATGTTCTACAACTGCGGGCACTGGGGAATTCCGTTGATGGCGCTCGCGTTTCCGAATCAGGGGCCGGTGGTGCAGGTTTTCGTGCTGGCGACGATGAATGTGTCGATGTTCACCCTCGGAATCACGCTAGCGGGACTTCAAGCCGAGCATGATTCCGGGGCGGAAAGGTCCCCGGCGTGGAGGCGCCTACTGCCGATCCTCCGCCAACCGTCGATCTATGCCATCGTCTGCGCCCTGGTGGCGCGCCGCTTCGGAAATCCGATCGAAGACATTGTTTTCATCTGGAAACCACTGACCTACGTGGCCGATGCCCTGGTCGGTTTCGCGCTCATCACCCTCGGGGTGCAGCTTTCCCAGACCAAACCACCAAAAGTCGGGGGGCGCCTCGCCTGGGCGCTGGGAATTCGACTTCTGGGCGGACCGCTCGTCGCGGCGGGATTGACTTGGCTTTTCGGATTTCGCGGCGAAGTGGCGGCGATCCTGATTCTCGGCGCGGCCTCGCCGACAGCGGTCAACGCGGCGCTGGTGGCGCACGAATTCAAAGGCGACAGCCGATTCGCGGCGGCGGTGGTTTTCTACACCACGCTGCTCGCGAGTGTGGTGGTGACCCTGCTGCTGGCGACCCTGAAATTGGGTTGGATTCCCTGGGCGCATCCGGGCTGATGGCGCCGGATGATTCCCTCTGCCATCGAAATATTAGCCAGTCGAAATCAGCAACTTGTTGACGAATTATGAAAATATTTGTAAATTTCATAATTTCTTGTCTTGGTAAGGTAGTTTTCAGATCGAATTCGTTGAGCACCCTCGAATCCAAAGCAGGCGGTCGCATTCTCATCGTGGATGACGATCCGATGAATATCCAAATCGTGACATCGGTTCTCTCGATGTCAGGGTTCCTCGTCGATTCCGCGATCGACGGGCGGCAGGCGATGCCCCGGATGGAGGAGCTTCAGCCCGACGCGGTCATTCTCGATCTGATGATGCCCGGTCGCGACGGCTTCGAACTTTGCCGCCTGATCCGGGTGAATCCCCGTTTTGCCCGCACCAGCGTGGTCATCGTCACCGGATTGCAGGACATTGATGCTCGCCAGCGCGGGCTGCAGTGTGGTGCCACCGACTACATTCTCAAGCCGTGGAAACCCGAAGACCTCGTGTTGCGCGTGCGCAATGCGGTGGAGATGAAGCGCGCGGCGGAGGAACTGGAACTTGCCTACAAGGAAATCGACAAACTCCGTTGCGAAGTGAGGGAATGCCGGAAAGAACTGGAGACTTCCGCCACCGCGAGCGTTCGCAAGCAGGTTGCCTTGCCGAACTGAAGGACACCCTGATCGGGGGCTTTGATCAATCGATTTCGTTGACGATATCCCGATGGCGATAGTAGCGGGCGACGGTTTTGCCCGGTAGCAGGTAGCCGTTGAGCACCGAGGAAAGATCCTCGATCACGAACGGACGCAGCAGACTGAGCCCGTTTTTCGAATAAACGAGATCGTCGGCAATGTAGGTGCAGGCGTGGACGGCTTCGCCGGTGGCAATTTCTTCCACGATGATCATGTCGCCGAAGCGCAGCGGTTCCTTGACCTCCAGCCAGCGGGTTCCGACCAGGCGGTTGACCGGATAATCCAGATTCCGGTCGGAACTTTCGGGTTCCAGGAAATTGAACGACGTCCAGAAACAGTCCGGGAAATCATTCGCCACCGCCATGCTGGCACGGGCATAGGCATACAGGTATTTTCGCGGGTTGGGAGGCAAGAGGTGCACGATATCCAGGTATTCCACGTCCTGGGTTGAAGCCACCGCGTTGAGGATCGGAAGCACGTCCCGGTTGCGCCGTCCCGCGGACCAGTATTTGCGCAATTGATCGAGGTCCGAGTCAGGCGTGATTCGGAGCCGAACCATCATTGATCGGGCTCGCATCAGCAGTTTGGTCAATTCCAGCCGGGTCTGCATGGCCGGCATTTTCTGGAGGACCTGGGGATAGTCGGTGAGCACATTCTGCCCGCCTCTCTGATAGACCAGGCGATCCGCATAGTCGATGACATCCTGCGGAATCCGGTGCCGGCCCGCGTCGGCCAGCGATCGTACCGTATCGCCGCCGAGCGCGAAAGGCTTGTCCTGGAAGCGGTTGAAACTCCATTTGCCCAGCGCGGTGTAGAACGAGTTTCGAAATTCCGGGGTGAACGACTCGATCAGTTCGATGGGAGGCTGGATCGCGATCCAATCCCTCTCTTCGCGAACCCGCTCAGGCACCAGGAGCGAATCGACCTGTTCCTCGGTGAGGCCGTTCGTCAGGAAATAGCGGCGTACCTCATCGGGCGCCATCAGAGGCAGGCGCCATTCGCCTTTTTCGCTGAGGTAGGCGGCGGAAAGCACCAGTTGGGTCGGCGGTTCCAGCCAGATTTCCCAGTATTCCAGCTCGCCCCATGGGCCCGGGCGCGCCTTTTGCACCTTTGGCGTCGGCCTGGTTCCGGGATCTACCACCGGGGTCATGGTGATGGCCTGACCATAACCCTCACGGACGATCATGATCGTGAAAACGACGACAGTCAGCAGGCGAATCGCGAGACGCTGGAAGGGGGAGCGCATCCGAAAAATCGGGAGGAAAAGAACAGGGAATTTGGGAAAAGAATCGGGAGAAACAGAGACGGAACTTTCCCCCAGGAGGGCGGTGTCCGCCAACGTGAAATTGCCCCCCGCCATCAATTTGTGACGGATAGGAGATTGCCGTTCGTCGGCCCGGTCCCGTCAGGAAGATTCCGCGGCCGCCGCCTGCCTGGCGGCTTCCGCGCGGGCTGCGGCTTCGGCCGCCTTCCGCTGGATCTCCTCGGGCGATGGCAGGGAGGCGAGATCCAACTCGGCGAGAACTTCGTCCGGAATGATGCCGCTCTGCTGGAGTTTCGTCAGGCAGCGTTTCCGCTCCTCCAGCGCCTTGTCGGGGCTGCGCTCCTTGGAAAAGCGGGACTTCGCCGCTTCGCTGCGGTCGCGAAGGCGAGAGTAGATGTCGCCGCCGAGCAGCGAACTGATGTCCACCTTCATCTTTTCTCGTTCCAGGTCCGCCTGATTGACCACATCGCCATTGATCGGGCCGGAGGCGTATTTCGGAAACATGATCGCCACCTCCGGACAGACTCGGGAGCAGGCGGGGCAGTTCGTCTTGCAGTTGTCCTGGTTCTTCACCTGGATTTTCTGCGCGTCATCGACGCCGTAGACATCGAACAGGCAGAAACTGAGGCACTGCATGCAGTTCGTGCAGCGATCGTAGTCGATCACCGGGAACCACGGCTTCCACATCCCGGCCTCGCCCGGCTGATTCAACCCTGTTTGGTCCGCGACTCGACCCTGTTCAATCAGCGCCAGCACCGCGTCGACCGCGAGTCCGCTGATGTCGTGGGTGGTGATCCCGGTTCGGCCCGCCGCATCTTCGAGATCGGGCGCCGAACCGTCGAAATTCCCGATCACCGTCAGCGGAATGCCGGGCGAAAGCGTGGGAAGCGATCCGCTTTCGGAAGCCGTCACACGCAGGACAGCGTAGCCCTTGTCCAGCATCTGCGAAATCAGGGCGAAACGCTCGCTCGGTGCGAGAGCTTGAGCGCCGTCGCCTTCGTAGAGAATGATCTGGACGGGGTGGATGTCGTTTTTCATCTCTTGTTAGACAATCTCTTGGTTATTTTTGACGCAATTCGAAGCGGGAGCCAAAAGTGAAGGGCGACAATCCTGTCGCCCTTAAAATCGCCGGAGCGATGAGAAATGGGCGACAGGATTGTCGCCCCTCCTTTGATTTCGTTTTGGGTGGAAAGTTTTGGGAAACATCGGCGTCTTTCGGATCTATTCGTCGTCGTTTTGAGTCAGCGATTCCATGATCTCGTCGGCGTTCTGCTCGCGCATGTTGAGCACGTTGATTCGCTCTCCATCGTTGGGAAAGGAAACTCCGGCATTGTGGAAAAGCCACTTCACCGCCCGGGGATAACAGGCCGCGATCTTGACGCCCTCGTCGCCCGCCAGCAGGTCGTTCAGGCGCTCATCCTTCCGGGCGGCCATCTCGCAGAGATCGGCGACCGATTCGAACGCGGCGCCGGATTCGCAGAGTTTTTCCAAAACGGCGTCCTTGGTGGCGTCGGGCACGACCTTGGCGAAGGCGCAGCGGCAGTAGAGGATTTTTGACATGAGGAGAAAAACGCGGAACTCGGAATGCGGAACGCGGAAAATTGATCAGGCGATGGCCTTTTCTTGAGTGGCAGGCTGGGTGGGCGGGCCTTGCGTTTCGAGCTTTTGATAGACGCCGAAATCATTGAACCAGATTCGCTTGGCCCAGCGATAGACAGGGTGCTTTTCCGGAATCTCGTCGCCGTTCGGGAGCCACTGGCTGTTGCGCGGCGTCATCGATTCGATCTCGGCCATGGCCGTTTTCCGAAGTGTCGTGTCCTTGGCCCCGTGTTTCTCGGCGAGCTGTTTGACCAGATCGGGACGCTCCAAGACGACGCAGCCGCGGGTGTGCTGGGCGGATACTTCGCGGAAATCCTTCAGGAATTCCGACTGGGTCAGCGTTTCGTAGATCCCCTTGTCGCGAATGTTCTCGGTAGCGAACTGAAGAATGGGACAGGGCTCGACCGCGCCGGTTGGCGAAATGTGATGAGAAATGCCGGTCGCCATCGGGCAAAGCGCGCGGCCTTCTCCGTCGTAGTAGGCGTCGATGATGCCGAGCGGGAGTTTCACCCGCATATCGACCACGAACTGGCGAACCCTTCGGGCCTGTTCGGGCGTCAGGGCGAGTTCCTCATGAATCTGTGGTCCAACCGGCCGGTAGGTGTGATACCAGGCGTAGTGAACGCCGCGATCGATGAGGTGACGCAGCCACTTTTCCGTCAGCAAGTCGTCGATGTTCGTCTGGCAGAGGCTCGTGGCGACGCCGGTGAGCAGCTTCGCGTTCAGGCAGTTGTCGAGTCCGCGCAGGGTGCGATCGAGCACATCCTTGCCGCCGCGGCGTTCGTTGGCGACCAGCTCGGTTCCCTCGATGGAAATCAGCGGCGTCGCGTTGCCGATCTTGCGGAGTTGCTCGGCCTTTTTCTCCGTGATCATCTGGCCATTGGTGAAGACCTGGAAGAAGCAGTCCGGATGTTCGGCGAGAAAATCCAGCAACTCCGGATGCATGAAAGGCTCGCCGCCGAGAATGCCGAAAAAGCTGTTCCCGTGCGACTTGGCGTCGTTCACCAGCTTGTTGAGTTCGTCGAACTCGATCTTCACCTGCGGCTTGTCGACATCGACCCAGCAGCCCTGGCAGCGCAGGTTACAACTGTTCAGGATGGAGATGTAGAGAAAGGGCGGAAAGTGAACGCCTTCCTTGAGCCGTTTCTTGAACAGATTGACCGAGCGGACACCTTTAACTCCAAAGTTCCACATGAATTTCGCCAGGTGCCGCTTGTCGGCGGTGCGAAAAGTGCGAGCGGCGTACTGAAGGCTGGGGACGATCATCGGGGGAGAAAGGCGGAGTACGGAACCCGGAAGTCCCGCCCCGCCACTGAAACAGGAAACGGCTAGGATTCAACCGCAAGCGCATCGCGGAGATGCGCGGCGGCACGGGCGGTTGAACCGATCGTCCGTGAGCGCGGTCAGCGACCGCGCCTACAGAAACGGGCTGAGCCAGAATTGTAGGCGCGATCGCCGATCGCGCGGAGCCGTCTGGATTGTAGGCGCGAACGCTGATCGCGCGAAGTCGTCTGGATTGTAGGCGCGATCGCTGATCGCGCCGAGCCGTCGGATGGTGATAGGAATTCCTCAAACCGGGCGCTGGCCGACGAGTTCGGCGAGGCGGGCTTTGAGGGCGTCCAGGCCCTGGCCGGTATCGGCGGAGATGGGGATGATTTCCTGTTTGGGGAAACGTGAGCGGAGAAAACCGAGATTTTCTTCGGAGATCTCAAGGTCCAGCTTGTTGGCCACGATGAGCCAGGGGCGTTTTGAGAGTTCTTCGTCGTAGAGTTTGACCTCGGTCCGCAGGTTCTGCAGATCCGAGATCGGGTCGCGGCCGTCGATGGCGGCCATGTCGAGGACGAACAGCAGCAGTCGGCAGCGGGTGATGTGGCGGAGAAACTGGTGGCCGAGCCCGACGTTGGCGTGGGCGCCCTCGATGATTCCGGGAATGTCGGCCATGGTGGCTCGCTGGAATCCCCCGAATTCGATCACGCCGACCATGGGTTTCAGCGTGGTGAAAGGATAGGCGGCCACTTTCGGGGTGGCGTTGGAAAGCGAGCGAAGCAGGGTCGATTTGCCGGCGTTGGGAAAGCCGACCAGCCCGATGTCGGCGATCTGCCTGAGTTCGAGGAAAAACCAGCCCTCCTCGGCTTCCTCACCAGGGGTCGACTCGATGGGGGCCTGGTTGGTCGGGGTGGCGAAATGCTGGTTCCCGAGGCCGCCGATGCCGCCTTTGCACAAGACGAATTTTTCTCCGGGCGTGGTGAGATCGGCGATCATCTCGGGTGCCGGCTCTTCGAGGTCGTCTTCTTCCGCCTCGTCGAATTCACTTTCGTCGTCGTCCTCGGCGAGTTCGCTTTCTGATTCGAATTCATCGTCCTCGGGCGACACGGCGATCAATTCATCGTCGGTGGCATCCTCGTCTCCCACGATGAATTCCGTTTCAGGTACCTCGTCGGGGGCGAACCCCGGCGTTTCCGGCGGGGGAATGCGGTAGATGCGGGTTCCCGGCGGAACTTTCAGCACCGTGGCTTTACCCGACTTTCCGGTCCGCTTGCGACCCATCCCGTGCTTGCCACGCTCGGCTTTGTAATGCTGGCGATAGAACAAGGCGCGCAGGCTATCGGTGTGCGGATCGACCTCGATGACGATATCGCCCCCCTTTCCGCCGTCGCCGCCATCGGGACCTCCTTTGGGGACGTGGCTCTCCCTTCGGAACGACACGCAGCCGTTGCCGCCGTCACCGGCCTTGGCGTAGATCTTGAGATGGTCGACGAACATGGGAGGGGAGGAACGCGGAAACCGGAGTGCGGAACGCGAAAAATTTGGAAAGCGGGAACGATGTGGCTGAAAGGGGAGAAACTCAACCCTGTTGAGTGCGCGATCAAACCCTGTTGAATGGCGGAGATTTTAAACCTCCGAGATCCCAAGAACGGATTCGTAGAGTTCCAGCGTCTGCTTGGCGATGGAGGTCCACGAAAAGTGCTCGACGACTCGCTCGCGGCCGGCCTTGCCCATCTGCCGACGGAGCTCAGGATCGGCCATGAGGCGGTTGATGCCATAGGCGAGATCCTGGGCAAAGGTCTCGGGTTCCGTCGGTTCGAAGGGGCTCTCGGTCTGCTGCTCCAGCGGAACGAGGAGTCCAGTTTCCTCGTGGACGATGACTTCTTTCATGCCGCCGACGGACGACGCGACAACGGGAATCTCGCAGGCCATGGCTTCGAGATTGATGATCCCGAAGGGCTCGTA
>JAGRPB010000107.1 GCA_020439945.1 Verrucomicrobiia bacterium
GCTCGAGGACGGCGAGATCCCCGTCTTTCTCGGCTACTCGCTCGGCAAGGCGCAGGAACTCATCCTCGCCATTCACGACGCCGCGCCGGAACTGAAATTCCAGCTCTACCCGACAGTCGCGAAAATGACGGAACTCGTCGCGACCCTCGGCTACGACTTTCCCGAGTTCACCGAATTCGATCCCAAGGAACGCGAACCCGACGGGCACGTCGTCATCATGCCGCCCGCCGCCGGCCGAGGTCAGGCGGTCAGAAAACTCAAGCGCGCTCGCACCGCGGTCGCCACCGGTTGGGCGCTCGATTCCGGCGCCCGCTATCGCTACCAGGTCGACGAGGCCTTTCCACTGTCGGATCACGCCGGCTACGACGACCTGATCGCCTACGTCGAGCAAACGCAGCCCAAACGCGTGCTGACGCTTCATGGCTACGCGCGAGAATTCGCCGCCGACCTCAGAAATCGCGGGATCGAAGCATGGTCGATCTCGGGCAACGACCAGATCGAACTCACATTGGAAATCGAATCACCGGCGATCGAAAAAACTACGACGCCAGAAGCACCGGGGTCACATCGTCCCGATGGAGAATTTTCCGATTTCGTCAAAACCTGTGAGTCCGTCGGCGCCACCACGGGAAAACTTCGCAAAAAGGAAATTCTGTCCCGTTGGCTCGGAACCCTGCCGCTCGATTCGCTGGAACTCGCGGCCCGTTTTCTCACCGGTCGTCCGTGGAATCGCAAAGGCAACGTCCGCTCCGCCCAGGTTGGCTGGGCCGTCATCCGCCGCGCTCTGCTCCAAATCTCCGGGCTCAACTCGGCGGAATACCGCGCCCTCTCCGCCTCGCAAGCCGATGCCGGTCGCACCGCACATCTCGCGCTCCAGGGAAAAACCACCCCGAAAAAGCCGTGGACGCTTGCAGAAGAAAGCGCGTTTTTCGACGAACTTGCCACTGCCCGTGGACCCGCCGCGAAACAGGATCTGCTCGTCGATCACCTGAGCCGCCATCATCATGTCGATGCCGGATTCGTCGTTCGATTGCTTACCAGCGACCTGAGAATCGGACTGAAGGAAGGCCTCCTCGAGGAAGCGCTCGCCGAAGCTTTCGACACCACTCTCGCCGACATCCGCGAAGCTCACATGCTGACCGGCGATCTTGGCGAAACCGCCCGTCTTGCCGCCGCCGGTGAGATGGAGCAGGCGGAAGTCCGCCCCTTCACCCCTCTGCGCGTGATGCTGGCCAGCCCGGAGGAAACCGGTGAAGCCATCTGGGAACGCCTCGCTGGTGAATCGGACAACGCCTCCATCTGGCTGGAGGACAAATTCGACGGCATTCGCGCCCAGTTGCATCGAGTCGGCGACCGCGTCGAGATTTTCTCCCGCGATCTCCGGCCACTGCATCAGGAATTCAACGAACTCGTCGCACCGGCCCGCGATCTCGATGCCGATGTCATTCTCGACGGAGAAATCATCGCCTACGCCGAAGGCAAGCGGCTCACCTTTTTTGATCTCCAAAAGCGACTCGGCCGACGCCGCGAGGGCGATCTCTTTTTTGGCGAAGCCGTGCCGGTTCGTTTTGTCGCCTTCGACTTGCTCTGGGCCGACGGCGACAGCTACCTTCGTCGTCCCCTGTCAGAGCGTCGCGATCGCCTGGAAAAACTCTCGCTGCCGGAAAGCATCGAACGCGTCGCCGTCCATCGAGCCGATACGGCCGACGCCATCGAGTCCGAGTTCGTCGAAGCGCGCCGTCGCGAAAACGAAGGCCTCATCGCCAAGGATCCTGCCAGCCTTTATCTTCCCGGTCGTCGCGGAAAATCCTGGCTCAAGCTGAAGAAGGCCGCCGCCACGCTCGATGTCGTCGTCGTCAAAGCCGAGCAAGGCCATGGCAAGCGAAGCCACGTCCTCAGCGACTACACCTTTTCTGTTCGCGACGAAACGACCGGCGAATTGCGTGTCATCGGCAAAGCCTACTCCGGTCTGACCGATGTCGAGATCGAAGAACTCACGGAACATTTCGAGTCGCACACCATCGAGAAAACCCGCCGCGCCCGCATCGTCGAGCCCGATACCGTTCTCGAAATTGCCTTCGATTCCATCCAGCCGAGCAAGCGACACGACTCCGGCCTGTCGCTACGCTTTCCCCGCATCAAGGCCATCCGCCGCGACAAGACGCCAGAGGAAATCGACACCCTCGCCTTCGCCCAGCGCCTCGCCGGAATCCGGAAGTGAGCGACTCAACAGGGTCAGGTCCGCGATCATACCCTGTTGGATGGCTGCCAAACTTCGCGGTTGGAATCTGGCGGTCGGGCCGTAGGTTTGCGGCTCGCTCAGCGTCCGAATCAACGGACTCCCCCCCATGGAAAGCAGCCAGGAAAAAGTCATCGACGCGCTCGTCGCGTCCTACCATGAAGTCGGTGGCATCAACCGCATCGAATGCGGCAATTTGCCATCGAAGCGGAAGGTGGCGCAGGTCTGTGAGCAGCTGCTGCAATTGCTTTTCCCCGGTTACCACGATGAGGAACCGGTGCCTGAAGACGAACTGGAAATGATTACCGGCGAGCGAATCGCGGCCCTGATCGAGAATCTCGGTCAGGAGATCGGGAAATCGCTGCGGCTTCGTGGATTCACCGGCGGCTACGTGGCGACCACGGGAGAAAACGGCAACGGCGATTGTGATGAGGAAGCGCCCAGCAATGGCACGGTGATCGAGGATCCGGCCGAGATCCGAAGCCAGGCCCGTGAACTGACCTGCCGCTTTCTGCGAGAACTGCCGCGCATCCGCGAACTGTTGCGCACCGACGTGGAGGCCGCCTACGAAGGCGATCCCGCGGCGAAGAATTTCGACGAGATCCTGCTTTCCTATCCGTGCATCGAGACGATCGCGATCCAGCGCTGCGCCAAGGTGCTCTACGAGGAAGACGTGCCGCTGATTCCCCGCATCATGACGGAGTGGGCGCACAGCCAGACCGGCATCGACATCCATCCGGGCGCGACGATCGGCTCGCACTTTTTCATCGATCACGGCACCGGTGTCGTCATCGGCGAGACCTGCGTGATCGGGAATCACGTGAAGCTCTATCACGGCGTAACGCTTGGTGCTCGGAACTTCCCCAAGGACGATCAGGGTCGCGTGGTCAAAGGCAACAAGCGTCATCCGAACGTGGAAGACGGCGTCGTCGTCTATCCCAACGCCACGGTGCTGGGCGGCAAGACGACCATCGGCGCGAAGTCGACGGTGGGCGCGAACGTCTTTCTTCGTGAGAGCGTTCCGCCGCATTCGTTCGTCAGCACGGAAGGCGAACGACTCGTCATCATCGACAAGACGACCGGTCAAACGATTGATCCGATCTCTAACGAGTAGCCTAAGTTTCAAAACTTCGACCGAAAGAGGTCGGAGAATGCGTTTTTCGGCACAGAGTTTGCTCGGAACGCAAAATGTGGTTGCGCAAAACGCCGCGATTTCGGCTACATTTTTCACAACGCTCGTTCCCACCATTCATCCATGCCCGACCAAGGCGTCCCCTGTCAGTTGGAATTCTTTGGAGAGTTCGATTTCTCCGCTCCCGGAGAGGCGACTCACACTCGCGGCTCCCGTCGTGCGACCGGGAGAATGCCCACGCCGCTCCTGCCAGAGCGGGTGCGCCGCGCTCCAGAGATTGACTCGAAACTCGAACCGCTCGACAAAGCCAGCGCGCCGCACGATGAGTCTGAGCTGACTCGTCACGCCGCCAACCTGGTCACCGAGGTCGGACTGCCGAGAGTCGCCCGCAAGGTGTCGGTGCACTGGAATCCGCGGATGCGAACCGCGGCCGGTCGCGCCTTTTACGAGTCACTGCGGATCGAGCTGAATCCTGGTCTTCTCTCGCTGAAAGACATCGATGTCGACGCGGAAGTCGATCGCACCCTGCGTCATGAATTGGCTCACCTGGTGGCCTATCAACGCGCCGGCAAACGTCGAATTCCCGCCCATGGTGACGAGTGGCGCCAGGCCTGTGTCGACCTTGGCATTCCGGATGAGTCGCGCTGCCACACGCTGCCTTTCGAGCCGCGCCGGGTGAAGAAGAAGCTGGTTTATGAATGCCCCAGCTGCGGCAGCCAGATCCATCGGGTCCGCCGATATCGCCAGGCGGTCGCCTGCTACGATTGCTGCCAGCAATTCAGCCACGGTCGCTATGACGACCGTTTCCGCCTGAAGGCGCGACGGCTGAAAGAAGCCTGAGTCGCTCCTTAATCAGAAGTCCAGGTAGACTTCGGCGCGACGGTTCTGCGAACGGTTGTCTGGATTGTCGGTTCCGTCGGGATTGAAGTTGGGACGGCGCGGCATCGCTTCGCCGAACGCCTTGGTCACGATCTGGTCGCCACTCACGCCGAAAGCGATCAACTGCTCGCGAATGGCGGCGGCCCGCCGGTTGCTGAGACCTTCGTTGTAGTCGTCGGTGCCGAGGGCGTCGGCGTGACCATTGATGTGAAGTTTCCGAGCCGGGTCGGCGCGGAGAATGTCCGCGACGATGCGCAGCTGACGCGCGGAGCGGGCGTTCACGCCTTCGTCGTCGAACTCGAAATAGAGAACCAGGGAATCGCCGCCCTGCGGATCGGCCACGATGGGCGCGTAGGCCACGCCACCGGCACCGGCGGCATCAGCGAGCGAGGCGATCAGCTTGGAGAAAGTGAGACCATGAATCTTCCATTCCGCGGTGGGTTCAGCCCGTCCCATTTCGACGGCGAACTCGGAATCAGAAGTCGCCGAATCGACGCGAGTGAGCACCCAGGTCAGGTTGTCCCGCGACAATGTCACGATGAGCGGCTTGTCTTCACGCAAATGGAAGGAGCCCTCCTCGATCGCGATCATCAGGGCGGCGACGCGCTCGTCGGTGACTCGTTCGGCATCGGTGAGTTTGCGGGCCAGTTCGAAATTTCGATCCACGATCGCCTGCGAAAAGGCGTGCGCCACGGTCAGGGCGTCCGAGGCATCGACGGCGCCGGATCCGACAGAACCGGGCGAATCCCCCGCCAGCCCGGTCGTCGGAGTCGCGGGAGTTCCCGGGGCTCCCGGTTCGCCGGGTTTCATCGATCCGGACGCGGGGGCCAGTCCGGTTTTTTCCGCGAAATCCAGAGGCAGCGCGACTTTCGCGACGTGCCACGATGTCTTGTCCTCCGAGGCGGACAGGTCGGTATAGAGTTCGGTGGCGGTCGCGTCGGCGGCCTTTTCCAGGTGAATCTCCCAGCGCACCGAATCGGCTGACTTGGCGAGCTCCGAAATCGGGGCATCCGCGCGGGGCGACCATTGCGGATCTTTGAGCAATCCCTCGACCTGCGGGCGAATCGCCGGGCTGACGGCGTTTTCTCCCGCGATTTCCATGAAGCCCTCGACGTCGCGAGCCTTGATCTTGTCGACGAGGGCGCCAACCAAGGCTTCGGGAGATTTGAAAACTGCTTCAGTGGGCTCGGGAGCGGGTGGCTCCGGCACGGGCGCAGGCGCGGGTTCCGGTTTCGTCTCCGGAGCGGGAGCCGGTTTGTCGGGCGCTGCGGCGACCGGTTTCTCCTCCTCGGTCACCTCGACTTTGTCACCGAAGATGTTGAGCGTGAAAATCGAGATCCCGAGACCGGCGAGGATGATCCCGAAAAAGATGATGGCCTGATTTTTGTTCATGAAGGACGGAACGGTTCGCGCAAACTAGCAGAACACCCCCGGAGCCGAAACCGAAAAGGGTCGGCGTTTCCTGATCTTTCGGAAGCCCGTGTTGTTCAGGCACCGGGATTCAAATACACGTCGATCCGGCGTCCCTGGCGGGTCAGGATGATGACGGAATTCCGGTTCTTTGGCAGCGCACCGAGCAGGTCGTAAAACTCGGCGGTGTTGTGAACGGGATCGCGATTGATGGCGTGAATCAGGTCGCCCGGCCGCAGCCCGCCCTGGTTCGCCTGCGAATTGGGTTTCACGTCGGAAATGAGGATGGCCGGATGCTCGTCACGGAGGCCAAAGGTCTGGCGTTCGGTCGGAGTCAGGTCGCGCACGACGAGCCCCAGCGCTTCCGCGATCCCCTGGCCCGAGGCGGTGATGTCGCTGCGCAACTGCAAGGTGGTCGTGTCGGGCCGCTCGGCGACGGTCAGTTCGAGATCGACCGGTTGCCCTTTTCGAATCACGGTCAAGGTCGCCTTCGCACCCGCTTTCATTCGCCGGATTCTCCGGAGAGCATCCTGGGCGGAGGCGATCTCCGCGTTGTCGAGCGTGACGAGGAAATCTCCCGGGAGCAATCCCGCCTTCCTGGCTGGCGAGTCGTCGTCCACGTGCCGCACCAATGCGCCGCGCATGGTGCCGATTCCCAGGGCGCGCGCGGTTCCCGGCGACAAATCATCCAGCGCCAGTCCGAGGTAGCCGCGGATGAGCGGCTTGTTGAAGGCGATCGCCTCGTAAACCTCGCGAGCCTCGTTGGCGGGAATCGCGAGACCGATCCCCTGCCAGACATGCACGTCCTGCTGACCGGTGAAAATCGCGGAGTTGATGCCGATGAGCCGGCCGTGAATATCGATCAAAGGACCGCCCGAGTTACCGGGATTGATAACGGCGTCGGTCTGGAAATACTCGTTCCCGCCATCGCTGAGCCGGCGCTGTTTCGCGCTGATGATCCCTCGCGTCACTGACTCGCTCAGGCCGAAAGGATTCCCGACCGCCAACGCCATGTCCCCAACCCGAACGTCATCGGAATCGCCGAACTCCAGTGGGTGAAACTCGGGTTTCGATTTCGCCTCGGCGGGAACCTTGATTTTCAACACCGCCACGTCGGCAGCGGGATCGGAACCCACCCACTCGGCTTCGTATTGATCCCCGCCATGCATCGTGATGCGAATGGCGTCCACGCCCGCGACGACGTGGTGATTTGTCAGCACGTAGCCGTCGTCCGAAACGATGACGCCCGATCCCAGGCCGGGCGCTTCGTAACGTTGATTGTATCGCCGGTAGCCGAAGAAACCGAAGGGATCGACCGCCTGGTAGCGCGGCACCTCGACCGTGGTTTTGGTATCAATGGCGACCACCGCCGACACGACTTTGTCGGTGAGATCGGCCAGCGCCCGATTCACCTGTTGGAGCAGGACCGGGCTGTTGAGATCGGGCGTTGGCTGAGCCGCCGGTGGCACCACGGGCGAAGCCTCCGGTTTCGGTTCCGCCTTGGTTGGAGTTTCCGAAGGCGGAGCGGCTTCAGGCTGGTCGGCGGGCTCTTCGGGCTTAGATTCCGGCTTTTCCGTAGCGGGTGCCGGAGCTGCCTGCGCAATCGCCGCCGCCGTGGGCTTACCCTGCAGCAGATCGAACAGCGAATAGCGATCCTGGCCGGCAATGCCCCAGTGATAAATCCAGGCGGCTCCGATCAGGGACATCGCGAGCAGCAGCGCATTGCGGAAAGTTCTCAACATGAGCCAAAATCACCTCAACTCCCCCATTCGTGCAAGGGGCAAAGCTGCGTACTGAAATGCCTGCCCCTTGAACGGAATGAAGAAATCAGTATGCTTATGGTCATGCGCTCCGAGTTCACCTACTGGGAAGACGGCGACTTCTTTGTCGGCTACCTGAATGAGTTTCCAGATTACTGGACTCAGGGCGTCGATCTGGACGATCTGAAAGAGCACCTCGTCGACCTTTACAAGGACCTGACGTCAGGCGATCTGCCGGGCATTCGGAGAGTGGGCGAACTGGAAGTGGCATGAAGCGCCGCGATCTGATCTCCCAGATCGAGAAACTGGGATGCGTTTTGATTCGTTACGGTGCAAAACACGACATTTACCAAAACACGTCGACTGGAATGATCCAGCCGGTTCCGCGACATCGGGAGATCAACGAACGTCTGGCGCAGAACATCCTCCGAAAGCTCTCTGACGATCGCTGACCTTTTCCCGGGAATACGGCTCCCGAAATCCAAATCTGAAAGATTCCCAGTCATGAGCGACGCCACCAGCCAACCCATGCGCAAGGATGATCCGGCCCGTTTCTCGATTGAAAACTTCGAGCGTCCCGTGCTCGAAACTCCCAACGGGGCCGACAAGATCCTCATGCACTCCTGCTGCGCGCCCTGCGCCGCCGAGATCATGGATGCTTTGGCTGCCTCCGACATCGAGACGACCATCTTTTTCTACAATCCCAATATCCATCCGCGCGACGAATACGAGATCCGGAAGCAGGAGAACATTCGCTACGCCGAAAAGCTCGGGATGGCGTTCATCGATTGGGATTACAACGCCCGCGAGTGGTTCGACCGCACCAAGGGCATGGAGTGGGAACCCGAGCGCGGCATTCGTTGCACCGCCTGTTTTGACATGCGCTTCGAGGTGACCGCCGACTACGCGGCCGAGCACGGGTTCAACCTCATCAGCAGCACCCTCGGCATTTCCCGTTGGAAAAACATGGACCAGATCAACGGCTGCGGCGAACGCGCCGCCGCCCGTCATCCCGGGATGGAATACTGGACCTTCAACTGGCGAAAGCAGGGAGGCAGCCAGCGCATGATCGAGATCTCGAAGCGCGAAGAATTCTACCAGCAGGAATACTGCGGCTGCGTCTACAGCCTCCGCGACACCAATGACTGGCGGGAAAAAAGCGGCCGCGAAAAGGTGAAGCGAAAAGTGAAGTTCTACGGGCGCGAAGACGTCGTCGAGGATTGAGTCTCCGGTTTCCCCATCAGATGAGCACGATCGCCTCCAAGGAGCTTCTCATCGTTTCGACCCCGACTGTCCCCGGCTGGAAGATCTCTCAGACATTCGGTCTCGTCTCCGGAGAATCGGCCTTCGCCACTGGTCCCATCGGCGATCTCTCCATCGGACTGGACGCAATGCTGGGTGGACAGGTTTCCGCCATGACCACGCTCGTCGGCGAGGCGCGCGACAGGGCGGTTTTCAGCGCCCGGGAGGCCGCTTTCCGCCTCGGCGCGAACGCCATTGTCGGATGCGCGGTGGATTATGAGACGATTTCCAGATTCACCCTGGTGAGCGTGACCGGCACGGCGGTGCGGATCGAATCGGATCACGAAACTTACGAGCCGAAGACTCCCAGCCCGGATGGAGATTTCGCGGAGATTCAGTGTCAACGCTGCGGATTGAAGATCCCACGCCTGGAGCCACACTGTCCTCACTGCGCCGCACCACGACCCGATTGAATCGTCCTCAATCTCTCGGCCTTCGGGAGGCGAGACTCTTGTCGGATTGGTTTGAATCCCGGAGAACCAGCCTAATGTGGTTTTAGCCAAGTTCACCGCGAAATGAATGGAACGAGAAATTGAGAAATCAGCTCGCTTCGCTCGAAAATTTCGCCCACTGCGAATCTTTTTCCCAACTTTTTCGTTACTCGTCAGTCGCGAATCCCGATTCGCTCCCTCCTCGCGCCTCGAATTTTGAAAAAAACTTTCGCGGCATTTCACGGCGAACTTACCTAACACCACACTAGAGGTCGACTTTCAATCTCCAAAAAAGCTGCTCGGCAAAGGTGCCGTCGGCGAAGATTTTCTCCACATCTCCGGAGAGACTGACATTCGACTGATTCGGGTAGCCGGACGAGGGATTGAGCGACCAGTTTCCGCCGAAGGGTTTGAAGGCCACGGTGTACCAGGTGAACAGATCCAGGCTCACCTGGATCTCATAGTCGATGTCTGCTCGTCCGGATTCCTGCAGATGGAATCGGCCCTCGTCATCGATCCGCGGCAATCGGTCAAGGGCACTCACCGTGCCGTCCGGGGCGCCGACCGCGTAGGCGACCAGATTGGAAACCCCATCCCTGTTCGGATCGCCACCGGCACCGGCATCGCTCAGGCTCTGAGCCCAGGAGTTGAATTCGGGCACGTCAGCCTGGGTTTCCGCGAGGATTCCCTGCGCCAGGTTTTCGTAGGTAGCTGAAGCGGTCGTCTGGAGAAACAAGGCGCGCACCAGGTAGTACCAGGTCTCACTCGTGGGAATGGTCACGGTGAAGCTGTTTTCTCCCGGTGCTGTCGGCGCGCCGACCCGAAAGTATGGGCCATCGAGCGCGCTTGAACGGTAGATCCGGCAACCGAGGAAAGTCGGATCGCTCGCGGGATTCGTCCAGGTCAGGGTCAGCTGATTGCCGACGATGCTCTGACTCAGTCCGGTGATCGGTTTTGCCGGATGCGATCGCAGGGTCGGATCTCCCATGATCGCCACGTGGGTCTGGTCGGGATTCGTCCACGAATCCAGGGATGGCGGCAGAGGACCGTCCGGGTCGTTCACCTCACGAATGACATGCTGGTAGGCGTCGGCCATCGTGCCGCCAGCGGCGAGCGGGAAAAGCTGCCAGCGCGGCACCCCCGACCACACACTGACGAGCCCGTGGGAGTCCGGCGTTCCCACCAACGGCGCCCGCAGGTAGTTGTCGGAAGATTCCCAGTCGCCGAAGAAACTGCCGAAAAGCAGGTTGAAAACCGCCCGACATTTGGTGTCGCGAAAGTCCTCGATGGCCGACACCCCGGTGGCTCCGCCGAAAGAACCGGGGCCGCTCCCGTAGGCGAGCAGGTAATCCTGATCCCGCAAGGTGCCCACCCAATCTTCCCGCGCCGATGTGTTCGCGTTTCCGAACCACGCGATTCCCGAAGCCCAGCCGCTCGCCCCACCGGCAATGTCGAAGGCGTTGGCGAAATTGTCATCGATCATCGCCCGTTCGCCGAGCGTTTCGAACGGCGCCTGACGATGGCGAAAGGCATGGTGGCGATCCAGGTAGCGGCGGAGCAAATCGATTTCCGATGCCCCATTGCTGACGTTGTCCATATTTGCCAGGTCGACGCGTCCCACCGCCATTTCGGGGAGGAATTCGCCGACGATGAGCGACTGATCGTATCTCCCGTCCCCCGGCACGTTGTCGTTCCGTGTGCCGCTCACGTTGGCGATCGCGTGATCGGCCGTGGTGTCCGTCCAGACGCCGTCCATGTCGCCGTAGAAAATGTCGGCCGGCCAGGCGCCCTGGTGATGGGCTTCGGGCGGCGGATCGTTGTGACCATCGGGACAAACGATCCCGGAGTAGGGAACGGGCACGTGACCGAGGAGAAAAACGACTTTCGAGGCTTCCGGATCCTCCGCGTAGCGACTCTGAATCACCGCTTTCACCTGAGGCACCGACGCCCAGCGCGAAACCTCGGAGCGCGCCACCGTCCATCCGTCGCCCGCCAGGTCGCGGATCAACCGGGCGATTTCCGTTTCCAAAGCCGCGCTGATGGTGTCATCGACAATCAGGATGAGTCGCCCCCGTTCCTCCACCGCCGGCACTTCCACCCCCGTCCAGAGATAGCCGTCCGCGACCGGGTGCCCGGTGCTGTCCTGCGTCCGGACGAAATGATACTCGTAGAGTTCGCCCGGCACCGCCCACGGATCCTCGAACGAAAGCGAATCCGGCGGCAAATCAAAGCCCGCCCCCCAGTCCGATTCTCCCCGCAGCCGGCGATAGGCCCTCAATCCGGTTGGGGTGAAAAAGCTCGGATTCCAGTGAAGCGTCACGTAGGGCGGCGACGAGGAAACCGTCGCGCTCAATTCCACCACGCTTCCGCGCATTTCATCGTGGGAATAGCTCTGCGCGCACAGCGCCGGCGGCACCGCGAACCCGACAGCGAAAGCGGCAAGCACCGCCCATTTGGCAGGAAGCGAATTCAAGCGAATTCCTCAAAATTAATAATTTCACGAATATAAGTTACAAAAATGGAAATTATAGTTAAAATAATTCCTCCAAGCTGAACGGGGTGTTTGACGTCCCGAACCTTTCCCCGTTGGATCTTGGGTCGCCAATTTCGGCGTCCGAAATTCGTCCCCAGATGGCCTCCGCATCCACAGGTGAAACCCGCGCCCATCGCCTGCTGAAAGCGGCGGCGCTTCGCTGGGCGCAGGAGGAAGGCTATCGCGCCGTTGGATTGGAAATCGGGCTCCCGAATTCCCGTTACCGGGCCGACGTCGCCGCCTGTCGCCTGGAAAAACCGCGCCCACGCCAGCGAGTTCTCGGCGCCACGGCGGTCTTCGAGTGCAAGCAGGCGCGGCCCGACTTTCTCAACGACTCGCGGCCCGAGGCCGAGAGCGTTGCCCGTCTCGCGCACTTGAATCGCCGCCGCGAAAAACTGGAGCGACTCGTCGGCGCGCACTATCCGACGCTGCGGCAGGGCGAGAGCCTGTTTCCCGAATACGATCGCGCCGACGTGGAAGCGATTTCCCACCAGGGTTACCGCCGCGTCATCACCGAGATCCGGCAGTTGGAAAAGGCCGTCTGGGGCCGGACCAAGTTCGACCGGCTGGCTCGCTACCGCTGCGCCAATCTGTGCTATCTCGTCATCCGACCCGGCATCCTGCAACCCGCCGAGATCCCGATCTCCTGGGGACTGCTCGCGCCGGAAACGACCGACTTCGATCTGGCGGAAAACGACGCCCCGCCCCCGCGGCTCAACCTGATCCGCAAACCGGCCTGGATCGACGCGCCGGAGGCCCATCGACTCGAGTTGCTCCACCGCATCGCCGTCTCCGGCACCTGGCGTTTGAATCGCGAGGCGGGACTGGAATTCGACACCCTTCACGGAAACGGCGCGACCCCCGAAGCCTGAGGCAGGCACGCGAATTGGCCCGACCGAGAGCCTCCTAACCAACCTTCTGTGATCCACCCGAAATCCGCTGCCTTCTCACAGAAAAACCTTTACTTTCGTTCCGCTTCCCGGCACCATCTCCGCCCTTCCGGAACCGTTTTACAAACCGCATTCATCACCGTTTCACCGTGAGCAGTCATCTCTCCAACGACATCCGCATCGAGGGCAATCTCCTCTCCACTTCCGACCTGATTTTTGACGGATCCATCAAGGGCAACATCGAATCCAAAGGCAGCCTCACGATTGGCAAGAATGCCGACGTCGAAGGCGATCTGAAGGCCGATCGCGGCATCATCGAAGGCAAGATGAACGGCAACGGAAACTTCGGAAATCTCCGTATCGCCTCGACCGCGCAGATCAGCGGCTCCATCACCACGGGCAGCCTGCAGATGGAAGAGGGCGCATCTCTCTCCGGCGACTGCCGCGTCGGCAAAAAGGGCGCCTGATTGTAACTCCCGGACCCACTCCGGAACGCGATCTCTTGCCAGCGGCGGGTTTTCCTGACATGCTGGGACGCTCATGGGTTTGACCTGCGTTCATTCCGGCGCCTTGCACGGCGTCGATGCCATCGGTGTCGAAGTGGAGGTCAACTCCCGCTCGCGAGGCGATATCAAGTTTTCCCTCGTCGGCCTGCCGGACACCGCAGTCCGGGAAAGCATTGACCGGGTGCTGACGGCGATCAGCAACAGCGGCCTGCGCTGGCCGGACAAGCCGATCACCATCAATCTCGCACCGGCTGATGTGCGCAAGGAGGGCCCGAGTTTCGACCTGCCGATCGCGATCGGCATGGTCGGCCTGGATGAGGAGAAGAACGGTGCTTTCAAAGGCGGGGCGCTGGAGAAGTGCGCCATCTCGGGCGAACTGGCGCTCGATGGCCGGGTGAGATCGGTGAAAGGCATCCTGCCGCTGACGCTGCAGGCGAAGAAGGCGGGCTTCCGCGCCATCATCGTTCCCGAGGCCAATGCGGCCGAGGCTTCCATCGTCGATGGCATCTACGTCTACGGCGTGCCCGACCTGCGCTCGGCCGTTTCGCTGCTGCAGGGCGAAGGCAATATCCGGCCCGAGAAACTGGATCGGGAGGCGTTTTTCAATCGGCAGCGCCGCTATGACATCGATTTTTCCGACGTTCGCGGTCAGGCCCACGTGAAGCGCGCGCTGGAAGTGGCGATGGCGGGCGGGCACAACCTCCTGATGCTCGGTCCGCCCGGAACGGGCAAGTCGATGCTGGCGAAGCGCCTGGCCACGATCCTGCCGACGATGACGGAGACCGAGGCGATCGAGACGACCAAGATTCACAGCGTGGCCGGGTTGCTGAACGGCGAGAACGCCTTCCTCGCGACGCGACCGTTCCGCTCACCCCATCATACCATTTCCGACGCCGGTCTGCTCGGCGGCACCAGCAATCCCATCCCCGGCGAGGTCAGCCTGGCTCACAACGGAATCCTGTTTCTCGATGAGCTGCCGGAATTCAAGCGCTCCACCCTCGAGGTGATGCGCCAGCCGCTGGAAGACGGGATCGTCACCATTTCCCGCGCCGCGGGGAAGTTCACTTTTCCGAGTCGCTTCATGCTGGTGGCGGCGATGAATCCATGTCCCTGCGGGTATCTCGGGGATCCCAAACGCGAGTGTCGCTGTTCGCCGATCCAGATCGAAAAATACCGTCAGCGCATCAGCGGGCCGCTCCTCGATCGCATCGATCTGCATGTCGAGGTCCCGGCGGTCGACTACAAGGAGCTGAAAGCCGACAGCGGCGGCGAATCGAGCGAAGCCATTCGCGAACGGGTCGAGGAAACGCGGGAGATCCAGCTGGAGCGGTTCACCGCGCATCCGGACGTGACGACGAACGCCGCCATGACCAGCAAGCTCGTCCGCGAACATTGCCAACTGGACAAGCAGAGCGATGCGCTGTTGGAACAGGCGATGACGGACCTGAATTTCTCCGCCCGCGCCCACGACCGGATCCTCAAGGTCGCCCGCACCCTCGCCGATCTCGATGGCGCCTCGGACATCCAGTCGCAGCATTTGCTCGAAGCGATCCAGTATCGGACGCTCGATCGGAATCTCTGGGTGTGAATCGCCTGAATCGGTGCCCGACGCGAGCTTGCCAGATTCTCACCGCCATGGTTTGATCCTCGCGGCCCTTTTCGGTGCGGGCTTTTCCCGATGAATCGGTTTTTTCACAGTTCGTTCGTAATCGCCATGTCGGCGGGCGCGACCTTTTGGTTCAGCGCCTCGGCATTCGCCGAATCCCGCACCTGGACCAGCTCTGACGGTCGCAAGTTGCAGGGCGAAATTGTGTCGCTGAGTGACGGCCAAATCACGCTGAAGACGGATCGTGGCGACTTCGAGTTTCCCCTTTCCCGGCTCAGTGAGGACGATCAGGCCTGGGCGAGGGAATGGCAGGAAAAGCGAATGGCGCCAACGGGCGACCAGGACGCCAAGTCCGATGACAAGAGCCCGGGGGATTTTGAGAACCTGAAACTGGGCGAGTGGCCCAACTCGATCGCGACGGAGTTTGATGTCGATTCCATCGAGATCGTCAAAGAGGACAAGGACGCCGGGGAATTCATTTATCGGAGTCCGCACTTCGAGTTCAAAAGCCCGCTGCGACTGTCGAAAACTGTCGTGATGGAATTTTCCCGGATTTTCGAGGCCACCTTCGAGTTCGCCAGGACGATGCCGATCGGGTTGGGACCAGAACCGTGGGGCGATGGCTATTACCCGACGAAACTCTATGCCACACGGAACGACTATCTGGGCGATGGCGGGATGGAAGGCTCGGGAGGGATGTTTGTCTATTCCTGGCGAGGCAACGAGATCCTGACCAGCGTCATCAAGGTGCCCCTGACGAATCTGGGCGTCGAATACACCGGCACGCGATTCATCGTCGATCACGACCGGGAAAGCAGCACCTTGATTCATGAGATCGCCCACCAGATGACGGGGCGCTGGCTTCCCCTGGTGCCGACGTGGTTCAGCGAAGGACTGGCGGAGACCATCTCCACCCAGCGCTACGACAAAGGCCGCTTCACGCTCACGTCGATGGATCGTTCCATTCGCGAAGCCATCACCCGCTACACGGGAAACGACCGGGAATTCGACATGCTCAACCTGGAGCGGTTGATGACGATCTCGGGGAAAGAATGGGCTGACGAGTTGGCCTCGGGATTCGGCGGGAGGATCAATTACCCCTCGGCGAATGTGCTTTTTTACTACTTCCTCCGTCTCGAGGGCGAGGGGAATGGCGCCACGCTGGTGGACTACATGAAGGCGCTCGCCGGCGGCATGAAAGAGGAAGAGGCCCGCACCGAGATCCTCATGAAGGGCAAGAGCTACGAAGAACTCCAGGAAGCGGTGGCCGATGCCTGGCGCAGCGAGGGTCTGCGGCTGAGTTTTCGCTGATCCGGGCTTGATCCGGCCGCGGGAATCCGCGAACGGGTTACCCAGTCTTCACCGCATCTCCATGTCCGCCGAATTTCATTCTCTCTCCCGTTCCCAGGTCCTCAGCGTTCAGAATGTCTCCGTCGTCCGCGAAGGCCGGGCCATCCTCGACCACGTGAACTGGGACGTCTTTCGCGGCGAACACTGGGCCGTTCTCGGCCCCAACGGCTCCGGCAAGACCTCGCTGCTCAACGTCATCCTCGGCTACCTCACCGCCACCCATGGCCAGGTGCTGCTGCGCGGGCGCGATGCCGGGCCCGACATGCCGAACGAGGACTGGGACAACTGGCGCAAGCAGATCGGCTTCGTCTCCAGCAGCATCGCCAGTCTCATCGATCCCGACGAGACTGCCTTCGACACCGTCCTCGCCGGCCGCCACGCCATGGTGAACTACTGGCGCAAGCGCACCCCCGAGGAGGAAAAAGTCGCCGCCCACCAGATCCTCGACAAGATCGAGTGCAATCACCTCGCCAACCAGCCGTGGCGATTCCTGTCCCAGGGAGAGCGCCAGCGCATCCTCATCGGCCGCGCCCTCATGTCGCCCGATCTCAAGATGCTCGTCCTCGACGAACCCTGCGCCGGGCTCGATCCCGTGGCCCGCGAGCATTTCCTGACCTTCGTCGAGCGCCTCATCTCCAAGAAGCGCAACGCCCCCACCCTCCTGCTGGTCACCCACCACGTGGAGGAAATCATGACCGCCGTCACCCACGCCCTCATCCTCAAGGACGGCAAGGTGCTGGCTTCCGGCGAAAAATCGCGCGCCCTGCGCTCCGCCTGCATGAGCGAAGCCTTCGGCGCCAGCCTCATGCTGCGCCGCTACCACGGCCGCTACCGGATGTATTTCGGTGAGGAAAGCACCGGCGAGGTGGTGTGATCCTGCCGGCGCTCACTCCCGCGCGTCCGTCGGCCGGCTGGGCGGCGCGTTCAGCGGAGGCGGGAGCGGCCCCATACCCGCATCGCCGTGGGCCGATTGCTCCTTGATCGCGTCGGCGATCGCATCCGCCAGCGCCTGCCGGTAGCCCGCGTCCGCGATCCGGTGCGCCTCGGCCGCGTTCGACAGATAGCCGCACTCCACCAGCACGCAGGGAATGTCCGGATTCCGCGTCAGCCGGAGCCGACGCCGCACCAGGCCCCGGTTCCCGCTCTCGCCCGGCACCACCGCCGCCAGGTGCTGCTGGATGCGCCGCGCCAGGCTGTAGCTGTCCACCCGCCAGTAATAGGTTTCCGGTCCCGAGATTCCCGAGGGCCCGTCGTTGAAATGCAGGCTCACCAGGATCGCGTTGCCGTGGTGGTTCGCGAAATCCACCCGGTCATCGAGATCCACGAACACATCCCCATCCCGCATCAGCACCGTTTGCCAGCCGGGCAGCTCCCGTTTCAGGCGCCGGGCCATGTCGAGCGCCAGGTCCTTCTCCTTGGCCCCCGTGTGCGGGCTGTAGGCGCCCCGATCCTTCCCGCCGTGCCCCGCATCGATCACCACCGCCCTGAACCCCTTCGGCCCCGGCCGATGCCCCATCTCGTCACGGCCGATTCGACCGCCCGTCGTCGCGCAGGAGACGAGAAACACCAACACCAGCGGCAGAGCGATCAGGTAACGCATCGACCACCGATACCCGAAAGCCGACTCCGAACAAAGCCGAAAACGAGTGGCACCCCCAACCCAATCCGGTTTCCTCTCCGACTTGGCCCTGTCGACTCTCCCACTGATCGTAGGCCGACTTCAGGAAATACCCGCCCGACACCCCCAGCGGCAGCGCCAACAAAACCACGACCAGTCCAACCACGACCCTCCCCTTCCTCAGTCGCACCAGCCCAAGACCCAACGCCCAGATAGCGACGAACAGTTGCCACGCCCCGCCGCCAACCAGCGCCCAAGCCACCCAGGCCTGCGGACCCGATTTCGCCGGCGCGAGGAATGCCCACACCATCGGCAAGTAGACCAGGTATCCCAGGACGATCGCGCAGAACACCGCCGCCAGCGCCAACCGCGATACCTTGGGCCGAGATTCCTTCACCGTCATCACCGCCAGACTCGTTCCCTTTCGAAGAATACCAAGATTGGTGAGCGCATCATCGCCAGTCCGCCTTACCTGATGGCTGACATTACTTGGGACACGGTCCGGAGGGAGTAATAATTCGGGCCAACGTCCGAGCGCTGGCGCCCACCTGACGGCAGTCGCGCTTTGACTGTGGGTTGAGCGTGGTATTCACGGTGAGCATCCGACCTGGAGCGGATCAGACGGTTGGGTGCTGCATTTTGTTGGGCCTCTTGGATTCCCATCGATAGAGATTCTCCTTCGAATGCGCAAGTGCGTCTGCCGGTTGGAAACCAGATTTCTCGATCACCCGAATTGATGCGAGATTTGCCGTGTGAGCCGATGCATAAAGGATCTCTATTCCTTCGTTCAATGCGAATCCCTTGACCTCCTCGACAAACGCTGTCGCAATACCGAGCCCTTGGAATTCCGGCGCGACGATGTATGACACAATCCAAGCCTCCAAATAGTCCGATCTGAGAAGGTGTCCATATCCAACGACTTCCCCGTTCGAAAACATCATCCAATGGTAGCTTGGAACGCGAAAATAGCCCCTCAGGAGTTCGTTCGCTGACTCGGCGTCATGTCGTATTCCGCTCTCCCAATATTGCGTTTGTGACTCGTCCAAGAACAGCGGGACAACATCAGGAACTTCCGCCAGCACCATCTTCTTCAGTCTCAGCATTCCAGTGAGCAGATTCTTTGGCCTAACGTTGAAGAGCAGGTGGTTCCTGGATCGAAGCCAGCTCGCGTTTCGAACCGAGGATGGCGAAGTCAAAGTCCGAAAGCAAGAAAACTAGAGCCGGGGAAGGAATCACCTACCTCGCCTTGTTCGCTCCGTGTTTTTATGGCCGACGCGTTACAATCCGGTGAATGAACTTACCGCCGAAAATTAGGTAGAGTCCTGCTCCGATCATGACAAAAAACCGAATTCCGTTGTCCGCAGCGATTTGTGAATACTGACGGTAAAGGTCAAGATTACGTCTTTTAACCGGGACATTTGTGCCTTCCTCCTCTCCCGGTTCTACCCACGAATAATCGCTA
>JAGRPB010000108.1 GCA_020439945.1 Verrucomicrobiia bacterium
AACAACCTAAGCCGTTTCGGCTCGCTTTTCGTCAACCTCTTTTCAACGAAATCCCCCTTATCTACGTGCCATTCGGGCCTGACCAATTTTTATGAGAATGAGAACTTCGTTCAGTTTCGCGGCAACAAGTCATACCCACCGGTTGATTTGCTAGTGGTGACCGAAACGCCCTTTGAGAAACTGCGTACGCATTCGGAGCGAAAAGTCTGGGAGGGAGTAGAAGCCACTGTTCCAAAGCCAGCCCATTTGGTGGCGTTGAAGCTGCATGCGATTAAGCAGCCTTATCGCGAATCGAAGGAGAAGGATTGGAGTGACGTGATCGCTTTGATCCGAGGTTGCAGACTCAGCTTGGACGACGGAAACTTTAGAGGATTGATCGAGCGCTATGGCGGACCCGACGCAGAAACAGAAATCCGAAAACGCCTTTCTTCGGGAGGAAGATGATTTCGAATTGCCGACCGGGATCATGGTGGAGGTTCCCATCGATATGCCGATCGAAAAGCTGATGGCGGACAGCGAATGGTTGCGTCGGTATTGGGCGGCTCACCATTTCGATGAAAGTGCTGCCATCGCTTCGAAGAATCCTGAGCGGTTCGAGATGTGATTTGGGGTTCTCAAGAGCGGATGAAGATTGGTGGGAAGTGAGGTAAGTTGGCGATCTGTTTTTGGCACGACGTTCCACGTGGAACATTTTCCGTCGTCCGGTCGCGTCTTGTTTCCCGCCCTCATGTTCGAGTATCCCAAACCCTACGATGTCCTCGTCATCGGCGCCGGTCACGCCGGTTGCGAAGCCGCGCTCGCGGCGGCGCGTATTGGTGGGTCGGTCGCGGTGCTCACGCAGAACCTGGACACCATCGCGCAGATGTCGTGCAACCCGGCGATCGGTGGTTTGGCGAAAGGTCACATGGTGCGCGAGATCGATGCCCTCGGTGGCGCGATGGGATTGAACACCGATGCGACTGGTATCCAGTTTCGCATGCTCAACGCAGCGAAGGGTCCAAGTGTTCGCGCACCTCGGGCGCAGTGTGACAAGAAGGCCTACCAGTTTCGGATGAAGGCCATCCTCGAGGCCGAACCGAATCTCGATCTGCACCAGGGAAACGTCGCTCGTCTCCTCGTCGAGAACGATGCCGTCGTCGGAATCGAAACCGGGCTCGGAATGCGCTTTCGGGCGAAGTCGGTCGTCATCACCACCGGGACCTTCATGCGCGGTCTCATGCATGTCGGCCTGCAGAATCAGAAAGGCGGTCGGATGGGGGACACGATCTCCACCCTCAGCGATCATCTCCGCGAACTTGGATTTTCCGTGGATCGATTCAAGACCGGAACACCCTGTCGTCTGAATGGCCGCTCCCTCGATCTGGATCGCTGCGAAATCCAACATGGAGACGAACCCGCGCCGGCGTTTTCCTTTCTCCGCGAAACCATCTCCGCCGGACCGAACGACATCCACACCTTGAACGATTGGTCCGACCCGATGTTCCACGTGGAACAATTGCCGTGTTGGATCAGCTACACGAACACGCAGACGCATGATGTCATTCGCGCGAATCTCGACAAGTCGCCGATGTATTGCGGACGCATCGAAGGGATCGGTCCGCGCTACTGTCCATCGATTGAGGACAAGGTCGTGCGCTTCGCCGACAAGGATCGTCACCAGGTCTTTCTCGAACCGGAGGGACGACACACCCACGAGTTTTACGTCAACGGCGTCTCGACCAGTTTGCCCTACGAGGTGCAGTACGACTTCATCCGGTCGATTCCCGGATTGGAAAACGCGGAGATCATTCGGCCGGGTTACGCGGTGGAGTACGATTACTGCGATCCGACGCAGCTCTTCCCGACGCTCGAGACGAAGCTCGTTTCCGGTCTCTATTTCGCCGGACAGATCAACGGCACTTCCGGGTATGAGGAAGCCGCCGGTCAGGGTCTCATCGCGGGAGCGAATGCGGCGCTGAAAGTGAAGGGCGATTCCGAGTTCGTTCTCGGTCGCGACGAAGCTTATCTCGGGGTGATGGTTGATGACCTGGTCACGAAAGGCACGACCGAGCCGTATCGCATGTTCACCTCGCGCGCCGAATACCGACTTCTCCTTCGCCAGGACAACGCCGATCTCAGGCTCACGGAAAAGGGCTTCGTCTCCGGTCTCGTTTCCGAAGCTCGACTCGCTGCCACTCGCGAAAAAGCCGCACGTCTGGAAGAGGGCATTCGCTACGTGAACGACACCCGCCACGACGGAGTCACCATCGCCAAGTGGATGCGTCGACCCGAATCGCAGTGGACCGAGCTGGAGGAAGACCACCGTGCGAAATTCTCGGCCGCGACCTGGGAGCTGATCGAGATCGAAGTGAAGTACGAAGGCTACCTGAAACGCCAGCAGGAGATGGTCGAGCGCACCGCGAAACTCGAACACAAAGCGATCCCTGCCTGGCTCGACTATCACGCCGTGCGCGGACTGAAACGTGAAGCTCAACACAAGCTCGATCAGATCCGGCCGCAGACCCTCGGTCAGGCCGGTCGTGTCAGCGGCATCACGCCGGCGGACATTGCCCTGCTCGCGGTGTGGATCGAACGGGGTGGGGGAGGGGGAAAAACCGAACTATCGACATTGAGTACGACATGAGCAGAGTAAGGCCAGATCAAATTTGCCAAATCGGAGTCACTTTTGATTCTAAGACGATCAACTATCTCGACTCCATCTTGTCGCGGCACGGTATCGAAACCTTTAGCGAGGGAACTGGCGCTTCGGGCTACTGGATTAACGTTCGAAAAGAATGCGCGCTGGAAGCGATGCAGCATATCCGGAAAAATTTCCGATACATGGAAGGGGATCTCCTTGTCGCCCTATTGGAGCCGGGCGAACTCGATACCAAGACATGGACGAGGGAAAGATTCCTGAGGTTGATACGACGACTTCCGGGAGAAAAATACCACGAGGCCGTCTATCAATTGAAACGCGAGCGAGGTGAGGATTGAATGATCGGTCGAAAGAAAAACCGACTTTTCAAAGGCAGATCCAAGTTTGTTCAACGGCGCCTCACGATCACGGCGATCGTTTCCCTCGTCATCATCGCGTTGACGATTCACCTCTCCCGGAGATCGCGTTCGGTTTCAGAGTGGATCACCCTCGATCTGTCGCCGGTATCTTCCTACCAACTGAAAGTCGGATCGCAGAACGGCCAACTCGATCTCAGTCTGACCGCCGTTCCCAAACTCGATCTCCTGCCCGCCGCCAGAAATCGATTCCACTATGAGCGAATCGAACTCGGACCGGGAGCGATGGGTTCGGTTCAGAATCGTGTCCTCGGTCGTGGCATTCGATTGCCATGGATGGGTATCCTCGTCGCCGAGATAGGACTCGCCATCGTGATGCTTCTCTGGTTCGATCGTTGTCGGACGAAGTGCAGAAAACGGAAGACTTCACGAATCTGAAACGACGGCATTTCTCATGGACGAACAACGGGAAAATCAGCCCACAAAGAAACTGGTTTTCCGCTGGTCATCATTCGGGATCGTGGTCCTTCTCGCGGTGTTGACCCTGGTGATGTTGATCCGATCGATGAATGAAGAGTGGGAAGTTGTCATCCGGTCGCCGAAATCCTCCGCAGCGAGAGTCGATTATTGGTACGTGAGATCGGGATGGGGCTGCTTGGCCTATGATGTCCGTTCATACAATCCTGCCGTATCCAAAAGATCAGAATGGTTCATCATGCGTCGGCATGGCTACCCGGATCCGCGCATCCTCGATCACCCTCGCAGGATTTCCTACCTCTGGGTTCTAGCGCTCGAATGCGTCGCTCTCTTTTTCCTCGTGCCGAGTGTACTCTCAAAAGCGGGACGAGGGTGATGCGAAACCCAAACAAGGGGTGAACTTCTTTGGAACTTCCATCCACTTGCGCGGTCAGCGACCGCGCCTACAGGCAACGCCCTCATTCAGAAAATCCTATTCCTATTCATCGTCCTCTTCCTATTCCTCAGACCGCGAAGAGTTCCGCAAGTCATCTGTTTCAATCCCGAACATCCGGCGTGCCTGTAGGCGCGGTCGCTGACCGCGCGCGTCCTCTCGCGATCGGCCCGAATCAAGAGTATGAACCAATCGAGTCCGAAGCTCGATTCAAGAGGGTTGGATCGCGAACCTGACAGGGTTGGATCGATCCTCGTAGCATGGCTTTTCAAGCCGAGACTTTCCGCACGGGATGGTATCCCGCCCAGCATTTCCAGGATGACTCGCGGGATGCAATCCCGCGGGGACAGGCACGGGATTGGAATCCCATGCTACTCTCCATTTTCACCCCTGAGTCTCGTCGGTGAGAATGCCGTCGAATATCGCGACGGCTGCCTCTAGCGAATTGACGGTGCCGCTGGCTTCGACCTTGATCGGTTTGTCACCGCGAACTCGCAGGCTGCCTTCGAGACCGGCGGCGATGGCCATCTCGATATCGCGATCGGCGTCACCGATCATCCAGGAACGGTTGAGGTCGAGATGTAGTTCGTCCGCCGCCGAGTAGATCATTTCCGGATCGGGCTTCGGTTGATGCCGGCAATCCGACTTTCCGGTAAAGGCATAGATTCCGTCGAATTCGGCGCCGCATTTTTCGCGCAACGTGTCCTGCATGTTCCGGTGAATGGTCTCGAGATCGTCCGTCGACATCAGCCCTTTACCGACCCCTTTCTGACTGGTCACGAGCACCGCTTTCCAGCCCCGATTTTTCACCAGGGAAAACAGCTCGAAAAATCCCGGCGCGAACTCGAAGGCCTCCCACGAGAGCACGTAGCCTTTCCCGGGCGAAACGTTGACGACGCCATCGCGGTCGAAGAAAACCGCGGGGCTCCGTTTCGGCGATGCCGTCTCGTTCATCAGGGGCGACGTTTGGGAAATCCGGTGACTCGGAAATCCCGACCGATCTGCTGATAGGTTACGTCGCAGAGATCGGCGACGATGCGGTCCACCGGCATGAGCCGCGTGTCTCCTCCACCGAGGATGGGGGCGAGGTAGATCACGACCTCGTCGATGAGATCGTTGGCCAGGCCGTGAGCCATGAGCCGGCCACCGGATTCGATCATCACCGAGCAGACGCCCTGGTCGCCGAGCAGATCGAGCGACTTTTCCAGGGAGGCACCGCGCAGTATCATGGTGCGTTCGTGATGTTCGTCGGTGAACAACTTGGCGTCAGTCGGCAGATCCTTCATCGCGGTCAGAACGACGCGCCATGGTTGTGGTCGATCCTTGGCGAAATCGCCTCGAAGTGTGAGTCGCGGATCGTCGCGTCGCAGCGTTTCGCCGCCGATGAGAATGGCGTCGATCTGCCGACGGAGTTTCTGCACATCATCGAGCGCCGCCTTGCCGGTGATCCACGAACCGTCCTCGGATCGCAGCGTCGTTCGTCCATCCAGCGTGATCGCCGTCTTCGCGATCACCCACGGACGACCGGTGGTGATGTGCTTGGCAAAAAAGCGGATCAGGTGCTTGGCCTCGTCCTCGCGGCATCCGGTGATGACTTCGACGCCGGCCTTTTCGAGGATCTTGATACCGGCACCGGCGTGGGCGGGATTCGGATCGACCGTGCCGATCACGACGCGTCCGATCTGGTGCAGCTGGATCAGATCCGTGCACGCCCCGGTGCGTCCGGTTGTGGAGCACGGTTCCAAGGTGACGTAGAGGGTCGCCTTTTTCAGATCGTCGGGCGAGCAACGACCGAGCGCGTCCTCGATCGCCACCACTTCGGCATGGGCTTCGCCGGCTTTTCGATGCCAGCCTCTCCCGAGAATGTGATCGTCTTTGACCAGCACCGCTCCGACCGGCGGATTGGGACTGGTCAGGCCGAGCCCTTTCGCGCCCTCATGCAGGGCGATCTTCATCCAGGTGCGATCGTCGTGAGTCGAACTTTTCGGAGGTGCGCTGGAGGAGCGAGACGCCATGAGCAGTAAATCGAATTCGCGGTCGGGAAGTTGTTTAAGTTTTCCAGAATATCACAAAAAAGAAAATCTGGATTTGCGTCCCCTTCGAGGCTTCCCCAAGTCGGCGCGATGGTGTTCACTCCCGTCGTGGCTTCCGATCTCAAGGCGCGCGCTTTTCTCTATTCCGAACTGGCCAAATTTGCCGGCGCCGGATTCGGCATCGACAAGGCGTGCGAATCGATCATATCCCAAAGCGGACCCGATCGCGTGGCGCGCTCGCTTTGTCAGGCGATGCTGGACGGGGTGCGTAGCGGCACGTCGCTGGCCGAGGGCCTGGCGCGAAGTTCGTATCCGGTTTCGGAACTCGAATTCTCCATGGTCGATGCCGCGGAAAAAGGTGGCCAACTGGAGATCGGGTTTCGACACTTGGCCGAGCATTTTCGGCAGGAGACCGAAGCGCGACGACGCATCCGGCGAGCACTCGTTTACCCGATCGTGCTGCTCCATTTTGCGCTCCTGGTCGGGATCGGAATCACCACGATGTTTCGGACTTTAGGCGCCGGATTGACCGGGAAAGGATCGGACAACTGGAGGGAGAACCTTGTGCCTTCGCTGGTCTGGGTGGCTATCGGCTATCTGGTCGCGATCGGCCTGATTCTCGTCTGGCGGAGCCTTTCCAAAGCCGCCATGCATTCGGCTTCGATCGACGCGCTCATTCAGCGAGTTCCCTTTGCGGGTCCGGTTCGGAGGGCGCGTGGTTTGGCTCGATTTTGCGAAGTGCTTCATATCTACCTGCTATCCGGCCAGCGGATGAACGAGGCCTGGCGGCAAGCCGGTGAAGCGTCGCAGAGTGGTCAGCTGAAAAGTTATGCCATTCGGTCGTCGGAACGCCTCAAGGCGGGGGAGTCGGTCGGCGATGTCGTGGTTTCCGCCGGATCGGCGATGCCGGGGGATCTCGTTCGCGGGTTGGGCTCGGCTGATCTCGCCGGCGCGCTCGATCGCGAGACGGCGGAGTGGGCGAAATTTTACCGCGAAGAAACGGCCGAAAACGTGGAACGGCTGGCCGAGTGGGCGCCGAAGTTTTTCTACTGGTTCGTCCTCGGAATCGCCGCCTGGATGATCATTCGTGCGGTTCTGAGTTACGGGCAGGTCATTCAGGATATGCTGAACTGGGGTGGTTGAAAATACTGTTCTTGCGAAAAGGTTCAAATTTTCACTGGACACTTGAACAGTTTTCGGTACTGTCGTGGAAATCAGTTTCCAAACGATGGTCGAACTGCTATCTCCAAATGGTTCGGACGAGAGTCCGAAGAAATCCGTCACTGCCGACGACGTTGAGAAAAACGCGGACAGCGTTCTTGAACCCGATGACGGTTCCAATGCCGCCGGCGGCAAAAGCCCCGCAACTGCTCCTCCCACGCCCCGCTCTCGTATCATGGCCACCTCAACCAAATCCAAAGACGACTCCAAGACCAAATCCAACGGCGCCTCCGACGCGGAACGCAATCGCCTCGCCGAGGCCCGTGCCAAGAATCTCGATCTCGCGATTTCGCAGATTCAAAAAGACTACGGTGAAACCGCCATCATGCGACTGGGTGGCGAAGAACGGATCGACATTGATGCCATTCCGACCGGGAACCTGCTGATCGACCGAGCGCTCGGCGTCGGCGGTTTTCCCCGTGGACGAATCGTGGAAGTCTTCGGACCGGAATCTTCGGGTAAGACGACCCTCACCTTGACCGTGATCGCCCAGGCACAGAAAGCCGGCGGACTCGCCGCGTTCGTTGATGTGGAACACGCGCTCGATCCTCAGTACGCCAAGCGACTCGGGGTGAATCTCGACGAACTGCTCGTTTCGCAGCCGAGTTCCGGTGAGGAAGCGCTCCGCATTGTGGAAACGCTGGTGCGCTCCAATGCGCTCGATGTGATCGTGCTCGACTCGGTCGCCGCACTGGTGACCCGGCAGGAACTCGACGGCGAAATCGGCGACGCCACGGTCGGCGCCCAGGCTCGTCTCATGAGTGCCGCGCTGCGGAAACTCACCGCGATGATTTCCAAGGCTCGCACCGTCTGCATCTTCACCAACCAGATCCGTGAAAAGGTCGGCGTCATGTTCGGTAGCCCCGAAACCACTCCTGGTGGTCGGGCCCTGAAGTTCTACAGTTCGGTCCGTTGCGACATTCGCCGCATCGGCGGCATCAAGGGATCCGACGGCGTCGCTACCGGAAACCGCACCAAGCTCAAGATCGTGAAGAACAAGGTCGCTCCGCCCTACACCGAGGCCGAGTTCGACATCATGTATAACGAGGGGATTTCCAGCGCCGGTTCACTGCTCGATCTCGCCATCGATTTCGACATTCTCCAGAAACGCGGTTCCTGGTTCAGCTACAAAGGCAGCCAACTCGCCCAGGGTCGCGACGGCGCCAAGGAAGCTCTCAAGGCCGACGAATCGCTCTATGCCGAGATCGAGGCAGCGGTGAAAGAGAAACTGGCGGCAGAGCAGGGGAAATGATCAGCGAGACTTTTTCCTCATGAAACCGGTCTGTGAGTGGGCACCTAACAGGGTACACTCGCAGATCCAACAGGGTCAGGGCGCAAAATCTGGCGCTCTGCGACCACCAGCGGAGATGCCGGATCCGGCATCTCCGAATTGGTTTAGGGGCGGGACGAATGGTGGGCCGGCTTCTCTGAACCACTCGTGGAGTGGTTCTGTACCATCAACACGAATGGTCACGAATGGAATGAATAGCCACGAATTTGGGAGACGGGAACGATGAGGACATTCGTGGCTATTCATTCCATTGGTGAGAGCGAAGCGAATTCGTGTACTGAAGAAACGGTTCAGAAAATTCGCCATCAGATTGCCCTACCGCCTTTAATCGATCTCCGATCCGCCCCGACCTCAAGCCGGAAGGTCGAAGATGAATGACTCTGAATCACTTCCTTCGGAGAACTCCTATTCGATGGTGTCAGCCCATCGAACCCAAGGGCGTAGAAAAATCATTCACATCGACATGGACTGCTTTTACGCAGCCATTGAGATGCGGGAGCGGCCGGAACTGGCGGGCAAACCGATCGCGGTCGGTGGTCGGCAGCGCGGCGTCCTGACCACCTGCAATTACGAAGCGCGAAAATATGGATGCCGGTCGGCAATGCCCACCTATACCGCGACGCGTCTTTGTCCCGAACTCGTACTGCTCCCGGTACGATTCGATCTCTACCGGGCGGAGTCGGCTCGAATCCGAAGAATCTTTGCTGAATTTACCGATCAGATCGAGCCACTTTCTCTCGACGAAGCCTATCTCGATGTGACTCATCTCGATTCGGAAGCGGCCTCCATCGCCTCAGAGATTCGTGATCGAATCCGGGAAGAAACCAAACTGACCGCCTCGGCGGGGATCGCGCCGAACAAATTTCTCGCCAAGGTTTCGTCGGATTGGAACAAGCCGGACGGACAATTCGAAATCTTGCCCGACGGCGTCGATGAATTTGTGACCGCTCTCCCCATCGAAAAAATCTGGGGAGTGGGTAAGCGAACGGCGGAAAAGATCCACTCGCTGGGGGTGAAGACCTGCGGGGACCTCCAAAAGATCCCTCTGCTGACCCTGACTCATCGTTTCGGAAAATTCGGGCGCGAACTCTACGATCTCTCTCGCGGAATCGATGACCGGCGGGTAAATCCGAACCGCGAACGCAAATCGGTCAGCAACGAACGCACCTTCTTCGAAGATCTTGAATCTCCGGAAGCCGGGCTCATGAAACTCGAAGAACTCGTTGTCGAGCTGCAGGAAGATCTGGCCGGAAAGCATCGGGATCGAACGATCCGCGAAGGATTCGTAAAATTGAAGTTCAACGATTTCACCACCACCACCGCGCAACGTGCGACCGACGAAGTGCAGCCCGAACTCTTCGCCGAACTGCTTCGCGAAGCCTGGAAACGGGGCGACGGAAAAACTGTCCGACTCATTGGCGCCGGGGTGAGGTTTCAACCTCTGCAGAGGGACTCCGGTGGCGATCAGAACTCGCCCCAATTGGAAATGTTCTCGTAATCGTCGCCATGAAAGATGGTGCTGGAGAAGCCAATTTTATACAGGCGTTTGACTTTCTTATACGTTTGTATAATTTACCGTCATGACCCGGGAACTCTTTCCCAACAGCCCCAACAAGGGAGAGCAAGCGAGACGAGGCCTGCTCCTCGCCGCATTGGAAAAATTCGGACAACGCGGCTACGACAATGCCTCGGTCCGGGAAATCGCGGATGCCGCCGGCCAGAACGTCGGAGCCATCGCCTATTACTTCGGAAACAAGGAATCGCTCTACGCTGAAGTGCTAAAAGGAATCGGCGGATATCTGCGGAGTATCCTCGGCGAGTATGCCAACGAACTTCGTGGTCAACTCGCTTCAGGCAATCTGGATCCGGATGGGGCCCGCACGGCCCTCAAGCGGATCTTCCGAACCATGCTCGGCGAGCAGATCGATGGCGATTTCTACAAGGTCCGTTCCGTCATGATGCGCGAGCAGGCGTCCCCCAGCGAAAGTTTTGATCTGCTATACCGGGAAACGATTCGCCCACTCCACGAACTCCTGACTCGTATCCTCGCCGTGGTCACTGGGGAGGATCCACAGTCACCCATGGCCATCGTGCGTGCCCACGCCCTTTTCGGTCAGGTCATCGTTTTCACCCTGGCCCGAGAAACGATTCGCCATCGCCTGGAGGTTCCAAAACTCGGGCCCGAACACGCCGCAATGATCGGTGATGTCATTGACGAGCACATCGATTCGATCTGCCGCGGTTTCACTCTCCCCCAACCATGAAAGTTCGAATTCTGATACTGGTTTTCGTCGCGATTGGTGCGGCGACCGGCTGGCATTTTTACGAAAACTACCGCGCCGAGCACGAACCCCTCGTGCTCTACGGCAATGTCGATATCCGCGGCGTCGATCTCGGCTTCCGCGTTGGCGGTCGGGTCAGCGAATTGCTGGTCGACGAAGGCGACGTGGTCAAAGCCGGCGACCTTCTTGCCAAACTCGACGCCGAACCCTTCCGCCGGGAACTGGAGCAGGCGCGCGGGAGTCTCGCGGTGGCGAAGGCAGAGGAAGAATTGAAAAAAGCCGGTTACCGAAAAGAAGACATCGCCGAGGCCCGCGCTCAACTCGCCCAGACAATGGCGATCGCCGCGAATGCGAAGCGTTCCTTCGACCGCCAGGCAAAGCTTCTCGAAACCCGAGGCGTGTCTCGCCAATCCTATGAGGACGCCGAGGCCGCTCTCGAGGAGGCCGACGCCCGCGTGGCCGTCGCCCAGGCATCTTTGACGGAGATGGAAGCGGGTTTCCGGCAGGAAGAAATCGACGCGGCCATCGCGAATGCGAAACAGGCCGAAGCAGCGGTTTCCCTGGCGGAGATCCGGCACGCCGATACGGAATTGAAGAGTCCGTCCGCCGGTATCGTCATCACCCGCGCCGTCGAACCCGGGGCGATCGTTCAAATGGGCTCGACCGTTTTGTCACTCTCGCTTGAAGATCCCGTCTGGGTCCGCGCCTATGTGTCGGAGTCACAACTCGGGAAGTTTCCTCCGGGCACGAAAGTTCTGCTCACGACAGACAGCCGTCCCGACCAGCCCTACCACGGAAAAGTCGGTTTCGTTTCGCCCCGGGCCGAGTTCACGCCGAAGCCGGTGGAAACCACGGAGCTGCGCACCTCGCTCGTCTATCGGCTCCGCATCGTGGTCGAAGACAGCGATGGCGCCCTACGTCAGGGAATGCCGGTCACGGTCCGGCCGAACATCGAACCGGATCACGAGTGATGTCCGAGGTCGTGGTCAGTTTCGAGAACGTGACCAAGACTTTCCCGGGCATGGAGTCTCCGGCGCTCGATGCGGTGTCGGGAGAATTTCGCACGGGTTTGATCACGGGACTCGCCGGTCCGGACGGAGCGGGGAAGACGACCCTGCTCCGTCTTGTAGCCGGATTGATGGAACCGGACTCGGGCACGGTGCGGACGCTGGGATTCGATCCGTTCGCCGATTCAGCGGCGATCCGCGGGGACGTCGGGTACATGCCGCAGAAATTCGGCCTCTACGAGGATCTCAGTGTGCAGGAAAACCTGAATCTTCACGCCGATCTCCGTCATGTGATTGGCGAAGCACGAAGGGAGTCCTTCGAACGGCTGCTGGAATTCACGGATCTCAAGGCCTTCACCGACCGGCTTGCGGGCAAGCTCTCCGGCGGGATGAAGCAGAAGCTCGGGCTCGCCTGTGCCCTCCTCGGCGAACCAAAGCTGCTGCTGCTGGATGAGCCCGGCGTCGGCGTCGATCCCATCTCGCGCAGGGAACTCTGGCGGATGGTCGAGGATCTGGTCGATCGCGGTATCGCTGTGGTCTGGAGCACGGCTTATCTCGATGAGGCCGAACTCTGCGGAACCACGCTCGTGCTCAATGAAGGCACGAAACTCTTCTCAGGAACACCGGCGGAAATCTCGGATCCTCTCAAAGGACGATGCTTTCACCTGCGCCAACCGGGTGAGGGAAAACGCCGCCTGCTCACCGATGCCTTACTGCGTCCCGAGGTCACCGACGGAACCATCCAGGGGCACAACCTCCGGCTCACCTTCCGTCCGAGCACGAAACCCTTCGAGCCAGACGAAATCGGTGCCGGTTCCGAAGCCAACTGGTCACCGGTGAAGCCGAGATTTGAGGACGCCTTCATCGACATGCTGGGTGGTGGTCCGCCCGGCGAATCGCCGCTCACGGCCCGAACGGAGGCGATTCCCCTCGACGGAAAAACCGTCATCGAAGCGCGCGGCCTGACGAAGAAGTTTGGCAACTTCACCGCCACCGACCACGTCGATTTCGATGTGAAACGCGGTGAGATTTTCGGTCTCCTCGGTCCCAATGGTGCGGGGAAATCGACCACCTTCAAGATGATGTGCGGCCTGCTCGTCCCCACCGAAGGCACCGCCACGGTAGTCGGGTTGGACCTCCGGCACAGCGCCAGTCAGGCGCGACAGCGGCTCGGCTACATGGCACAAAAATTTTCGCTCTACGGGAATCTCACCGTGGTGCAGAACCTCGTGTTTTTCGCCGGGATCTATGGGCTCCACGGAAAGCGCCAGCGAGAGCGCATCGAGGACATGACGGAGATTTTCCACCTCGAACCGTTTCTAATAACGCCGACGGAATCGCTCTCGCTCGGCTACAAGCAACGCCTCGCCCTGGCCTGCTCGCTGATGCACGGGCCCGACATCCTCTTCCTCGATGAGCCGACCTCCGGCGTCGATCCCGTGACGCGACGGGAATTCTGGACGCATATCAACGGCCTGGTCGAGCGCGGCGTGACGATCATGGTCACCACGCACTTCATGGACGAGGCGGAATACTGCGACCGCATCGGTCTGGTCTTTCGCGGTCAGTTGATCGCCAATGGCACGCCCGACGAACTGAAGCAGAGCGTCGCCGACGACAGTAACCCGGATCCGACGATGGAGGATGCTTTCGTCTCACTGGTCACGCGCCGAGAGGAGGCGGCGACAGAGACATGAAATCTGCCGGATTTTCCCTTCGCCGACTGAAAGCGCTCTGCTGGAAAGAGACGCTGCAGATCTTTCGCGATCCGAGCAGCAACCTCATCGCTTTCGGACTGCCGATGGTGATGATGTTCATCTATGGGTTCGGCCTCAATCTCGACTCCTCGCGCCTCCGAATCGGCGTTCTCGATGAAGCCATGGGGACGGAGTCGCACGGCTTCTCTGCCGCCTTGCAGGCCTCGCCTTCGCTCGAAGTGCATCGCTACGAAACCCGCGACGAACTGGCGCAGGATCTCGTCGATTCTCAGATCCGCGGCTTCGTGATCATTCCACCGGACTTTTCCCGGCGAGTGAAAAATCCGGCCGACACCGCCCCGGTCCAGGTCGTGACCGATGGGTCGGAACCGAACACCGCGCACTTCGTCGAAGCCTACGTCAACGGCATCTGGCAGACCTGGCAACTCCAGCGGTCCGAGGACCGGGGCGAGAAACTGGAACCCGAGATCGTGATGACGCCCCGCTACTGGTTCAATCCCTCGGCCGACAGCCGGAACTTTCTCATACCCGGATCGATCACCGTGATCATGACCGTTATCGGCGCGCTGCTGACCTCGCTCGTTGTCGCCCGCGAGTGGGAACGCGGCACCATGGAGGCACTGCTCGCGTCGCCGGTGACGCGGGCCGAACTGATGTTGAGCAAGGTACTGCCCTACTACGCGCTCGGGATGTTTTCCCTGCTACTCTGCGTCGCCACCGCTCACTGGTTGCTGAAGGTACCGTTCCGCGCCGACCTACTCGCGCTCATCGTGGTCGGCACCTTCTTCCTGCTCAGCGTGCTGGGCATCGGCCTCGCTATTTCCACTGCGACGCGGAACCAGTTCAATGCCGCTCAGGCCGCACTCAATGCCGCGTTCCTTCCCGCCACCATGCTCTCCGGTTTCATCTATGAAATCTCCAGCATGCCCGCGCCAATCCGGGCGTTCACTCACGTCATTCCGGCACGGTATTTCGTCTCCGCGATCCAGACACTTTTCCAGGCCGGATCGCTCTGGCACGTGCTGTGGCCGGATATCTTCGCCCTGATCATTTCCGCCGCCTTCTTCCTTGGCCTGACCGCGAGGCTCACCCGCCGCCGCATGGATTGAACGTCTTCGGCAAAACGACTTCTCACCGTGAGTTTCTTCCTCCGCATCCGATCGCTTGTCATCAAAGAGCTCCAATCGCTCTTTGGCGATCCGTCGAGCCGTGCCCTGCTGATCATGCCGGTGATTCTTCAGACGATTCTATTTCCGTGGGCGGCGACGATGGAGGTGAAAAACGCGTCCATGGCGATCTACAACCGTGACCTCGGTGTCGCGTCGACCGAACTGGTTCAGCGCTTCACCAGTGGCGCCGCCTTCACGGACATCGTCGTGGTGCACAGCGAGGCAGAAATGGCCGATGCCATCGAGACCCGCCGCGCCATGCTTGCGATCAGTATTCCCGACGACTTTTCCCAGAAACTCGCCATCGGGGAAACATCGCCCATCCAGGTGCTGCTCGACGGGCGGCGGTCAAATGGTGCCCAGATCGCCTTTGGCTATCTCCAGGAAATCCTGGAAATCTACCTGAAAGACCGCGCCGAGTCCGCCGGACATCACCTGCCGTCCGAACTCGTCGTCCGCCATTGGTTCAACAAGAACCTCGATTACCAGCATTTCATCCTGCCTAACCTTGTCGCGATCATCACCACGATTGGCTCGCTGGTTCTGACCGCTCTCTCCGTCGCGCGCGAACGCGAACAGGGCACCTTCGACCAGCTGATGGTGTCGCCGCTGAACCCCGAGATGGTCATGATCGGAAAAGCGGTTCCCGCGATGATCGTGGCTTTTTTTCAAGCGACGATCATCCTCTGTGCGGCGGTATTTCTCTACCACGTGCCCTTCCGCGGGAGCCTGTTTCTGCTCTACACCGGGATGTTTTTCTACAGCCTCTCCCTGGTGGGTATCGGGCTGCTGATATCGTCACTCTCGTCGACCCAGCAGCAAGCCTTTCTCGGGGCCTTCTCCTTCATGATGCCCGCCATCATGTTGTCAGGCTTCGCCGCGCCGGTGGAGAACATGCCCTACTGGCTCCAGGTCGCGACCTGGCCGAATCCGATCCGGCACTTCGTTGAAATCGTGAAAGGGGTCTTTCTCAAAGACGCGCCACCCGATCGTGTGATCGCCCTCCTTTTTCCCCTGGTCGTGATCAGTATCTTCACTCTCGGTTCGGCGGCGATCATGTTCCGGCGGAAAACGACCTGAAGCTTCGCGGAAAAAATCGGACGAAAAATGGGCGCTCCAGCCGCGCCGTCCCGATTTCGCATTGCGTCGCGGGAGGCTCTATTTAGGATGAACGAAGCATCTGGTTTCGCCGATTTCACCTGCCCCGGAAATGGCGACCGAACCGCTGGATGCTGTCCCGTTTCCCCGACTCATGGCTCAGGACCCGTTCATTCACCTGCATTTGCACACCGAAAACTCGCTCCTCGACGGTGCGATCCGTATCAAGGATCTGATGGCGAAGGCGGAACGGTTGAAGATGCCGGCGGTCGCGATGACGGATCATGGTAACCTGTTTGGTGCCATCGACTTCTACATGGCGGGAAAGAAGACCGGCATCAAGCCGATCATCGGGTGCGAGGCCTACCTGACCCCGCCCGGAACGCGGATGACCGATCGCAAAGCCGAGCTGCCCACCGCGGGCCGCAACGGCGCGGCGAAAAAACGGCGCAACTCGCACCTCACTCTCCTCGCCGAAAACAATACCGGCTGGGGGAACCTCATGAAGCTGGTGTCGATGGGACATCTCGAGGGCATGTACTACGGCAAGCCCCGCATCGACAAGGAAGCCCTTGCCGCCCATTCCGAGGGGCTCATCGGTCTCAGTGGCTGCGTCATTGGCGAGGTGAATCAGTTCATCCAGGCCGATGACCTCGACGGCGCGCGGAAGAGCTTGGGCGATTTCATCGACATCTTTGGGCGGGATAATTTCTTCCTGGAAATGCACGACCACGGCCTCGAGTCGCAGGCCAAGTGCAATCGCCAGCTAATGGAGTTCGCCAAGGAGTTCGATCTCCCGCTCGTCGCGGCCAACGACGTTCACTTTCTCAATCGCAGCGATCACGAGTCGCACGACATCATGATCTGCATCGGCACCGGCGCGTCGATCCTGGACGAAAACCGGATGCGCTATTCGCCGGAAGTGTATTTCAAGACCACGGCGGAAATGACGAAACTCTTCCGGCATTGCCCGGAAGCGATTCGCAACACGCTCGTGATCGCCGACCGGTGCAACGTGGAGATCAAGCTCGACTCCGCCAGTTCGGAAAAGTATCCCCAGTTCGACGCGCCCGACGGCAGCAGCCGCGAGCAGTATTTCCGCAAAGTCTGTTTCGAGGGCCTGAAATGGCGCTACGGCGACCGCGCCGATTCCGATGCCGAGCTGCGCCAGCGCCTCGATTACGAGATCGGGATCATGGAGAAAATGGGCTTCGTGTCCTATTTCCTCATTACCTGGGATTTCGTGAAATGGGCCAAGGACAACGGCGTGCCCGTCGGTCCCGGCCGTGGTTCCGCGGCGGGATCGCTCGTCGCTTATGTGCTGGGCATCACCGATTTGTGTCCGCTCCGTTTCGGTCTCATTTTCGAACGTTTCCTCAATCCGGAACGTATCTCCCCGCCCGATATCGATATCGACTTCTGCCAGACTCGACGGCCCGAAGTCATCCAATACGTCCGCCGGAAATACGGCGAGCGCGCCGTGTCGCACATCGTCACCTTCGGCACTCTCGGCGCCAAGAGCGTGGTCCGCGACGTGGCCCGCGTCATGGGCATGAGCTTCACCGAGGGCGACCGTCTGGCGAAAATGATTCCCAATGAGCTGGGAATCACTCTCTCAGAGGCGCGAAAGAAGAATCCCGAACTGAAGGACGAACTTCAGAACAATCCCAACGCCGACGAACTCTGGAAATACGCGACCTTCCTCGAAGGGCTCCAGCGTGGCACCGGCGTTCACGCCGCCGGGGTCGTCATCGGGGACCGCGACCTGACCGACTACGTGGCCCTTACGCGCGCGAAGGAAGGCGAAGTCACCACCCAGTTCGCGATGAATCCGCTGACGGAACTGGGGATGTTGAAGATGGACTTCCTCGGCCTGAAAACGCTGACCGTGATCCAGGACGCGGTCGATCTCATCCACGCGCACACGCCGGACTTTTCCATTCACGATGTCGGGCTGGACAACAAAGAGGCCTTCGAACTTCTGAACCGCGGCGAGACGACCGGGGTGTTCCAGTTGGAATCCGGTGGCATGATGAGCCTCTGCCGGCAGTTCGATGTGAACCGCATCGAGGACATCATCGCCTTGATCGCGCTCTATCGACCGGGTCCGATGGACCTCATTCCCGACTTCATCGCGCGGAAGAAAGGGAAGACCAAGGTCCAGTACCTCCACCCGCTCCTCGAGGAGGCCAGCGAGGAGACCTACGGCATTCTCATCTACCAGGAACAGGTGCAGCGCGCCGCCAACCTGCTCGCCGGTTACTCGCTTGGTGAGGCCGACCTTCTCCGCCGCGCCATGGGGAAAAAGAAGGTCGAGGAAATGGTGAAGCAGCGCGCCAAGTTCGTCGAAGGCTGCCGCGAGGTGAACAAGATTCCGGAAAAGCAGGCCAACGACATCTTCGACTTGCTGGAAAAGTTCGCCGGCTACGGTTTCAACAAATCGCACTCCGCCGCCTACGGACTCATCAGCTATCAGACCGCTTATTTGAAAGCAAATTACCCGGTCGAGTTCATGGCCGGGTTGTTGAGCAACGAAATCAACAACACCGACAAGATCTCCGTTTTCGTCGCCGAATGTCAGCGCATGGGCGTCGAGATCCTGGCGCCGAACATCAATCGCAGCCTGTTGAAATTCGCCCCCGAGGTGAAACCGGACGGGAAAAAAGGCATCCGTTTCGGGCTCGCCGCGATCAAGAACGTGGGCGAAGGCGCCATGCGCAGTGCCATCGCCGAACGCGAAGAAAAGGGTGATTTCGAATCGATGGAGGATTTCGCCTCGCGACTGGATACCAAGGTCGTTAACCGCAAGATTCTGGAAAACCTCATCAAGGCCGGTGCTTTCGATTTCACCAGCGAACGCCGCGACGAACTCTTTTCCCGGGTCGGGCAGGTCATCGCCGGAGCCAGCGCGGCCCAGCGCGATCGGGCCTCCGGGCAGGTGTCGCTCTTCGACATGAACGAGCTGATGGCCGCCGCGCCGCCGCCGGAAGTGACCGACGAGGAACGCGTGGAATGGAACGAGGAGGAGTATCTTTCGCACGAAAAAGACCTGCTCGGTTTCTACGTGACCGGGCACCCGCTCGATCGCTATCGGGCCACCATCGCCGCCGGCAAATATCGCGAGATCGCGGAGGTCCAGGGTCTGAAAGCGAACGGAAAGATCACCCACAAGTTCGCCGGGCTGATTCAGGAAGTGCAGGTCAAATATACCAAGCGCGAAGGCAAACCGTTCGCGGTGGTGTTCTTCGAGGACTT